>JBDKJX010000011.1:0-76824 GCA_039796405.1 Pseudomonadota bacterium
GCTGTTTGGGGCGGCCTTCTTTGGCTTCGTTTCTTGGCCGCGCAAGAAAGGAAGGTCCAGCGGGACGCCCGCAGCTAAATTAACGTGCCGAAGGCACTAATAAAAAAGGCTTTTGACTTTGGTTAGCACGTATGCGGTGCAACCCGCCGTTTTTCGTGTTTCAGCAAAGACTATATGCATTGCTCTAAATAATATGGTTGGCTTATTTTAATACCCGCTGTGCAAGCGCATAAAAGCGCTTTCTTTCCTCAATGCCATGGTAGCCACCATTAATAGTCAAGCTAATAAACTCCACGGGCGACACGTCCAATACCTTGCCACGATACTTTTTCTTTAAAACATCCATATCCGCATGATTGGCGACATCGTTTAAATTTTTACTGGCCCAATATTCGCAAGCGCTCCATACCGCGTATTCGGCTTGCTCCAAATATTCTGGGTGATGAATAAATAAATCTCGGCGGCCTTTTTTAATACCTAATTGCAAATAATTAGCCCGCCCCGTAGTTTGAAATATCCCCCGCCCTTTAAAACGAATCCCATCCCCCGCTTTGCTATTGCCTAAATCCACCCTCGCCTCATACGCTGCACCCGAGGCATATTCTTTAAATGTTTTAAAGTGATCACTTTCATGGCAGGCCTGCGCTAAAAAATGCGCGTATTCCTGTGGGCTATCAATCTGATACTGCGGGCAAAGCGTATTGATCCACCGCGCCAAATCAGGCATTAGCTTTGTTGGCTTTCCCGCAATAGCCACTAGATGTTGATTGCTAATCACGATAGCCATCTTCCCTCTCCTAGAAGTAGAGAGTTTATTTATAAGCCACGTTACACCCTAAAAATAAAAACCCCGCATCTGGGGCAGATGCGGGGTTGGGTTAGCGTCGCGATTTAAATACGGTGCAATTCGCCTTTCTGAGCTACGTGAACGTCGCACGTTCGAGCTTATTAACACCCTACAAAACCTTAAGGCTTACGGTATTACGCGGCAATAATGGCCAGGTTAGCATTGCTAAAGAGTGCGTAATCTGCTGCGCTCATATCAATGGAGCCAATCAAAGTAACTGCATCACCTGTTTCCACAACTGTGTTTGTCGTATTTGTTGAATCAACAGCCAGAACCAACATGCGGCTATTAGTGGTGTCATACAAAGAAACAAAGACATCAGCACCTGCAGTTAAGCCCGTAACAGTTCCTGTACCAATTGCAGTGTTAAAAGCGACTTGCAACGTTCCAGTCGTTGCTACACCAGTGGTCAATTTAATCAAATCAAGACCAGCCGTTAATGCAGTTGCAGCAGCATTTTGTGCCACAGATTGCACCACAGTCGCCCCTGCTGCTGCTGCTACTACGGTACCATTAAATGCTGATATCCCAGAGTAGTTAGCTGCCGTTGCGGACAACTGTAGTACATCTGAAGTTGCTACCGAAGTACCAATAGCAAAGTCTGTTACACGAGATGCTGTGTTAATGATGGTAGATACCGCGCCCGATGCAGTATCACCACGCAAGATGAAGTTATCTGCGCCTGTGCCACCTGTTAATGAATCTGCGGCAGTTGCAGCCGTAGTCGTCACAGCGTTTGCTAAGGTGTCATTACCTGCACCACCGACCAGTGTATCTGCTACGGTAGAGCCAACCAAGGAGTCAGCACCCGAGCCGCCCGTTGCGGTAATTGAAGCTGTAACCGCACCCGTTGCAAACATAGTTAAGGCGCCCGTTAATGCAGAAGCATTAATTGTGGAAGCGCCGGTAATTGCAGCACCAAAGGAAATGTCATTGCTACCTGTTAGGTTGAGCGTGCCCAAAGTACCGCCAGACAAGCCGGCCATAGTCAGACCACCTGTTAATGTAGCCGCATCAAATGCCAATCCCAGAGTGGTGGCTGAGTTGGCAACCGCAACCGTTGCTGTACCGCTGCTCAGGTTTAATGTGCCTACACCAGTTGTAGTAATCAGGCCACCGACATCCCAACCGTTAGTATTCAAGGTCAACGCGTTAGTGTTTAAAGCTGGGGTAGCTGTAAAGCCGATGGTACCGGCCGAGTTAGCACCTAAACCTACTGTTGTGCCTGTGTTTACGGTAGCAACAGCGCCTGTTGTCACCGCGCCATGCACATTAATTGCATTCACACCCACCAGCTTTGTTGCATCAATCGAAGCGCCCAAACCATCATTGAGGCGTAATGTTTCAAAATTGGTGTAGTTAGCCGCATTGGCAGCGGTTGTTACAGTCACAGCAACGGCTGTTGCAGAGGCAACCGACAAGATATCTGTGCCATCGCCGCCGTTTACACTACCGCCAGTCCCCATAATGCCTGCTGTTACCGTATCGTTACCTGCACCCGTGGTGTGAGCAACTGTTGATGCCGCTATGGTAATCGTATCTGCGCCGCTAGATGCAGTACCTACAAACTGCTGGCCTGCCCCCAAGGCTGTGGTAAGAATTACGCCACCCGTGCTGGTACTCGTCACAATCCCTGCTGCAGTTAACGTTTGTGCGTCAGCAGTAAATTTACCTGCGCCTGAAATATTAAGCGAAGTTGAAACAGCGCTGCCCAATGCATCCACTTGCAAATCTACATCTGCTTTTACGGCAAGTGATACGGCTTTTGCTGTAGTAGCTGTTACGTCGAATGATTTGCTACCCGTCGCATTAATAGTCAAAGAGGTTGCTTCTGCATCGGTAATAACCGTCGTACCAACATCCGTACCCGCAGCACCTTCATCCACACCATTTAAATTAAGCACTAGGGCGCGCGTTGCTGCTGTAGCGGTTAATAACACGTTATTAGCTGTTGTTGCTGCCGTTAAATTACTCAGATTTACCGTAGTTACACCATCACCTGTAATTGTAGTGGCGCCTGTTGCTGCACTTACTGACACTGTTTTCAAGGTACTACCTGTTGCAGCAGCTGTGCCACTACGGTCGGTAATTGCCACTGCTGCACCATTAGTGACACTCACAGAAGATAGCTTATTAGCGACTGTAGTTCCGCCAATGGTCACATTACCTGTACCTGCCACAACGGCTAAATCACCACCTGTTCCAATCACGGCCACATTACCAGCCCCTGAAGTAGAAACACTAACATTGGCAGTATCAGCCGCAGTAACTGTCATCGCGCCTACACCACTCACCGTGGCCTTGGTTAACCCAGTCCAAGTCGACATATCTGCCGTTACACCAGCACTGGACGACAAGGTCACGGTTTCAATGTTTTTAATTACTTGGCTGGAAGAAGTAGCAATGGCCGTGGTATCTGAAACTGTTAAAACATCAGTTCCTGCACCACCATCTAGATTGTCCAGCGGACCAAAACCACCAACAGCTGTAGAACTAAAGCTATCGTTACTTGCGCCACCTACAAAGTTATCAATCCCAGTAGTCAGGGTAAAACTATTGCCTGCTACCACAATTGAATTCAAATTGGTCGTTACTGCTGCTGTTTGCGCCGCTTTATTCACCGTCGTTACCGCGGAAAGGAAAGTACGCGCGGTATCTGCTGCTGTAGTACCTACGTATTTCAAAATACCCGCGGCATCAGATGCTGCTGTAGTGTAAGCATCAGCAACGGCCAGTTTAGAATTTAAGGTGGTTAAATCCACACCCAGTGCGCCATTCAACACAGCCACAGCCATGGTGCCAACGGTTAAGCGGCCTTGGCTAATTTCATTGATATAAAATTGCAAGCCTGCTGTTTCTGCTGCACGGCCAAAAGCTGCTTGGTAAACAGCGCTGATTTGGGCTGCCAAGGCTTGAGTGCCATACAGCGTTACAGATTCTGCGGAGGTGGCAAATGCGCTGGCAATAGCCGATGCACCGCCTTCTTTGTCAAATTTTTCCGCCCAAAATTGCTGCCCAGCATAATCGGCTGGACGTTGATAGTAAGCGACATATAATTTTTGCACGAATGCTAATGCTGCTGCAGTTGCCATTTTTACGTACTCCAAAAAGTTTATGTAAGCTATAGTCCAGCTTCTCGCCAGGGCTTTTCCATAATGGATCGCACCTCGGACAAATGCATTGTTCTCCTCCCCTAAATTTAAAAATGTGATAGCAATCACAAAACGAAACTTAGCCTTGCTGCAAAGGGCAAACGGTGGTTGTCATTATTTTATAAAATCATAACGCTTTGTTTTTATTAATTATTAACAAATAAGAATTTAATGATATTAATTAATCAACTTGATTTAAGACCAAAAATAGCAACACCCGACATAATTACACCCAGCTCAATATTTTGTAAGCAAACTTAACAAAATCTTACGATTATTGTTTTTTAATTGGAATTGGCCTGCCAAACGAAATCAATGGAGCATCGTCATACGCCAAGGCTTATCTTCAAGCGCACCTGCCGTTTCATCTACCCTTGATTACAGCTTTGCCCAGCTTGTCAAATCACAAAGCCACATAGGACTTAAGCTACTTAGCGTTTTACAATAAGGACATTACTTATCAATTTAGCCGCTTGCTTTTGCAAAGCTTTCACTCGATCCCTATTGGAGCCATACCATGCACACTGCAGATCTATTACAGTCGCTCACCCTTAGCCAAAAAGTGGCGCAAATGTTTATGGTGGGTTTTGATGGCTTTGTAACTAATACGCATATTGAAGCAATGCTTAAACAGCAGCAGATTGGCGGCGTTATTTTATTTAGGCGCAATGTGGCGAATACAGAGCAAGTAGCCGCTTTAAATTTACAGTTGCAGCAAATCAATGCCCGCTTTAGCCCCGTGCCACTATTAATAGGTATTGATCAAGAAGGCGGGATGGTGATGAGAATTGAAGATGGCGTCACACCGCTGCCATCAGCAATGGCCTTTAAAAATACCGCTAGCGTGGTAGATTGTGCGGCGCTCAGCCAAATTGGCAATGCGGAGCTTAAATCGCTAGGCATTAATATTAATTTTGCGCCGGTATTAGATATTAATAACAATGCGCAAAACCCTGTGATTGGCGTGCGTGCCTATGGCGAAACCGCCAGCGAAGTTTGCCAATTTGGCCTAGCGGCATTAAGCGGTATGCAAGCGGCAGGCATGGCGGCCACCGGCAAGCATTTTCCTGGTCATGGCGATACCGCGGTGGACTCACACGTGGGCATGCCGGTGGTGGCACACGATAGGCCACGTTTAGATGCGGTAGAGCTAGCGCCATTTTGTGCGGCATTTAATGCGGGGCTAGATGCCTTGATGACGGCTCATGTGGCTTTTCCTGCCATTGAGCCAGATTTATCTATCCCTGCCACGCTTTCCCACGCGGTACTCAGTGGCTTATTAAGGAAGGAATTGGGCTTTAAAGGCGTAGTAATTACCGATTGCTTAGAAATGGATGCCATTGCCAAAGGCGTGGGTACGGTGGCAGCAGCGGTGCAAGCCGTTAGGGCAGGTGCAGATATTGTGCTGATTTCGCACACGCCAAGCACACAAACCGCTGCCTTAGCCGCCGTGCAAGCTGCAGTTGAAGCGGGCGAAATTGATATTGCCCAGATCGATGCATCAGTACTGCGTATTTTGGCTTTAAAACAGCAATATCAGATGCAAAACTGGGCAAGTTTAGTGCCGTCTTTACAAGCGGCCAGCAGCATGGCGCTATCGCAACGCGTACACCAAGCCGCCATTACTGGCAGCGCTCAACCATTAGATAAAAATAAGCCAGTGCTTTTAATCAGCGCTGAAGTGCGTACGCATACAGAAATAGATGAAGTGGCTCTAGGTAAAACGCCAGAAGCGCGCAACTCGCTAGCACAGCCTTTAAACGAGCTAGGTTTCACGGTTAGCGAGCAGTGGATTGCGCTAAGACCCGATGCAGCAGAGCTTGATACAGCCCTCACGCAAGCGGCCCTTGCACAGCAAATTATTTTTGTTTCTTTTAACGCAACGCTTAATCCAGAGCAGCAGGCCTTGATTGCTTCATTGCCACAAGAAAAACTATGGCTGATCGCAGGGCGGTTACCTTATGACTTAGATTTAGCCCCCCAAGCGGCAGGCCGCTTGAGCTGCTGCGCCAACCGCCCTGCCGCTTTGCAGGCCATTGCGGAAAAATTAGCAGGAAAATAAGCGCGTACATCAGCATTCATTATATAAAGGCCCAGTATTTTGCTAAAAATGCTGGGCCTTACAAATTGAGCACAAACTTCTTGAGGGCGCGGTGCACTCAAGATATAGCAAGGCGCAGCAAGCACCGCCCCTAGTCTTGGCGGTAATAACACTGCAGAGCTGCTTGTGGGGCAATGCCTTGTTGCTTATGCCGCTACGCAACTTCAATCAATCCATAAATTATCAAATAATTTAAGTGTGAAACAATTCACGCTACGGCATTTTTGGCTGATACCAATAATTCTTGCAATAAAAAGTAAAAATACTTTCATTTCACATAATCACCCCCAAAAAACTTACCTTTAGAGCCACATCAGGCTCAATATCCACACAAAAAACCCACGTACTAATTGATTTTATATACATCGATGAGTTGTGCTAGGTAATGCCTCTTTTTTCTTTATATCTCGCTAATACCAGATAAAAAACACACACGTAATCACACATTGAAATGGCATCGCACTCTAGGTACAAAGACAAACAAGGCAATCAAATAAAGATCAACAGGAGGGTTTTATTTACTTAGCAAATACAAAAACCCTTCTAGCATTTAAAAAATATTTAATCATTAAATGACCATTTCAAAAAATAACTTAATTTTAAATTGGAAAAAATAATGAACACATTAAAAAAAATAGCCGCTATTGCTCTATTTTCAATAATAAGCAGTGCTGCATACGCAACAAATTCTTATGTTGATCAATTTATTAGCTTTACTGATGGTATAGGTATAAATAAAAGCGCCAGCGCGCAAGGTGGTTTTAAGAGCGCATATCCAGTCTCTGTAAACCCAACTATCGCCACTGGCACACCCGTTACTGGCGAATGGGTTTCTTTGCCTCAAGACTATATGGCCACCTACGGATTTAATGGGCAACAAGCCACGGGCACTATCGGTATTTTCAGTGTTGCCAATGGCGCAAATGAAGTAGCCAGTGTATTTGGCCGCTTAAATAGCGCCTCAGCGTGGAGCCTAATCGGCACAGTAACGGAAGGCGGCGGTGTAGGGCTTGGACCACAGGCATCGTTTCTTACCTTAACCAGTGCAATTAGCCAAATTATGCTTAAAAGCCATGGCAGTGCAGGTGCATCACCAGGATTTGATTTAATGGGGATTCAAGGCACAGGGATGGTGGCAGCACCTGTGCCTGAGCCTGAAACCTATGCCTTAATAGGCTTAGGCTTAATTGCGATATTTACCCACCGTCGTAAAGCCGCAAATGCATAACTTCTATTCTAAGCAATAGGAAAAAAACTCTATATCCAGAGTGTTTTACCTAGCATTAATAAAAAAAGGCCATTAAATGGCCTTTTTTTATTTTTTAAACGCAAAGCTCACATACCAAGATAGCGATCTGGCCGATGATTAATAGCAATCGCTAAGTTCAAGGCAAATGCGCCAAGTACAGAAATAAACAGCTGCTTATGATCAACCACACCAAAGCCTACGCATAAGATAAACAAATCAAACACTAATTGCACATAGCCCGTGCGCCAACCAAAACGCTTTTGCAGATAAAGCGCCAATACAGTAACACCACCTAAGCTAGCCTTGTGCCGAATCAGCATTAAAATACCCACCCCCGCTAATAAACCGCCCATTAATCCAGCGAACACGGGATTAATATCACCCAAATTAATTAAATTTGGCAGCCATCCACAAAGTAGCGCCAAGGAAGCAACGCAGGCAAAAGTTTTAAGCGTAAATTCCTTACCTAACATGCGATAAGAAAATATATAAATCGGTAAATTAATCAAAAATAGCACCGTGCCGTATGGCCAATGCGCAATATAGTGCAGCAAAAATGCTAAGCCTGTAGCCCCGCCGGTAAGTAATCCTGCCTGCTTAAAAAATTGAATTGCCAACGCCATAAGTAAAACGCCGGTAAGTAACCCTTGAAAGTCTTCAAGAATGGTGTGAGGGTGCTGAGGCTGAGACATTCGAAACCAATAGAAAGAAAAGCAGGCGCGCAGCATAGCCATGAATGCTATGTGGGTAAACGGAAGTAAGTCGCAGAGAACTTTGGCCGTTGATCAGCCATGCCAGACTAATGCTGAAGTTATCCATGATTACTGCCGATAAACTAGCATATCTGTAATGCAGAAATTTGATAGGGAGTTTTATCGTGATTAACTCTGTTTCGCAAACAAATGCCGCAAGCAATGCTACCGTTGTAAAAGACAGTAAAGACACCAAAGATGTAGAAAAAAAACCAGCCCCCACCGAAGCCAGTGTTCGTGCTCAAACCAATCAGCAGATTTTGCAAGCTTCTTTACAGGTATCGATCAGCAGCGGTGATAAGCCAATGCAACTGCTATTTCGGAATGCCATTGATAAAATTAATGATGCACTAAAACCTGAGTTTGGCGATGACGCAATTAAAAATGCGATGAGCCAAGATAATTCCCCCGAAGGGACCGCAGGGCGAATTGTTGCGCTTTCCACTGGGTTTTATGAAGCATTTGCCAAGCAAAGACCTGGGCAAGACCCCGATAAAATAGCCGCAGAATTTACTAAGGTGATTCGTGGCGGTGTAGAAGAAGGCTTTAAACAAGCCAAAGACATACTTAAAAGCTTGCAAGTGCTCGATGGAACCATTGCCAGTAATGTGGACAAAACCTATGAATTAGTACAAAAAGGTTTGGACGATTTCTTAGCAAGTAAAACCCAAAAGCCAGAGCAAGCCGCTTAGAGCCGCAATTAGGGCACGGCATGCCGTGCCCCTACAGATTTATTAGCCTAAGCGCTTCAAGACTTCAGCCTTACCAAGCAATGCCAATACGGCATCTACCGAGGGGGTATGCGTAGTGCCGCATACTTTGGCGCGCAGTGGCATACCCACTTGGCCCATTTTCACACCCTGCGATTTGCAAAACTCTTTTATAAAGGCAGAAATGCTGGCGGTATCCCACACTTCCAAACTGGCAATTTCAGCAGCAAATGCGGCAAGGCGCGCCAAATCGTCTGCGCCTAAATGCTTAGCAACAATCTCATCCGGAGGGGTGAGTGGCTGATAAAAATACGTGGCTTCTGTGGCCAGCTCTACAATGGTTTGCACTCGCTCTTTAAGCAGTGCCACTACATCTGCCAAGGCGGGCCCAGAAGTCAGATTGATCCCTTTTTCATCCAAGAAGCGCTTAGCCAAATCTGCAAGGCGAGCGGTGTCAGCGGCCTTAATATGCTGGGCATTCAACCACAGTAGTTTTTCTTTATCAAAGCGGCTTGGGCTGGCGGAAACATCTTTTAGATCAAACCATTCTACAAACTGCGCCATAGTAAACAGCTCATCGTCACCATGGCCCCAGCCTAAACGCGCTAGATAATTAAGCAGTGCTTCGGGTAAATAACCCGCGCGATCGTAATCGACCACACTCACCGCATCGCGGCGCTTAGATAGTTTCTGGCCCTGATCGTTATGAATCATTGGCAGGTGGGCAAACTGAGGCAGCGGCGCGCCTAGCGCGTTAAAAATATGAATCTGACGCGGCGTGTTGTTGACATGATCGTCACCGCGAATCACTTGGGTAATGCCCATATCCCAATCATCCACCACCACGCAGAAGTTATACGTTGGCGTGCCATCTGGGCGGGCGATAATTAAATCGTCTAGCTCAATATTGCCGATTTCAATCCGGCCCTTCACCAAATCGTCCCAAGCAACCACGCCATCTAGCGGCGTTTTAAAACGTAAAACGGGCTGCACACCAGCTGGTGGTATTGGCAATGTTTTGCCTACTTCTGGTCTCCAACGGCGGTCGTACTTGGCTTTTAAACCCAATGCTTCTTGATCGGCACGCATAGCATCGAGCTCTTCTTTAGACATATAGCAATGATAAGCATGCCCGCTGGCTAAGAGCTGCTGCACCGCTTCTTTGTAGCGATCCATGCGCTGCATTTGGTAAAACGGGCCTTCATCGTAATCAATGCCTACCCAGTGCATGCCATCCAAAATCGCTTGCACGGATTCTGGCGTAGAGCGTTCTAAATCGGTGTCTTCAATCCGCAGCACAAAAGCGCCACCGTTTTTGCGTGCGTGCGCCCAAGAAAACAGCGCGGTGCGCACACCACCAATATGTAACAAGCCCGTAGGACTAGGGGCAAAACGAGTACGTACAGTCATGACAGCTACCAAGAGAATAGAGCGAGGAAGGGGATATTGTAGCCGCTAGGCGCAAAGCCGCCTACCAAGCACATCAGGCTAGCCACATAAAAGCCGGAAAAATCACGTATAAGCTGCGATTTTTGACAAAAAAGCACTTAAGCAAGCGCCCTTCAGCAAAGCATGCGAAAGGCGCTCACTCCTTACAGATTTATACTGCTATTTATTTAGCCTGCTGCAAGCGATATTCAACCAACTCAGCAATGCTGAGCACCTGCAGGCCATTCTCGGCGGCGTAACGGGTAATATCGTCACCACGCGCCATCGTGCCGTCTGGGTTCATGAGCTCGCACAACACGGCAGCGGCTTGCAAACCCGCTAATACAGCGAGATCAACCGACCCTTCGGTATGGCCACGGCGCGCCAATACCCCCCCCGCAGTGGCGCGTAGCGGGAAAACATGGCCAGGGCTAGCGAGATCTTCAGGCTGAGCGCCTTGGGCAATCGCAGCCTTAATGGTCGTCACCCGATCTGCGGCCGACACACCTGTGCTTACCCCTTGCCGCGCCTCAATCGATACCGTAAACGCCGTGCTAAAGCGGCTTTGGTTATCTGCCACCATAGGCGGCAATTGCAAATGCTGCAGGGTTTCATCCGGCAGGCACAGGCACACAATACCGCTGCCATCACGGATCATTTGCGCCATAGAGCGGTCGGTGATTTTTTCGGCCGCGACGATTAAATCGGCTTCGTTTTCACGGTCGAAATCATCCATCAATAAAACGGGCCGCCCTTGGCGCATATCAGCCAAGGCCTGTTTAAAGCGAATTGGAAAAGTACTTTGAATAGGATTTGAAACAGCTTCGATCAACATAAAGAAACGCTCTCGCAATAAAAGGGGCGAAAAACGGTTCAGGGAGTGGGACAGCCGCAAGCTATCCGCCATAAGCCTATGTATGGCAGCTAGATTACCGCTCATCTTCTTTCATCCGGACTATCACCGTCGGCTCTGGAATTAAACCAGATCTGCTGACCCTTCCCAATACGAGGAGGCGCTCGCGGGCTTGTTTATTGTTTTTTGAGAAAACAACACACTTACCGCCGGTGGGGAGTTGCACCCCGCCCTGAAGACGTACGACTTTGGATGATTAATCCAAGCGCTATTGTCGATCCTTGCAGTGCAGCATGTCCAGCCCAAACGGGAAAACACTTACAAAAAAACTAGGCATTGTTGAAAGCTAGTTATAGATTTGCTGTTATCTAGCGGATATTAGTCAGCACATAAAACGGCCATCCACAAGCCGTTGAAAGCCCAAAAAGTGTGGGAGCGCAGCTTGCTGCACCCTATATATACGTTAGCCCATCATTAATAATGTAAGACGAGAGAGAAATCCTATTAAAAACGAGTACTAACGCCCCGGCGGCGGCGTAATTTGCTTAGGTTTGTAATCACAAACATCATTTACTACGCAGCTCCAGCATTCGGGCTTACGGGCTTTACACACATAGCGGCCATGCAGAATCAACCAGTGATGGGCGTTAAGTTTAAACTCGGCGGGGGTGTTTTTTAACAGCTTTTCTTCAACAACTTTAACATCCTTGCCAGGGGCTAAACCCGTGCGATTAGATACACGAAAGATATGCGTATCCACCGCAATGGTTGGGATACCAAATGCCGTATTCATCACCACATTGGCGGTTTTTCTACCCACACCGGGCAGGGCTTCCAGCGACGCTCTATCCCTTGGCACTTCGCTGCCATGCAGCTCGATAAGCATGCGGCAGGTTTCTAGTAAATGCTTAGCTTTGCTGTGATAAAGGCCAATGGTCGCAATATAGGATTCCAGCCCCTCCACACCTAAAGCCAAGATGGTTTCTGGCGTATTGGCAGCGGGGAATAAGCGCTTAGTCGCCTTATTCACCCCCACATCGGTCGCTTGGGCTGAGAGCAATACCGCCGTCAGCAGCTCAAAGGGCGTGCTGTAGTTAAGCTCAGTCGTTGGATTAGGATCAAGATCTGCAAGACGCTGGTAAAAAATCCGCCGAGTTTCTTTATTCATTTTTTATTCCAGAAGCTCATTTCCGGCTCAAAACAGCTCCCCGGCATATCAAGCGCTTTGTCTTGCATATACGCTTGGGCATCCATAATTGCTTGGTTGTAAACGCTAGGCGCAATTTCTTGAATAATGAAATCTAACAACATTCCGGCCTGTAAATTACCAATAGGTTCGTCCATATTTTTATCAAAATAATGTTTAATTGACTTTATCAATAAGGCTTCGGCCTCTTTGCTTATTTTTAATGCCATTAGAACTGATCCATATAAATTGTTAAAACGCTTAGAGTAGATTAGACAGCCTGCGTGCTAGGTTTACCAAACTCAGAGATGCTGTCACCGCAGGGCCTCCCTACTCACTATTCATCTTTATCACGGGATATCGCATCCCACTCATCCCATGGCTCGCGCATGAGCTGAATGTAGTAATAGATGCCAACAGCCAGCAGAGTAACCCCCAAAACCAGCACGGCTAGCTTGCCCCAAAACCCAAGGCTCAGCAGCCACCAAATCACGGCCGCCAGTACAAAATAAGCCAGTAGCTCAATGGCTCGCCACAGCATGGGTCAGTCGTCCTGCTTTTGCCTCAAGGCGTTTATCCAAGGCTGTTTTCACCGCAATCAGCAGACCTAGGCCAATAAATGCACCAGGCGGCAAGATGGCGAGTAGAAACTGATAATGCATGTCGGCGGGAATAATATGGATCGTCCAAGCTTGCGCCTTAGGGCCAAACACCAGATCAATACCAGAGAGCAAAGTGCCCTTGCCCACCAGCTCACGCATTCCCCCAAGCACCGCCAACACCAACGTCAGGCCAATGCCCATAAAGAAGCCATCTAGCGCCGAATCCCAAACGCTATTCTTGCTGGCAAACGCCTCCGCCCGCGCCAACACGATGCAGTTAGTGGTAATCAGCGGGATAAAAATCCCCAGCACCACATATAAGCCATGCGCGTAGGCGTTAAACAATAAATCCACTACAGTAACCAAGGCCGCAATAATCAAAATAAAAATCGGGCTGCGCAATTCATTAGGTACAAATTGGCGAATCGCCGCAATGGCCGCGCCCGACACCAGCATCACTAGGCTAGTCGCCAGCCCCAGCGACACACCATTCACAATATTGCTCGACACCACCAACACGGGGCACATGCCCAAAATCTGCACCAGCCCAGCATTTTGCTTCCAGATGCTGTTGCTAATAATTTGATTGCTCACTTTACGCTCCAATTACTTACATGTACCACACGTGATCAACTCTCTCTTTACGCGTGGGCACAAGTGCCCACGCTATAAAAACAGCTGTGGCTGCTTCGCTACGTATTCCAACACCCGCTTTACCGCCGCTGTAACCGCACGAGGGCTGATGGTGGCACCTGCCATATAATCAAAACCACCGCCGTCTTTTTTTACTTTCCAAAAATCTGCGTTTTGCGGGGTGAGTTCGCGGCCTTTGAATTGCTCTATCCATGAGGATTTAGCCGCATCGATATAATCCCCCAACCCAGGTGTTTCTTTATGCGCCACCACCCGCACCCCCAGCACCTGCCCATCTTTTGCTACGCCAACCAGCAGTTTAATTTTGCCAGCATAGCCATCAGGGGCTGTGGCTTCAAATACCGCAGCCTCTGTTTTACCTGCTTTTTTAGCCAGATAAACATAGCTATCACCATCATTACCCATAGCTTTGCCATCCTCAGCAGATAACAGTTTTGCACCTTTCAGTAGATTATTATCAAAACTTTTGGCAGGTAAAACTTGGGCGATCAGCGCCGCTTTGGCTTTTTCTTCATTAAACAGTACTTTCTTGCGAGTGAGCTGGTACGTGCCCGCCATCAACGCCGTAAACACCACCGCAAACAAAAATAAAGTCCCCGCGCCACGCACCCCATTGGCAAACATGGTTTTCATTTATTTCTCCCTAATAGCGACAAACACAACCCAAATCTTAAAACATGGAGAAAAACCTAATAAATAAAGTTTTCTCCGTGTTTCAAGGAGTGGGTTTATTTATCTTATGTTTTTGCTTTACGCCCAAAAACCGGCGGTTGCGTGTACTGATCGATAAAGGGTGTGGCGATATTCATGATCAGCACGGCAAAGGCCACGCCATCAGGATAAGCCCCAAACACTCGGATCATATAAGTCAGTAGCCCCGCTAAAGCGGCAAAGATCAGCCTGCCGCGTGGCGTGGTCGGTGCAGTTACGGGGTCTGAAACTATAAAAAATGCCCCCAAAATGGCCGCACCGCTAAAGAGGTGAAACCAGGGCGGGCTGTAATTAGCTGGATCTATGCCGTAAAATACACTAGCAGTCAGCATAAAAGCACCCAAGAATCCCACTGGAATCTGCCAAGGAATGAGCTTTGCTCGCAGTAAATATAAGCCCCCCAGTAAGAACCCCGCCGCTGCCCATTCACTGCCCACGCCAGCCAGATTGCCAAATAGTGGTGCGCCCATTACATCTGGCAAAGCTTGATGCGCTTTTAAACCCGTTTTAATAGTATCTAGCGGCGTAGCCGAGGCCATGGCATCAAAAGCCGCTGGCACTGCTCCGCTAAAAATCGTGATCACTTGAGTGATGCTATCCAGATGCGGCATATCCAGCGCTAAAGGCGCAGCCCAGCGCGACATTTGCGCGGGGAAAGACACAATCATCACCGCAAAGCCCACCATCGCTGGGTTAAACGGATTTTGCCCCAAGCCGCCATATAAATGCTTAGCTAAGCAAATAGCAATCAAGCTAGCCAGCACCACCACCCACCACGGAGCCAGCGGCGGCATAGACAAGGCCAGCAGCAATGCGGTTACCGCAGCCGAGCCATCTAAAATAAACGGTTTAATCGGATAGTTGCGCAGCTTTAAGCAAGCCGCCTCCGCCAGCAGCGCCGTAAGCAGTGCCAGCGCAATCTGCACCAGCACGCCCACCCCAAAAGCCCAGGTCAGCGCAATAATCCCCGGCAACAAAGCCGCCACCACTTTGAGCATGACGACTTGCAAAGGCGTCGGTTTAATAAAAAAGGGCGATGTGTTCATTTAATTCCAAAAAGGTAAAAACTCAGGTACGCCAAAAAAACCTAAAATTTGTAGCCACACACAGAAAAAAACATAAGAAGAAAATGAGAACAAATGTTTTTCTCCGTGAAGCGCCGTGTTCTCTGTGCCCTCCGCGTTTCAAGACGTGGGTTGCATCACATCGGCTAATAAGGCAAATCATCCACATCGATGCCGATAAAATCGGGCTCTGGGTCTTGGCTAAACTGCACGGCCTGTATCGCTGTTTGGCCTTGCATCAAAGCTTTAGCCACTCGGTGCATGCCGTCCATTACTCTGCCGTTTTGCGACAAAATAATGGGGAAGTGCAGATCTGTCTCATTAATTAATTTGGCGTGTTCGCTAATGGCGCGGCAAGTTGGCACGGCTCCACCCTCGTCAAACCAGTAACTCTGATCTAACTCAGCAATCTGCTCCAGCGGCACGCTGATTACGGCAAACTTTGCGCTCAGCTTAATCAAGCGGTGCACATCCCAAGCCTTTAAACCCTGCTCTGATGCACGTAAATGATATTGCTTTCGCATCAACTCAAGATCATTCATCTTTAGCCGCCTTGGCAGCTTTGGCCGCCATCGCCGCTTCAATACGCGCTTGGCGCTCTGCGGCCAGTGCAGCTTTTTCCTCTGGGCTCATGGCGGCAAGCCGGGCTTTTTCTGCATCTCTTTTGGCCATAGCGGCCCGAATTTTGGCTGCTTTTTCTTCATCAAGTGAAGGCGCTGGCGCTTCAAGGGGCGCTACGCTTTCTGCTTTTCTTAGTGCCGCAGCGGCTTTAGCCTCGGTGATTTCCGCCTGCTTGGTGGCCTCCCACTCACTGCGCTCTTCTGGGCTCATCGCTGCAATGCGGGCTCTTTCTTCACGGCGCTTATCAAGGATTTCTTTGGTGCGATCGGTTTTATCTAAGCTGCTAACAGGGATATTTTGTGCGGGAGCCGCTGCTTGCTCTTCACTGCGAACCACCGGCACAGCGGCCTCCGCTTCCACTTTCTTCGCTGCAGCTCTAGCCATTGCCGCCGCAATTTTGGCTTTTTTCTCGGCAGCTAATTGCGCGGCTTGATCAGCGTCGGTAGCAACAATGCCCACATCACTGGCTGGTGATTCGCTAGCGCTCGCCGTTCTAGCCATCGCGGCTTTAATCTTGGCAGCGCGAATAGCGTCTTCCGGATCATCAGAAGCTACGGCCTGCGCTAGCTTTTGTGAGGCTTTGGCGGCAAGGCGCTCGGCTTTTTCTTGTTTTTCCCGCTCAGCGCGAAATTCTCTAAACTCAAAACGCTCACGTGCCAAATCGGCGGCATGTTTGGTTTTTTCAGCGGCCCATATTTCAGACTTTGCAAAGCGGTAGTAATCCACCAAGCGGATATTGCTAGGACAAACATAGGCGCAAGCGCCGCATTCGATGCAATCAAACAGATTGCGCTCCTGCGCTTTGCCAAAGTTTTTGCTTTTGGCAAACCAGAATAAATCCATAGGCTGCAGTTCGGCAGGGCAAGCTTCGGCGCATTTGCTGCAACGGATACAGGGCATTTCACGCGGTTTTTCAGGAAAATCTACCGGCGATTTGGCAATCACACAATTGCCCGCCTTGCTCAGCCCCACTTCTAAAGATGGCAGCTCAAAACTCATCATCGGGCCGCCATAGATATAGCCGCTACTGCCTTTATCTCCCGCTTCTTTTAATAGATATTTAAGCGGCGTACCGATCAACGCCTCCACATTACCTGGCCGCTCTACATTGCCGGTAATCGTCACCACGCGGCGAATCACCGGCTCGCCATGCGCCAGCGCGCAATAAATACTGTGAATGGTGGCCACATTAAAACACTGCACGCCCAAATCCGTGGAACGCACCCCGCCTGGCACTTCGATATCGCACAGCAGCTTAATTAACTGTTTAGCGCCGCCCGAAGGGTAAAGCGTAGGCACCAGCACCACCTCAATTGCAGCCACCGCGTGGCTTTGGTTGGCGGTAATGGCTAAGCGCAGTGCCGCAGCGGCTTCTGGCTTATTGTCTTCAATACCAATTTTGATCTGTTTGGCGTTTAACAGCTGCTGCACCATCAAGATGCCAGCGATAATTTCGCTGGCACGCTCACGCATAATGCGATCGTCGCAGCTGATATAGGGCTCGCACTCCGCGCCATTAATCACCAGCGTATCTATCGCTTGAGTATTGAGCTTAAGGTGCGACGGAAACACCGCGCCGCCCAGCCCTACCACGCCCATATCCCGCAGATAATCGCGCACCGCCTTGGGCGCAGCGCTTCTCCAATCAAATGGCGTTTTTGTAATCCACTCGTCTTTGCCATCGGCTTTCAGCGTAATGCACAGATCAGCAAGGCCGGAAGGATGCGGCACTTGATGCTCGCCTATAGCGATAATCTCGCCTGAAGTAGGCGCATGAATGGCAGCCGAAACCATGCCATCAGCGCTAGCCAGCTGCTGGCCTTTTAATACCCGCTCGCCTACCACCACGAGTGGTTTTGCAGGGTTACCAATGCTTTGCTGCAAGGGCAAAATTAAAAATGGCGGCAGCGCGGCAGCGCGGATTGACGTGCGGTTGGACTCGGTTTTATGCTCGGGCGGATGAACACCGCCATGAAAAGTCACCACCTTCATCACAGGGTTGGTTTGAGTCATGATTTAACTTTGATGGGGATAACAGGATAGCGCCAACGCCAGTTATTGACCGTGGTTCCCACGGGAACAATATCAATACAATCCACAGGGCAAGGGGCGACGCAAAGCTCGCACCCAGTGCACTCCGCAGCAATCACAGTATGCAAATGTTTGGCAGCACCAACAATGGCATCCACTGGGCAAGCTTGAATACAGAGCGTACAGCCTATACAGACCGCCTCATCAATCAAGGCAACGGATCGTGGCTTTTCAACGCCATTTTCGGCATTCAGCGGTTTAAATTCTTTGCCCAGCAGCTCCGCCAGCTTGCGGATACCATCCTCGCCACCTGGCGGGCAACAATTGATATCAGCCTCTTCATTAGCAATCGCCGTGGCATAAGGCTTACAGCCAGGAAAACCACACTGACCACACTGGGTTTGCGGCAGGATTGCGTCGATTTTATCCACCAAGGGATCTTCATCAACCTTGAACTTGATCGCTGCAAAGCCCAGCACTGCACCTAATATCAGCGCCAAAATAGCCATTAAAACGATGGCCAGTAAAAAAGACATAGCTTTCCTATAAATAATTGCAGATCACAACTTACAAACACAAATCTTGAACCACGTAGGACACCGAGAACACGGAGGGGCACGGAGAAAACCTAGCAGCCTGTCGGACTTAGCATCAGTCAGCTGCAAAATCACCTGATCGGCCTATATTTCACCAGATTTTTGACCAATAACTCGTTATTGGCGCTACAAATCCGGCAAAATCTGGTCTCGACCATGCGATTTTCCGCTTCGACCGTCTAAGTCCGACAGGCTGCTAGGAATTAATGGAGTAATGATAAAATAAGGATCTCCCGAAGAGGGCGTAGATTGAAAATCAAATCCATTTCTACGTAATGCCTTCATCAGCTATTGATATCACTTTGGTTTTCTCCGTGTAACCCTGTGTCCCTCGTGGTTAAAAATTTGGGTTTTATCGCACCAAGCCCGCAAAACCCATAAATGCCAAGCTCATCAACCCCGCTGTAATAAACGCAACCGGCGTGCCTTTAAAAAACGCAGGGATATCCGCCCCTTCCAGCCTTTCGCGCATCGCGGCAAATAGGATAAGCACTAGGCTAAAGCCCACGGCAGAGCCAAAGCCAAAGAGCAGAGATTCTACAAAGTTGTACTTTTGCGCCGAGCTAATCAGCGGCACGCCCAATACGGCGCAATTGGTGGTAATTAGCGGCAGGTAAATCCCCAGCGCCTGATACAGCACTGGGCTGGCTTTATGGATAAACATTTCAGTGAATTGCACGATAGCGGCAATCACCACAATAAAGGCCAGCGTGCGCAGATATTCCAACTGCCAGAAGATCAGGATCTGATCGATCATCCACGATGTGCCCGAGGCAAGTGTCAGTACAAAGGCCGTGGCAAGCCCCATCCCAATCGACGCCTCTAGCTTTTTGGATACGCCCATAAACGGACACAGCCCCAAAATGCGCACCAGTACCGCATTATTAACCAGCACCGCGCCCAGAAGCAGCAGTAAATAGTGTTGCAAATCCATTGTTTATCCAAATAGCAACGCGTGCTCACGCAAATTAAATTTACAAGCAAACTCAGCTGAGTTAGTACATGAGCCAAGTCTTAAACCACAGAGAGCACAAAGCAAAGGGCAAATAGATCTCAGGCCCTTTGTTGTTTTAGCTGCGATCTCAGTGCTCTCTGCGATTCAGGATTTATTTAGCCCGCCATTGCAGCAGTTACATCGCAGCAATCGCCTCAGCGCAATCGCTGACTAACTGAGGGCCTTCATAGATTAGGCCGCTGTATACCTGTACCAAGCTTGCTCCGGCGCGAATTTTTTCTACAGCGTGTTCACCCTTAAAGATACCGCCCACGCCAATAATCGGCAAAGCGCCATCTAGCGCTTCAGCTAGATCACGAATCACCTTAGTTGATTTGGCCCGCACCGGCGCACCGGATAAACCACCGGCCTCTTGCCCATGCTTTAGGTGCTCTACACCAACTCGGGATAAGGTGGTATTGCTGGCAATCACCCCATCAATCCCACTCGCCACTAGGCGCTCGGCGATATCTTGTACTTGGTTGCTGTCTAAATCCGGTGCTATTTTGAGGGCAAGTGGCACGTATCGGCCATGACGATCCGCAAGCTCGGTCTGCTTTTGCTTTAATGCCTTTAATAAACGGCCTAATTCATCCGCCCCCTGCAACTGGCGCAGGTTTTTAGTGTTGGGGCTAGAAATATTTACCGCTATGTAGCTGGCGTGTTGGTAGGCTTTATCTAAGCAGATCAAATAATCATCAACAGCGTTTTCAATCGGCGTATCCGCATTTTTGCCGATATTGATCCCTAAAATGCCTTGGTAATTACTGTTTTTAACATTTTCAATCAGCTTATCCACACCGTCATTATTAAAACCCATACGGTTGATAATGCCTTCAGCCTCGACAAGACGAAACAGCCGTGGCTTAGGATTGCCAGACTGTGGGCGCGGCGTAATCGTGCCAATCTCTAAAAAGCCAAAACCCAGCTCTGCCATTGCATCGATATGATCGCCATTTTTATCAAGCCCAGCGGCAAGCCCTACTGGATTAGGAAAATCCAAGCCCATTACAGAGACAGGGCAATCTACAACGGTAGGCGAAAACGAGCGCAAAAATCCTAAGCTATGCAAAGCATGCAAGCCATTAAACGCGGCGGCATGGGCTTTTTCGGCATCAAGTAAAAAAAGAAAAGGTTTAGCAAGCTGATAAGACATGAAGGGGGACGTCCAGCAAAGAGTGGGCTGGGTGAACCCCAGCCAAGAATTAACTTAACCCTTGCGATTTACGCAAGCATCAAACGTGTTTTGCATCAAAGTTGCCACAGTCATCAAACCCACGCCACCCGGCACCGGAGTAATCCACGCGGCTTTTTCTTTGGCCAGATCAAATTCAACATCACCACAAAGCTTGCCGTTTTCTAAACGATTGATACCTACGTCAATCACAATCGCGCCCGCCTTAATCCAATCCCCTTTTACAAAATTAGGGATGCCTACGCCAGCCACTACAATATCTGCACCGCGTACTTTGCTTTCTAAATTTTGAGTTTTACTATGGCAGATCGTAACAGTAGCGCGTGCCAGTAATAGCTCTAAAGCCTGCGGGCGACCGACGATATTAGATGCGCCTACGATAACCGCATCTTTACCCACAATATCAATGCCGGTGCGCTCTAACAAAGTCATCACACCGCGAGGGGTACACGGGCGCAGCAAAGGCATTTTTAAAGCGAGACGGCCAATATTGTAGGGATGAAAACCATCCACATCTTTTACTGGGTCGATCAGCTCGATCACTTTCTCTGCATTGATATGTTTTGGCAAAGGCAGTTGCACCAAGATACCGTCGATCTCGTCATCCTGATTAAACTTAGTCACCAAGGCCAATAAATCTGCCTCTGATGTATCCGCTGGTAAATCAATATCTATAGAACGAATACCCGCATTGGCGCACTGACGCTTTTTATTTCCTACGTAGACTTGGGAAGCAGGGTCTGCCCCAACCAAAATCACGGCAAGTGCAGGAGCACGCAAGCCACTTGCCACACGGGCATCTACTTTGGCACGAACATCACTAACAATTTCGGCCGAAATAACTTTTCCGTCGAGAATTTGGGCTGTCATGGGTAAAACTCCTGCTGTTTCTATCGCAAAAAAACGCATTTTCTCATGCAAAAGCCGCTAACCCAAACATTTCCTACATATTTTTCAAAGTAAGTCACCTTGAGCTAAACAAGAAACTTCAAAAAATCCAGCCTATATTTCAAATATTTTTCAAAACAAAAATCATCTTAAAAAACAATACATAGCATAAGAATTAAGTCAGTTTCTAGGGGATTTATGCTATCGCCCCCAGAAAAAAGATCATTAAGGTGCTTGACGCAATAAAATCGACACAGTATATTGCGTCCTCTGTTCGGGGCGTAGCGCAGCCCGGTAGCGCATCTGCTTTGGGAGCAGAGGGTCGTGAGTTCGAATCCCACCGCCCCGACCAGAACTTATTCTTATACGATAAGTTGTTTTAAAGTAAGAACTTATTTACCCAGATAAGAAAATTTATAGTACGGTTGTACAGTGTGCCCGTAGCTCAACTGGATAGAGCAACGGCCTTCTAAGCCGTAGGTTACAGGTTCGATTCCTGTCGGGTGCGCCAAGTGTGTGATCGACTATTAAAACGGACCAAAATTTTAGTTTTAGACTTATGGTATTTTAAGTCTTAAACGCACCGCTCAGCGGTGGCTGTAGCTCAGTTGGTAGAGTCCAGGATTGTGATTCCTGTTGTCGTGGGTTCGAGCCCCATCAGCCACCCCAGTAAGAAAGCAAAAAGCCCATCCGCAAGGTTGGGCTTTTTGCTTTGCTGCGTTTCAATCAAATACAGGCTTAAGCTGCAGTTTTACGGCGGCGGGCTACTCCTAATAATCCGAGCAAGCCCATGCCCATTAGGGCATATGTTTCTGGCTCAGGTACCGGAGTTACGGAATCCACTCCACTTAAATGCACGCTCCAGTTTTTGCCCATATTGCCGCCATTTGCTGGCTGAGCCCAGTCTTCCAAACTAATTGGGGCTTGATTGTCGTACGTAAAACCACTGCTAAGTACTGAGCCACGAGCGAAATTATTAAAAGTAGCGATCGTAAACAGATACTCACCAGCGCCCAGAGTTGCAAATTTCAAGCCTGAATCAAAGCGGGTTTGGCCCGGAGCAATCCTTGCATCATCATCATTCTGCCCCAGTAAACCCCATACTGAGCCTTCCTTTTTCCATACGGCAGTGATCGGGTCAAAATTCGTACCGTTGCGGAATGAATCTGTCCAGACTTTTACATCAGTATTTGTCTGGTTTAAAGTAAAACCAAGCTTCACAACGTCTTTGTGGTAATTGATATTTCCGCTGAAATCAAAAACTGCAGCGTGTGAAACGGATGAAATAAATAATGTTGCTAGTGCTAGTTTTTTCAGCATGCCAGATCCCCTAAAAGAATTTATAAAAATAAATTTACAGCAACAGAAAGCTAACACAAAACATCAAGTAATAAAAAATAAGTATAAGAATAATTGTATATATTAGAAATCAAACACTTAATTTCCATTAAATAAAAACACCTAGCAAACCTTGTTCATTTATTTTTATAGAAAAACAAACTGTTAAACTACCTTTTTAAATTTAAAAATCTCAATTATAAAAAATTAAATAATTAATTTTTTTGTTGTATAAAAACACCAACGCCCGTGCCGGGCTCAGTTGTAAAACAAACTAGCATTCGTACTTTGCATGACTTAACATCCCTGTCATCCAAAGATCAGGACCCTGCTTGTGAAGCTTCTCTTCGGCCTTATCTCTCTATTTATTGCTGCATCACTCTGGGCCGCCCCGCCTAAGCCGCCTTTTTATCAACTCAATGCCAGCCAGTTGGCAGTGGTGGTGAATCGTAATGATCCGCTCTCTGCTGAAATTGCTCGTTATTATGCAGAAAAACATGGTTTAAAGCCTGAGCAGATTTTTCAAATTAGCCTGCCCACAGACCGTAGTTGGATTAGCGAAGGTGAGTTGGCAAAGGCCAAAGCGGAGCTGGATATGGCACTACCCGCTCATATTCAGGCGCTGGCACTGGCATGGACCAAGCCCTATCGGGTGAATTGCCTGAGTATCACTTATGCCTTTACGCTGGGCTATAAAGAGGGCATTTGTCAGAGTACGGGTAAGCCGACTCCTGCCTCGCCATACTTTAACCATGCCAGCACCCAGCCCTTCAGCGATTTAGACTTACGCCCCAGCATGATGCTGGCAGCCAATAATCTGGCGGAAGCTAAAAAATTAATTGATCGCGGCGTAGAAGCTTGGGGCAGTTTTCCAGTAGGCACCGCTTATTATTTAACCACCAGCGACAAAACGCGTAGTGTGCGAGCGCCGCTCTTCCCTCCAACGCAAACCGTAGCCCGCCCGCCAATTAAGATTGAAAGCTTAAATAGCGATGCCATCAGCAATAAAAAAGACGTGCTGATTTATCAAACTGGGCTCACTAAGGTCGATAAACTAGACACGCTGCGCTTTATGCCTGGCGCACTGGCCGATCATTTAACTTCTTTTGGTGGCATGCTCACCGATAGCAGCCAAATGAGCAGTTTAAAATGGCTAGAAGCCGGTGCGACTGCCAGCTATGGCACGGTGAGCGAGCCTTATTCTTATCCGCAAAAATTTCCCAATCCAGTTGTTCTGCTCTATCACTACTTGGCAGGGGCGACTGCGGTAGAGGCTTATTGGAAGAGTGTGGAATGGCCAGCGCAGGGGGTATTTATTGGTGACCCGCTAGCGGCCCCGTTTCGCAGCCTTAGCCCAAGGAAACAATAATGGCGAGATGGGCACTTAAGCCTACGCGTTTTCAATTGGTATATGACTCGCGCTGGCACAAAAACGTGCCCACCCTCATGTTTAAGACCTTATAATCAGCCAGCGATTATTTGAGGCTATATAAGATATGCATACCTTTTACTGGCACGATTACGAAACCTTTGGCATTAACCCGCGCCGTGATCGGCCCAGCCAATTTGCCGGTATCCGTACCGATGCCGAGTTAAACGAGATCGGTGCGCCGCTGATGCAATATTGCAAGCCCGCTCCTGACTATCTGCCCGATCCTGAATCCTGCCTACTCACGGGGATTACCCCACAGCACTGCTTAGAAAACGGCGTGGATGAGTTTGAATTTGCCGCCCGTATTGAAGCCGAGCTTGCCGCCCCAAGCACCGTAAGCCTAGGCTATAACAGCATCCGTTTTGACGATGAAGTCACCCGCTTTATGTTTTGGCGCAACCTGATCGAACCTTACTCACGCGAATGGCAAAACGATTGCTCGCGCTGGGATTTGCTCGATGTAGTGCGTACCTGCTATGCCCTACGCCCCGAAGGAATTAACTGGCCCAAGCATGAAGATGGCCGGCCTTCCTTTAAACTGGAGCACTTGACACGTGATAACGGGATTGCCCACGAAGCTGCACACGATGCGCTATCCGATGTGCGCGCCACCATTGCACTGGCAAGGCTGATTAAACAACGCCAGCCTAAACTCTTCGACTTTTGCTTCTCGCTGCGCAAAAAAGACAAAGTAATGGAGCAAATTGGCCTACCGAACGCACGGCCATTTTTACATATCAGCGGCATGTTTCCAGCGGATCGTGGCTGCATCGCCATCGTCTGGCCACTGGCCATGCACCCTAGCAATAAAAATGAAGTCATCGTCTGGGATTTAGCCTTCGATCCAGCCGAGCTATTTACCCTAGACACCGACACCATACGCCAGCGCATGTTCAGCAAAAGCGCGGATCTGCCTGAAGGCGTCACCCGCCTGCCAGTAAAAAGCATTCATATTAATAAATCACCCATCGTGATTGGCAATCTAAAAACGCTAAGCAGCGATCGCGCCACACACTGGAATATCGATGTAGAGCAAGCGCTGGCACATGCAAAAATAGCTGAAACTGCACCCGATATGGCCGCCATCTGGCAGCAAGTTTTTAGCAGCGAACACGTCAAAAGCGATGTAGATGAAGACTTATACGGTGGCTTTGTTGGCAATAACGATAAGCGCTTGTTGGCCAAGCTACGCCATTTCAGTGGCGAAGAGCTAGCCCGTGAACCGGTGAGCTTTGAAGATAGCCGCCTCGAAGAAGTCTTGTTCCGCTACCGCGCCAGAAACTTCCCCCAGAGCCTCTCCCCCGCAGAGCTACGCCGCTGGGAGCAGCACCGTGCAGCAAAGCTATTTGATGGCGCTGGCGGCGCACGCACGCTAGAAGTATTTGGCGACAAGATTGATGAGCTTTCAGATCATATTGACGATAGCCAAGCTGAGTTACTGGCTACGCTGTTTGATTACGCCGAAAGCATTATGCCGGATGAGGGCTAGGGGAAAAGAACCAAGCCCTTCCCCTCCTCTGCCCAATAAAATGACTCCAATCTCACGCCGTCGCTTCCTTACCCTTGCCGCCAGCAGCTCCCTTGTGGCCTGTGGCCGTGTGCCGGATTTTTCTCGTTTCACGCGCTGGGGCTTGCCCATTCAGGTGTATATGCCGGGGATGGCAGAGGGGCATCGTTTGCGCCAGCCAGACTTTCCTGCCCCTAGTGCAGAAATCAGCACTCACGTATTGATTTTGGGCAGCGGCGTAGCAGGGTTGGGAGCTGCGTGGCAACTGGCTAAAAGCAGCACAGAGTTTCTGCTCATTGAAGGGCCAGAGTTTGGTGGTAATGCTGCAGAAGGCCAACTTGGTGGGCAGCCCTATCCACGCGGTGCGCACTATTTACCGCTGCCATCCAAAGAATCTAGCCATGTGCGCGAGCTACTTGCCGAAATGGGCGTGATTGAGCATGGCGCTCTGAGCGATAGCCCGCATTTTAATGAAGCCGTACTGGTGCACTCCCCCGAAGACAGGTTGTATATCAACGGCCAATGGCAAGACGGCGTGGTACCGCAGCATGGCATTTCCAGCGCTGAAGCCCAGCAAACCGAACGCTTTTTTGCCCTTACTGAGCAACTAAAAACCAGCCTAGGTTCAGATGGAAAACGCCTATTTGCCGTACCCTTGGTTTTATCCAGCCTAGACAAAAAATGGCGGGCACTAGATAGCCAAAGCTTTGCAGACTGGCTGGCCGCCGAGCAATACACCGCCCCCAGCCTGCTGTGGTATCTGAACTACTGCTGTCGCGAAGATTACGGCAGCGATTTAGCCCACACCTCGGCATGGGCGGGGCTGCATTACTTTGCCAGCCGCAACGGCCACGCCGCCAATGCCAGCAATGGTGCCGTACTAACTTGGCCCAATGGCCTATATCCACTGATTAAATATATGGCGGAAAAAATCCCCGCTGGCCAACGTCAATCAGGCATGGCTTACCACGTCAGCGAAACCAAAGATGGCGTAGAAGCGCTTATCTTTAATACTAAAACTGGGCAAACACAGCGCATCAAGGCCAAAAAGGTCATTATGGCGATGCCACTGCACGTCACGCAAAAACTGCTGCCCTTAGCCCCGTATGGCTTTTTGCCTGAGCATATGCCAGAGCACGCGCCTTGGTTAATTAGCAACTTTTTACTCGATGGCTTTCCGGCAGAATCTAGCACCGAAGCGCTGGCATGGGATAATGTGCTGTATCAAGGCAAGGGGCTGGGTTATGTCGTGGCTAGCCATCAGCTGATCCGCGCGGCAAAACCTGCCCAAACGGTATTTACAGCCTACCACGCTCTATCAGACCTTACGCCCAAGGCAGCAAGGCAATGGCTGCAACATGCCAGCAGCGATGAGCTTTACGAATTAGCCGCCAGTGATTTACGCCATGTTTACGGCTGGCGCTGGCGGCAATCAATCAAAAGTGCAGAGATCACCCTGCGTGGCCACGCTATGGCAACGCCCTCGCCGGGTTTTTTAAGTAATCAGGGGCTAGCAGCCTTACGTGTACAAAACGGCAAGGTTTTATTTGCTCATTCAGACCTGTCAGGCTTATCAATCTTCGAAGAAGCTTTATGGTGGGGCTGCCGAGCTGCTAAGCTAGCGCAAGGAGATTCAATATCATGATGAACGGTTTATTCCTTATTCTTATTCTTATTTTAATTAGTGCCTTTTTTTCTGTTTCAGAAATTGCTCTGGCTGCATCGCGTAAACACAAGTTGCAGCAAATGAGCGAAGAAGGCGATAAACGCGCCGATCTAGTGCTCGCCTTGCAAGAGCGCCCAGGGGATTTCTTTACCGTGATACAAGTTGGTGTGAATGCCGTAGCTATTTTGGGCGGTATTTTTGGCGAGCCCACGTTTACTCCGGTTTTTAAAGCACTCCTCATTCAGCTGGGGGTATCAATCGAGCTTTCCCAGACCTTAGGCTTTTTAATGTCTTTTACGCTGGTTACCAGCTTATTTATTCAATTCGCCGATTTAATCCCTAAAAGAATTGGTATGGCCGTACCAGAAGCCACGGCAGTAAAAGTAGTTGCACCTATTTTATTTTGTATCTTTTTATTACGTCCGCTGGTATTTATTTTTGATGGTATTGCCAACATCATTTTTAATGTCTTTCAGTTGCCCGCTGTGCGCCGCGATGAAATCACCACCGATGATATTGTGGCAATGGCCGATGCTGGCGCAATGGCCGGCACGGTAAGGCGTAAAGAACATAATCTAATTGAAAATGTATTTGAATTAGAAACCCGCACCGTCACCTCGGTGATGACTGCGCGTGAAAGCGTGATTTTCTTTTCATTAACGGATACGGAAGAAAATATCCGCGCCAGAATGCTGGCCGATCCCCATTCTAAATTTTTACTTTGTGAAAATAGCATCGACAGCGTATTTGCCTATATTGATGCCAAAGATATATTGCAATTAGTGCTTAAAGGCGGAGAAATCAATCTGCTGGAAGGCTTAAAGCAATGTGGTAATCGCAAATTGCTGACGATTCCTGATACGCTTTCTTTATCTGAAGTACTAGAGCAATTTAAAGAAGCGCGTGAAGACTTTGCCGTTATTTTGAATGAATATGCATTGGTGGTTGGAATTATCACGCTCAATGATGTCACCATTCAATTAATGGGCAGCATGGTAGATCCTGGTGCCGATCAAATTGTTCGTCGGGACGAAAGCTCATGGTTAGTAGATGGCGTAACACCGATTGAAGACGTAAAAAAAGCTTTAGATATTGATGAATTAAAAGACGAGGAAAACTACGAAACCATCGCGGGCTTTATGATGTATATGCTCAAACGCATTCCTAAAAAAGCCGAGCTGTTGATTTTTGGCGATTACAAATTTGAAGTGGTCGATATTGATAATTTCCGTATTGACCAGCTGCTAGTCACGCGAATTACCCCACAAAAGAAAACCGAAGAAGAGTAAGACTCATTAAGAAAACGTAGCTTAATTCTGAGCACTAAAAAGCCCAACAATCCTATAAGGAATGTTGGGCTTCTTTTTACTCCACACCATATACTTGTAGGGGCGCTGCTTGCTGCGCCCCTACCTAACAGCGATATCTCTTAACGCTTAGACGTTTTACGAATCTCTTTTTCGTCCTGCCATTCATCCACGCCTTCTTCGATATTTTTCAGAATAAGGGTGAATTTATAAAATACGTCTTTGGTATTAGAATTCTTTTTCACAATTGACGTAATTTCACCCGTTAGCAAATACTTAGCGCCCTTCATTTGGCCCAGCTTAGCTTTATTTTTATAAAGCCCAGTTTCATTTTGTTTTTTTAATTCTTCAACCTGTGCATCCATCGTGCTGCTATCGGTTACAAATTTAGCACCGGATTTCATCAGCTGCGTTTTCATGCTATTGGTAATGTTGCGGGTATCAATATATTCAGAAGTTTTATTTTTAACTTCGGATACCACAATAAATGGGCGGCTAGCCATTGATGGATGTTGCATTAAAGAGCGTGCCATCGCTTCGGCAATCATTTGTAGATCGGTGGAGCCAAATTCATTGCTTACCGTTTCTACAGCCTTGCTATCGCCATACACCACATCGCCACCACCAACCGTAGGCGTAGAGCTAGAAGCGCAGCCACCAATAAGTAAGATAGTTGCAAGTACAGCACTGATTTTGGCACATTGTTTCATCGTTTTCATTGCATTATTCCTTTGAAATGTAGAGCTCATTTAGCCGCTGGAGCGCCGGTGTTTTCGGGGCTATTTACTTCCATTCTAAAATCAACCGCCTCTGTAACGGGGGCAATTGAATGAATAGTTTGCTTTTGCAAGCCAATAAATTTCATCGGCTTCCAGCCCTCTTCGCCCCCCACGGCAAAGCCTGCGTTATCTAGCCAGCGAAAGCGATAATAAAGCTGCTGATCGCCCTTATCTTGGTTTTGTATTTCTAGCTGCACCGCCAATAAACCATTGCGTTGCAGCATTTGTCCGCCATTGAGCTTGAGATACTTCATTTCGCCCAACTGCTCCACTTTATCCGCAAGGGAAAGAGGAGCGGCCTGTACCAGCGCGGAGCATCCCAATACGGCGGCCAATAACACGCCACGGACAAGATACTTTTTCATGGTTATTCCTTTATTCAAAATAGAAAACACAATGATTTATTTCTTCGCCTTTTTAGGCTTAATAGCCGGCTGAGAAACAGCTTCTACCACTTCTAAGGGGTTTTCCGCAGTGGCTGATAACTCAGCCCCCTTAATTGCCGATTGCCCAAAGTAAACCTGATTACCCATCACCCGAATTGGCACAACTTGATATGCCCCAGCCACTTTTAATTCAAAAGCCTCTTGCCCCTGTGCCGTTGGCACTAACAATTTGTGCATTCCAGCCGGTAAAGACACCCGCACAATGGCAATTTGTGCAGGCAAGGTGCTCCAAGTGCGCTCGTCTGCCTGTTCTGTTACCACCGTCACCAAGCCAAGGATCAAACCCGCAATAGCGCTCGCATTATTATCCCGATCACTGAATTGTTTTTGAGCCACAACTCGGCTCACCGCACGCACCGTGGTGCGCAAAATAATGCCAGGCATTTCATCACGTAAAGCACGGCGGCTCATCGCATCTACACTGGCAATCGTGCTCACCCCCAAGCTACGACCATCGAGCTTTAATTGCGCCGGAGCAAAACCGTTATCCGCACGAATCACCGGAAACGACACCGCAGTAAAACCCGTGCGATAAATCGGCAGCGGCACAGAAATCGATTTGCGTGCGGGCGCTAAGCCAGAGCTCAGCACAAACAGCACATCGGTCATACCGCGCTTAGGCGTTTTGCTATCCAGCTGCAGCAGACCTTCTTCTAAAGCCTTGCTATTGGGCCGCAGCTCAATGGCTTTACGATAACCAGGCGCGGCTAGGCTTTTTTCGCCTAAGGCCTCATAAACAAAGGCGGCTAAATAATGGCTAAAAGCGTTTTGATAGCTATTTTTTAAGGCCAGGACTTCTGGATCATCTAGCGTTTCTACGGGGTAACCTTTTAAATCTTTAAAGGTGGTTTTTACCCCCTTAGCCCTCGCTTCTTCTTCATCTTTTTCATAAGTACGCGAGCGAAATTCGGCAATAATCGCTTCACGTTCATGGGTTTTTTTGATCTCTACTCGGGCATTATTCCAATCACCCGCCGCCGCATGATTAACGGCTAAAAGGGTGGATAACAGTACTTTTTCATAATCGTAGCCATCGTAGCGACGGGTTTTATCATTAATAAAAAAGCTGCCCACATCCCCTAGTAATTTATCTGGTGAGTATTTAGCGAGCTCTTCCCAGTCATGAATTTTTGCATCGGCTTTTAGCCACGCGTTTGTGCTGGCTGGCAGATCATTTTTAAGCTGCAACAACTGGCCTTTTTCTAAGTAGTACAGCAGATCTTTATCGCTATTATTGGCTTCCAATACCGCCAGAGCGTTATCTGGCTTGCCCGCCTTGGCAAGATCAATTACCCCTTGCGATTCGGCCTGATAACTTCGCATGGATCCACAGCCGCTTAAAAGCAAAGCAGTCATGACGCAAATGGCTTTTACACATTTCATTCGGGCAACGGCCTCGGTTACATAATGCTGATTGAATATAGTGAATGAATTTACCACGTTAAAAACTTAACTTTGTAACCGATGTTAGCTATATGTTCAGCAAAACAAATGCACAATTAATCACGCTCAATTTAAACCATCTCATATTAAAGCACAGGCTTAGGGGCCAAATCGATAAAGAGATTCACACACATCGCAATTTAGCCCTCTAGGATGGGAGTAAACAGCGCCCTCTATCTTGTTGTATGTAAGCCAATCCTCACCTGCAATCAGACAAAAACAAGATTCTTCAGACTATACTGAAAGCGTATTCGAGGAGCGCTGCAACTCTTAACTACCTTTGTCTAAGAGCTAGGCTCGAATTCGACTTCAGGCAAACTGCGTTCTCCTGATAAACCGCGCCGGGCACGGCATGCGCACAGGTAGTGATGCCGGCTCGGGCACAGATAGGAATCACACTGTGGCTCATGTTGATTTAGCAAATGCTGATTTTAAAGTCGCCGATCTGTCATTAGCCAATTGGGGGCGTAAAGAGATCCGTATTGCAGAAACCGAAATGCCAGGCCTGATGTCGGTGCGTACCGAATATGCAGCCGCGCAGCCGCTCAAAGGGGCCCGTATTGCGGGCTCCATCCATATGACCATCCAAACTGCCGTACTGATCGAAGCCCTACAAGCGCTCGGGGCGGAGGTGCGTTGGGTATCGTGCAATATTTTCTCTACCCAAGATCACGCCGCCGCAGCGATTGCTGCCGCAGGCACAGCGGTGTTTGCCCATAAGGGCGAAACGCTAGAAGAATACTGGGATTTCACCCATCGTATTTTTGATTTCTCCAACCATCAATACGCCAATATGATTTTGGATGACGGCGGCGATGCCACAACCTTGCTGCACCTAGGTGCGCTGGCTGAAACCGATTTAGCGGTGATTTCTGCCCCCGCCAACGAGGAAGAAATTGTCCTATTTGCCTCAATTAAAGCAAAACTCGCCAAAGACCCAACGTGGTATTCCACTCGCCTAAAACATATCAAAGGTGTAACCGAAGAAACCACCACTGGCGTGCATCGCTTATACAAGATGCACAGCGAAGGCCGCTTATCCTTCCCCGCCATTAATGTAAACGACGCGGTAACCAAATCTAAATTCGATAACCTTTACGGCTGCCGTGAATCCTTAGTGGATGGGATTAAACGCGCCACCGATGTGATGATCGCCGGTAAGGCCGCCGTGGTGTTGGGCTACGGCGATGTCGGCAAGGGCTGCGCTCAAAGCTTACGTGGACTAGGTGCCATTGTTTATGTCACCGAGATCGATCCAATTTGCGCACTGCAAGCGGCCATGGAAGGCTACCGCGTGGTGACCATGAATAGCATCTGCGATCAGGCAGATATTTTTGTGACCACCACCGGTAATGTCGGCGTAATTACCCATGAGCATATGCTCAAGATGCGCAATAACGCCATCGTCTGCAATATCGGCCACTTCGATAGCGAGATTCAGGTAGCGTCCTTAAGGCAGTACGAATGGGAAAATGTGAAGCCGCAGGTTGATCACATTATTTTCCCAGATGGCAAACGCATTATCTTGCTAGCCGAAGGCCGCTTGGTAAATTTAGGCTGCGCCACCGGCCACCCAAGCTTTGTGATGTCCAACTCCTTCACCAACCAAGTGCTAGCGCAAATCGAGCTATTTACCAAAACCGAGCAATACCCGGTTGGCGTCTACGTGCTGCCTAAACACCTCGATGAAATGGTTGCCCGCCTACACCTCAGTAAAATTGGCGCGGCTTTAACTGTGCTTACCGATGAGCAATCTGCCTATATTGATGTACCTAAGCAAGGGCCATATAAACCGGCACATTATCGGTATTGATGGTTTGAAATAAAACGGGAAGCTTAGGCTTCCCGTTTTATTATCTTTGGTCTATGCCGACAAATAAATAAAAATTTCACAACTAGTGTTCATGAGAATTAAATGCTCACATTAATTATTGATTGCATATTTTCTTTCATCAATACCTATAACAACGCCCTCAGCACATTAACTGTAGGCGGTATTGCATGGTATGTTTTTTGGCGAGCAAAAAAAGACGAGAAACAAAATGCAGCCATCATCCTCGTGATGGATATCCGCCATGCTGAGCAAGTCGTTCAATCTCTTCTTACTCTTCTCGAAAAAGGAATTATCGACAGAGGTTTAAAAAATATTTTGTACGAGAATAACTGGAAAAAATATAAACATCTATTTGCCAAAGAACTATCTACTGATGATTTCTCTGCTTTCAATCGTTTTTTTGATGCTTGCATCGAAATCTCTGATGCAAAAAACAGAATGGATGAATTATTTTATGAAAACATCAAAGCAAAAACTTCAATAGCACAGAATAAAATACTCAATATTGAAAATTTATCCACACCGGAAGGCCAAACAAAAAGAAATGACATTATAAACAGCATGAACACAGAAACATTTATTTTTGATCCCAACGATCCAAAAACAATAATATTGAAGAACTTACAAAATATTGGGCAGTTATCAAACACGTTTGCATTTGAAAAACTTAAAAAAATTGCAGGTTTATAGACATGGTTGTACTGATATTACACAACAAAAAAACATTTAACTACAGAAAAGAAATTACATGGTAAAAAAATTTTATGTATGAAATATTCAAAATAAATTTAATACACTTACAACTCTAGTTATTTAAATTTCATCACGACACTTAGCGCGGGGCTTAAGTCCCCTTGAAGCACGCCGAAGCGAGGAACAAGCGGGGCGGGGTTTCGGCGAGGACTGTTTGAGCGAAGCGAGTTCCGCAGCCGCCGACTCGATTGTCCGCAGAGAGGGGCCTTCGTGCTGGTCGGGGCGGCCTTCTTTGCTTACTTTCTTGGCCGTTCAAGAAAGTGAGTCCCAGCGGGGATTCCGCACCTAAATCAACGTGCCGAAGGCGCTAAAAAGGTCTTTATATATTTTAGTTAGTGCCCATGGGGTAAAACCATATATTGATTAAATTGCTCATGGTACTCGTACCATGTCGCAATTTTCTCCTTGTTCAGCCCCAAAACTGGGCCAAACGCAGCCGTGAATGAAACGTCAACAGACCCTAGGTGGAGTACATCATGCCAAAATGGTTGGCTTTACTGAGTTGCCTAAGCGGGCTGGCGCTCGCCCAGCCGGTTAAACTGGTGACGGGGCCCGATTACCCGCCCTTTACTGACGCATCAAGCCCAGATGGTGGGCTGGCCGTTAGCCTTGTTAAACAGGCCATGAATCAGGCAAAACTCCCTTATCAATTAGACTGGCGGCCTTGGTCTAATGGCTATCAATCAACCCTAAAAGGGGAGTATTTAGCCACTTTTCCCTATATCAGCACCCCAGAACGGCGGGGATTATTCGAGTTTTCAGATCCTCTTTTCACCCTTGAAATCAAAGTATTTGCCCTGCCAGGCAGCCAGTTAGATGGCACCCAACTCAGTAGCTTACAAGGTAAACGCTACTGCCACCCTTTGGGCTGGGCCTTTTTGAATGAGATCGAGTTGATGGTTAATAAGGGCTTATTCCAGATGATCCGCCCCTACGATATGAGCTCTTGCATCCGGCTCATCGCGGAAGACAAAGCCGATTTTATTCTTACCGATCAAATACAAGGCAGTAAAGCCATTTCCCAGGTTACTGGGCTAAAAAAAACGCCTGTAGCCTGTGGCGGCATTATGGAAAAAGTAGCCTTAAGGCTAATGGTAAAAAAAAATCAGCCACAATCCCAAGCATTTTTGCTGCAATTTAATGAAGCGCTAACGGCGTTACGAAAATCGCCGAGTCAAAACGACTAAACAAGGGTATTTTAGAAGCGCAATCAGCCTCTGTGCTCTCAATAATCCCGCTCTATCTGCGCCCGCACCATGACTATCCGCAAAGCGACGTGGGTAGATTTAATAAATCATGCCGCCATGGCTGATTTAGCTTGCTCCACCCTCACGCGCCCGTTCCCAAATGCGGCCTCTAGGGGCTAGATACATCGCTTCACTGCCTAAGCATCCTGACAAAGCAATGACAATGATTTACATAAAAATAGATTTACTTCTATTAAGCAGCTGGCAAAATCTGCTTTTCTTATGCGCTGCCTGCTGATGAAAATACCGATTCGCCTTTTTAGCTTTTTGCTCGCCCTGCTGCTGCATCTAGGCTTATTTACGCTTTATTATCCCGCTCCGCGCTACAGCTCGGTTGATACTCCCAGTGTGGAGGTCACACTATTAAAAATCCTCACTCGCCCCATTGCACCGGCAGCAGCACCAGAACCCCCTGCGCTGAAAACCTCAAGCCCCAAACAAGTTGCTTCGCCAAGCCGCAGCGCAATACCGCAGCAACCAAGCCTAAACACATCCACTAATACGCCACTGCCCCAAACTCACTCAGCCACAGAAACCATCATTGGCAATCTAGACAGCGCCTTAAATAGCCCCGCAAGTGCAGTAGCCGCCCTGCCCAAAGGTTTTTTTAATAGTAAAAAAACCATACCAAACCTTGCCTCGCCACCAGAAGAGCATCGCACCGTACTCGCAAAAGAGCTGGATAAGGCAGTGCGCGGCGATTGCAAAAACGCTTACAGCCAAATGGGCTTATTGGCGATTCCCATGTTACTGCACGATACGGTTAGGGATACGGGCTGCCAGTGGTAGGCACACCCAGCCTACAAAATACCGTTGGCGACTGCGGCTTGTAGCTTTGTTTCCAATACCTGCCAAAGCGGTGCACTACCTTGATTGATGCGACTATTCACTGCAAATACTTTTTCTTTTGGTACTTGATGTGCGCTCCAGCTATGCCCATTGCCATGCAAGTTATGTAGCAGCGGCGGAACGCGATCTATCGCTTTGGCGTACTTAGCATCCGCGCTCTCGCCCGCCTCAAACTCATACCAAAGCTGCAAGTACTCATCCCCGCTGCCCTCTGGCAATAACGCCAGTAATCTTTTTATTCCATTGGCCTCTGCCTGTTTGATTTCAAGCGTTTCGCTTGCGTAGATAATGGTGTCACCCGCATCAATTTCACCCAGATCGTGAATAAGCAGCATCTTAATCACCCGATCGATATTGATAGCCTCATTGGCATAATCTTTAAGCATTAAAGCAGCCAAACAAACATGCCAGCTATGCTCGGCAGAGTTCTCATATCGATCCAAACCCACTGGTTTTGATTTTCTGTGTACGTTTTTTAGTTTTTCAATTTCAACAATAAAACCCAGAATTTGCTCGATTTTTTGCATATTATTTTCCTTTTTAAAAGCAAAAACTTCTGTGGACTGAGAGAACATGGAGCACACAGAGAATAATCAGGTAAAAGAATAGCCGCAGCTCCAACAATTGAATGACGATTTATTATGTTTAAGCTTTTCTTTGTGTTCTCTTTTTGCTCTGTGTCTGCAGATCTTTTCAGACCTTAGGGTAGGCATGCTTTTTATGCTCACGTGCAGAGCAGCCACCAGGGGAGCACAGGATTGTACGATGCAGTAGGTAATGACCCAAACAGCAAAAAATACACCGATGCTCCAATCGATCCAGCCCAGCTGGGTTGCTATATACATCGGCAGAGCCACCACAAACCAGACATCACGAGCACCAAACAAAAACAACCGCGCCAGCGTGGCAGCATCACCTGCCGGATCGTTAATCTGCACAAACTCAAGCTCTTGCCCAGCAGCACGCCGGTTTAAACACCCCATTCGGCCAAAACCATTAATGCCTACTGTAATCGCCATTATTTTGCTCTTAAGAAATTCAACGTCATACTAAACACATCAATGCAATATTTCAAATAATATTGTATAGTTGAAATATGGAAAAAATAATCGCAACTACAATTTTTGAATCGCTCTCTTCCGGTGTACGGCTAGACGCGTATCGCCTGCTGGTTAAGCAGGGCGATAAGGGTATGGTGGCAGGGGATATCGCGGCGGCTTTGGGGCTGCCCGCTACCAATATGTCTTTTCACCTAAAAGCACTGGCGCAAGCCAAGCTAATTACAGTGGAGCAGGAAGGGCGCTATATACGCTATCGAGCAAATATGCCCCTGATGCAGGAGCTCATCTCGTTTCTAAGCGCAGAATGCTGCGAAAGCCATCCAGAGCAGTGCCTTGATCCGCCTGCTGCTCAATAAAGAAGGATGTATCGTGCTAGAAAACACCAGTAAATCGCCTGAGATGAGCGTATTTGAGCGCTATCGTACGGCCTAGGTATTCCAGTGCATTTGCGGGGATTACTACGATAAAAATATTATTTGGCGAACTATTCTGAGTGATGACAAAACAGCCTCTTACTTCGACTTGTAGGGTGCAAATATTTTTACCAGCTCACCGCTCCTCGTCAGTTTGTCGAGCGCGGCGGTTAACTTGGATTTAATCTCTGGCGCTGCTTTCTTAGAAACAATCATGACGCGATATTCTGTAGTCATTTGCACAGGGAGAATTTTTACTTTATCCCCCAAATTATCGCGCTTGATTTCGTCGGCCAAAGCGAAGTCATTGTGATAAATGAAACGCCCGCGTCCATTAACCAACTTCTGTAAATTCTGGGAAGTGTTCTTTGCCTGAGCATCAACCTTAAGACCAGATTGTGCGGAGGCTTCTTTTTCTTGAACAGTCTGAGTTACAGTCAGTACAACCGCATCATCACCCAGTTTTTTGATATCGTCCCAGCTTTTTGGGACAGCCTTTTCATTTTTTCGCGCTGCCAATACGCCATGCGTAGTGTACAAAGCAATATCAATCACATCGAACTTTTCCTTCCGATCTTGGGTTGGCGCCAGCCCGCAAAGGACATCTACCCCGCCCTCAAGCAATGTGGCTTCACTGCGTGGCAATGGGGTGAACTCGACAAGGGCTGCAAACTTTAGATCTGGGTCGACCATTTCGATTGCCCTAAAGATATCAATACACAGCCCAGTCATTGTTGCACCGTCCTTGATGAACTTAGGTTGACTGTCCTGTGCGAGAGTACGCACTTCGATAGCCGCAGCGCTAGAAATCAGGCCGGCGGCAGAGATTACACCTGCGAAAAAGTTGCTAGACACGATCGACATGAAACGACTCCTCAAAAGTTGGTCTTAGAGTGTCAATCAGAGGCTTAATTACAAGAAAAGACTGTAGTGGCCAAAGTCGTGAATCGCAGCAAACCTTGATAAGAAAAATACTGAGTCTGAATAAGTAGCTGGGGAGGGGTAAATCGCCTCCCCAGACTTATCCGCTCAATGTTAAAAATCATCTTGATAAGAACGAAAAATCCGTTGCAATTCTCCATTATTTTGTAGCTGCTTAAGGGCGTTTTCTACCTTAACAACCATTACTGGAGGCACCTTTTTACTTAGCCAAAAATACATCGCCTCTTGGTGCAAGACATCAGGTAAAAGCTGTAATTGGCCTTCCAAATGATTAGCCTTAATCGCGTATAGACCACTTAATTCACTGATATAAAAAAATCTAACTCGCTTACTCAGCACTTTTTTTAAATTAACTAAACTTTCACCACTGCTATCATCTACCGCAATACCATTGGCTTTTAAACGCTGAACGTAAGCCGCGCCTGCGGGAGTAGCAACCAGCGCCCCCAAAGCCGCAAGCTCATTGAAGCTCTTTACCCTCACCTTGTCATCACTACGCGCAAGCAGCTTTTCTTGTACAAAATACAGGGGTGTTGCAAGGCGCAAAGCCCCTTCGCTTCGCTTTGTTGTCTCCAGCAAGGCACAAGCCGCATCTAGCCCACCTGCAAACAAACCATACTCCACTCTGCCCATCGGAGTTGGGCGAATGTCCAAATCAAAGCGAATGCTCGGGTCTATTTTTTCAATCGCGCGCAAAATATCAGGGCACTGCCCTGTGAGCGGGTTGCTCTGAAAAATAAACTTAGGGGAAACGCCCTCTTGGGCGGCAATACGCAGAGGTGGATCAGCAAAAGCCGCCGCACAGAGCAAGTAGCACAGACTAATCCATTTTAGCTTTAGCATCTCCTCCTCCTCGCCCATAAGGCTACAACACTCAGATATGCTCTTTATAAAATGATTTAGTATCATATGCCGAAGCTAAACCCCAGACGGTAAACCGCGCTCATGCTTAAACAACTGCTGATGACTGGGTTCTAAGGTGGCAATTAGCGCAGCCAATGCGGCATCGGCCTCAGCCTCACCGCACATAAAGATATCCACTGCGGCGTAGCCATGCTCGGGCCAGGTATGAATCGATAAATGTGATTCCATCAGCAGCAATACGCCGGTTACACCCAGCTCAAGGCCAAAATGATGAAAATGCCCAGCCAGCACGGTGGCATTGCCTGCCTCTGCGCCAATTTTTAATATCTGTTCAATTTTGACGGGATCTGCCAGTAGAGCAGGCGCGATGCCAGATAAATCAGCAAGAATATGACGTCCTAAACTCATAAAAACCTCAAAAAACCCATACTTCTAAACAAGACAAAGTGCGATTAAACATGCCTATTCGGCATGTATTTAATACGTAAAAAGATAATTTTTATAAGCAAGTGCTTATTTTGTAAAAACAGCGGGTGTTTTTAGAACGCTCATTTATGTCCGCCGCTGCCGCCGCCCCAATTGCTACCCCCACTGCTGCCGCTAGCCCAGCTCCTCGATGAAGAGCCGCTGCCACTGCTACCAGATGTGACATTTATGAGCGTACAAATGCCGATAATCACGAGGCAATATGCTTTATAAAAGCCAGGTTTCAATTCATAACTCCAAATATTTAAAAATATAGAGGCACGGCCTAGCAGCCTGTCGGACTTAAGACTGATCTACTACGGAAAAGCCGGATTTGGCCATATTTCACGCATTTCCTCGTTGAATAGCCAGCTATTCGCCTCAAAAACCCGCGAAATCTGTCTCAAACCGGTCTTTCCCTCGCTACGATCGCTTAAGTCCGACAAGCTGCTAGCGAGCGGGTAACCAAACCAAAACCAAAGCAAAAAACAATAACCAAATTCCACCAAAACCATTAAATATCAGCAAAGGCAAATTAATCACCAGTAACAACGCAGTAAACATAATGGCTAAACTTTTAATTGAGCTGGGGCTCGCATCTCCGCTGGCAAAAGACGCGATAGGCTTAGCAAACCATTGCCCTACTCGCTCGCTAGTGATCCGCTTGGCACTAGACCACGTGACTTCACTAGGGCTACGCTCTTTAGATAAGCGCACGCCATTTAGATCGTAATCCGTGAGCGCGGTTTTATCCCCCACATGCACCCGCCAGTTAAAAGCGCCAGCAGCATAAGTGACGTGGGCGTTGTAATCGAATAACTTGCGATACTTTTTGCCATTGAGCATGGCCTGTGCGGCGTTGTGCATCTCTGGCCATTGGTTTAATACTTCAATCTGATCCCAGCCTTGCTGGCTTTCTACCAGCCACATAAAGCCAAGGCTGGCGTGATAGAGCAGGTATTCAGTCCAGTCGCCATCTACCTCGCTCTCTTCACTGCAGCGCATTAGGCCGATTAACAGCCATTTTTTATTCTCAATGGTGGCGGTGTCGCCCAGCTGCAAAGTGCTATGAAACGCCTCCAGTTGCCTCGCCTTGCCGATGGCAATTGCTTTATCTCCAGCGCAATCCACTTCCGTATGGCAGGCGGGGCAAACCAGCTGCATCGCCATCCCTGCAATATATTTCAACGGGCTTGCGCAGCTTGGGCAATCAAGCACATTGTTTTTGCCAGCCAGCCGCCCCGCGCTTTCCGTAATTTGATCGTCAGTGCGTAATAACTGACACTTCAAATCAGCAAGATTAACGGCCTCACCCACAAATAGCTCTGGTGCGCCCTGCGAGTAATCTAGCGTAATAAAACGCGCAGCATGCCGAGCATCCACCACCTTGGCCACATAGCCCTTGCCTACGGTAAATGGCAGCTCCCCCGCACCAGACACGCACTGCGCCGTGCGTACATCAGAAAAAACATAGCTGCGCTGCTCATATAAGTACGCCATTTCTGGCTGTATATCGGCAAACGCTGGCGCATCTACCGCCGCTCCTAAGCTCTTGGTCAGCATATATTGGCCAGAAGCATCAGCCAGCCAAGCCGCACTGCCATCGTCAAAGAACAAATACCACTCGTTCCAAAAGCCAGCGTCGTAACGCAGCTGAATCCGCCCCACTACATTAAAGCCTTGGCCCTGATATTGCCCGCTGGTGCCAATCTGAATCCGCGAATAGTCTTCCAAAGCACTCGACATTTTGCCGATGTCTTTGATCTCATCCGCGTTTCTAAGCAGCGTGCTCTGGCAATACTCGCAAACCGCCATCACCGACGCGGCAGAACGAAACGAAACGGGCGCCCCGCAACTTGGGCAGGCAGCTGTGTACATAAAGGAACCTGATGATTAAAAAAATTTCAATAAACTTAAAACTCAAATCCTGCACCACAAAGAATGTGGCGTTTCACAGAGAAAAACTAAACCTCGTTTGGGTACTGTGTGTTTTCCCTGCTCTCCGTGTCTATGGGGCTTTTTAACCCACCAGCTTTTTAATCACTTCAGCCTTAGCTGTGTCGTAATCCACCTGCGATATTAATCCCTGATCAAGCAAGCCTTTCAACGATGCCAACTTGGCCTGAGGATTATCTGCGGCAACGGCGGGTGCGGCGGCAAGGGGAGCCACGGCAGGAGCAACTACGGGTGCAGCGGCTGGATTAATGCTGCTTTTCATCGCATCCGCCATTACCTGACCAACGCCAACGCCCGCAGCAAGGCCCGCGCCGATTCCTGCTAGCCCGCCCTCGTTTTGCGCCGCCAGTGGGATACTTTGCGCCACCTGATACTGGGTGTATTTACCCAGATCGCCCATCATGCCCATCGAGATACGGGTATCGATGGCTTTTTGCAGCTCTTCGGGCAGGGAGATGTTTTCAACGGCAAAGTTATCTAACTCAAGGCCATATTTACCAAACACAGGGATCAAGGCTTCTTTGATTTTCTCGCCCATCAAGCCCTGATTGCCCGCCATATCTAAGAATGGCACACCCGAACCACCAATCGCGCTGCTCATGGTGGAGACCACAAGATTGCGCAGTTGTAGCTCTACTTCATCACGAGTGTATTGATCACGCGTGCCGCTAATTTCCTTAAAAAACAAAATAGGATCAACTAGCTTGTATGAAAACACCCCAAAGGCACGCAGCCGCACCATGCCAAAATCGTTATCCCGAATGGTAATGGGTTGTGGTGTGCCCCATTTACGGCCTAGCTGAGTGCGAGTACTAAAGAAATACACGTCCGATTTAAACGGCGAATCAAACAGCTTGTCCCAGTTTTTTAAGTTGGTCAGCAGTGGCATATTCTGCGTGACCAGCTTATGCAGGCCTGGCGCAAATTGATCGGCAATTTGGCCTTCGTTGACAAACAACGCCAGCTGCGAATCGCGTACCGTCAGACTGCCGCCATTTTGAATTTCAAAATCTTGCATCGGAAACCGCCAAGCCAGTACGCCGTCTTGATCTTCATTCCACTGCAAAACATCAATAAACTGCTTCTTAATAAAAGAACCGAGACCCATGATGCGCTCCTAGGATTAGCACATTAATAAACAAATAAGTAATTTTATAACGATTGCAAAACTTTGAACCACAGCGTTTCACAAAGCAATTATGCAAAATATTTTTTGAAAAATGTAAAGCTTCATCTAATGATGAAATACCCAAACCCTTACCTTATAAGCAATGCTTTAAATCGTGGAGTATCTCCGAAATGAAACTATCTTTCTCTGTGGTTTAAGAATTAGTATGGCAGATCAGGACAAACAACCCGCATTAATCAAACCGATGGCCAACGATAAAGCGCCCATTAAGGCCCCCATTGCGACATTGTTTTCAATTAAATCCTGATTCATATTCGGTAATAATTTAGATAAAAATAGATGCGCAATAATTTGCACTGCCATCGCGCAAAAGGCCCAGAAAATAAACATATCAAAGCTAGCGTTGTGCATCACGCTGGCGGCCAGCGTCAGCGAAAACCCTAGCAGCGCGCCACCCAAAGATAAAGCGGCTGATAAGCATCCCTGGCGAATCAATGCAAATTCGTCATAAGGTGTAACCTTGGTATACACCAGCACAAACAGCGCCAATAGCCCAAGGCCACTGAGCATATAGATCAGATAATGAATTAAGGCCGTCAGCATTTAATCATCCTTTAAAAATAATATCTGTAGGGGCACTGATGCCTCGCCCTTTACTTAAAACCAGCCTGCCTTTCACATGAAGTACAATATCAGCAAATGTAACACCTACGAAAGGTTAGCCCATTCTAAATGAATCCCATCCCAAGCCAAACATTACAACAACGTATTTTAATTTTATCGGTCTTTATCGTCGCCTCCTGCGGCCTTGCTTATGAATTAATCGCAGGGGCATTGGCTAGCTATTTGCTGGGCGATTCAATATTGCAATTCTCCTCCATCATAGGCTGCTACTTGTTTGCGATGGGGGTGGGATCGCATCTATCTAAATATGTAAAAGAGGAGGATACCCTCGCCTGCTTTATTGATATTGAGTTATTGGTAGGCTTACTTGGGGGGCTATCGGCCACACTGCTGTTTTTGGTGTTTGCTTGGATGGGCACGCCGTTTCGCACCGTGCTGTATGTGTTAGTGTTTTTAATTGGCGTATTGGTGGGGATGGAGATTCCACTCGTGATGCGGGTATTAAATCGACAAGGGGAGGATAAGCCAGACTTTGCCGAAATCGTTAGCCGAGTACTGACTTTTGATTATCTAGGTGCGCTGGTCGTTTCCTTATTGTTCCCCTTAGTGCTTGCCCCCAAGCTGGGCATGGCCCGCACCGCCCTGCTCTTTGGCCTACTCAATGCCGCGGTGGCCCTTTGGGCAACGCATACTTTTAAGCATGAAATTAAAGCGCACCGCGCCAAGCAAACCCGTGCGGCCATTGTGTTAGTGCTACTCATTGGCGGCTTTTGCTACGCCGATCGCCTAACCCAGTGGTCAGAACGCGGCCTATTTGGCGATGAAATTATTCATGCCCAAACCACGCCTTACCAGCGCTTAGTGGTCACCAAATGGAAAGATGATTTACGCCTGCATATCAACGGTAATCTCCAGTTTTCCAGCCGTGACGAGCACCGCTATCATGAGGCCTTAGTTCACCCGACATTAGAGAAACTGCCATGGGCCAAGCGCGTGCTGATTCTGGGGGGGGGAGATGGGCTAGCGGCGCGAGAAGTGCTCAAGCACAAGAATATCCAGCAGATTACCTTAGTGGACTTAGACCCCGCAATGACCGATCTATTTAGCCATTCAGAGCCACTAGTCAAACTAAACCAAGGCGCGTTTATTAACCCTAAAGTACATATTATTAATGCCGATGCAGGCCAATGGCTGGAACAAAATACCGAGCAATTTGATGCCATCATTGTGGATTTTCCTGACCCATCCAATTTTGGGCTTGGCAAACTCTATTCGGTGCCTATCTATCGCCTCATGGCGCGTCATCTAAGCGAAAACGGCCTTTTGGTGGTCCAATCCACCTCGCCCTATTTTGCCCCTCGCTCCTACTGGTGCATTGATGCCACGCTCAAAGAAGCAGGCTTTTACACCTACCCCTACCACGCCTACGTGCCGTCTTTTGGTGAGTGGGGCTTTATTCTGGCCGACAAAAAAGGCAACTATACCCCGCCCACCCAATACACCGAGCCGATGCGCTTTTTGGATGGAGAAGTCACCAGACTGATGTTCACCTTCCCCGCCGATATGAAGCCATGGCCGGTAGAAGCTAATCGTCTCAACAATCAAAAATTGGTACATTACTTTGAGCAGGATTGGCGGCAGGTAATGCGCTAGACGTTCTCCCCCCTTTCCAAAGCTTGAACCACAGAGCAATACCCACATAGCCAAGAACGACTTCGACTTACTGAACAAACACACTTCAAAAGACAGAAAGTTGAGAGAGGATTATCACTGCAAAGCTTTAAATTTAAAGCTTTGCAGCGGTAAAAAGCGGCTCTATTAAGCTCTGTGTTCTCTGTAGTGCAAGGTGCAGCCAACTAACGTAAGCCCTTGTCATTAAGCACAGATCAGCGCTTCAAAATTTGGGTTTTCAACCACGAAATAAAACACGATTTCTATTAAGATACGTCCTAACTTGTTATGGAGAACACTATGTTTGCCCCCGAAATCTACCGCCAACGTCGTGCCACCCTTGCTGCTAGCTTGCCGGACAGCCTGATTTTGCTACTTGGCAACGTCGATTCGCCGATGAATTACACGGATAATATTTTTCCATTTATCCAAGACAGTAATTTCCGCTATTACTTTGGCCTGAACGAGCCTGGCCTTGCTGGCCTGCTTGATACCGCTAATGACAGCATCACCCTGTTTGGCAATGAAGCCAAAGTGGCTGATATCGTCTGGACCGGCCCGCAGCCTTCATTAAGCCAGCGAGCAGCCAGCGCAGGCATCACCCAAAGCCAGCCTTATGCTCAATTAAAACAACGGCTCGCAACCGCCCAAGCGGCAGGCATTCAAGTGCAATACCTTGCCCCTTATCGCGGCGAAACAATTCTTGAATTAGCAAACTTACTGAGCTGTAGCAGCGCGTCAGTTAAAACGGAGTTCTCTACCGCTCTCACCCTGCAAGTCATCGCGCAACGCGAAATTAAATCCGCCGATGAAATCAAAGAGATGGAAACCGTGCTGGCCATTACCCGTGATGTACATCATGCGGCGATGCGTGCCTCTCAAGCCAATGTGCTTGAGCACCAAGTGGTTGGTTTGATGGAAGGCATTGTACGCAGCCATGATTTGCAGCTTGCCTACCCAAGTATTTTCTCCAGAAATGGCGAAGTGCTGCATAACCATCACCACCATCAAAAACTGCAAAAAGGCGATCTGGTACTGAACGATACCGGCGCAACATCTAGCGGCGGTTACGCCAGCGATATCACCCGCACCATTCCAGTGGGGGGCAAATTTAGCCCACGCCAGCGCGAGTTGTACGACACGGTGCTGGCGATGCAAACCGAGGCGATTGCCGCGCTCAAGCCTGGCCTGCCGTATCTCGCCGCACATAAGCTCGCAGCAAAAGTCATGGTTGAAAGCATGAGCAAGCTAAGCTTTTTTAATGGCAATGTAGATGACATCGTTGAATCCGGCGCTTACGCCATTGCCTTCCCGCACGGCCTTGGCCACCAGATTGGTCTGGACGTGCACGATATGGAAAGCTTGGGCGAAAATCTAGTTGGCTACGGTGAGGGCATAGAGCGCAGTAAGCTATTTGGCATGGGCTACTTACGCCTTGGCAAGCCGCTGAAAGCAGGTATGGTGATTACAGTAGAGCCAGGCATTTACTTTATCCCCGCGCTGATCGCCACCTGGAAAGCCGAAGGCCGCCATAGCGATCTGATTAACTACGCCAAATTTGAAGAATACCAAGACTTTGGCGGCATTCGCATCGAAGATAACGTACTGATCACTGAAACCGGCAGCCGCATTCTTGGGCCGCACATCGCCCGTACTGCCGCTGAAGTAGAAGCCATTATGGCGGACTCTTAAAAAGCGACTCTGGGCGGGTTAGCTTACCCGCCCAATAAACTCGTTGTATTCAAAAAAACAAATCTAGTTTCAGCGCAGACAAACGGCTAAGATCAAGCTCTTACCCATCACCACTCAGACTGCATGAAACTAATCACCTCATATACCAGCCCTTTCGGCCGTAAGGTACGCATCGTTCTAGCTGAAAAACGCATCGAATATCAGATTATTGAAGACAATCCCAGCGCTGCAGGCAGCAGTATCCCCGAGCTCAATCCGCTAGGCAAAGTGCCCATCCTGATGGTGGACGACGGCAGAACGCTTTATGATTCACGAGTCATTGTTGATTTCTTAGATCACAGCACCCCCGTTGGTAAGCTCATCCCCAATGAGCAAAGACAAGCCATCAATGTGAAACGCCGCGAAGCATTAGCTGACGGCATTAGCGATGCAGCGGTGTTAATCCGGCAAGAAAGCCTAAGGCCTGAACAACTGCAATCAAAAGATTGGGTGGCCCATCAGCAAGCCAAAATAGAGCGCGGCCTAGCCTCGATTGCGGCAGAGCTGGATGAGAAAAAATGGTGGGGTAGCGAGCAATTTTCTTTGGCCGATATAGCCTTAGGCTGCACCCTCGCCTATCTAGACTTTCGCCTGCCCAAGCAAGGCTGGCACACGAACCATCCCAACCTCCTCAAGTTTTATAATCAGATAGCAGAGCGCCCTTCCTTTATTGAAACAAGCCCTCCGCTGATTTAACGTGCAAGCGCTTTGGGCCCACAAACATTTCACCAATAGAAAGTTTTTGTCAAAAATACCGCACATCACAACAGGTAAATAGAAAGGAAAATCATCAGCTATATTTAAGTTTTCGCACAAATATCTTCATAAATTCCTTGTAAATTATTTACATAAAACATATGAGTAAGCAATGAGAAGGCTAAGACTGATGAAAACTAAAATATTGATCGTCGATGATGAACAAGAATTCCGCAACCTGATTAAAGATGGCTTAGCGGGTGATGTAGAGATCATGGAGGCGGATAGCGGGATTGATGCCTTAAATATTGTCAGCAATTTTCATCCCAATATTATCTTGCTGGATATTAATTTACCCGACATCAATGGCTATTCTGTTTGCCTGCTGGCGCGTGAAAAACACCCCGAAGTGCGAGTTGTTTTTATTTCTGGCTTAGATAGTTTAGAAACTCGCCAAAATGCCTATGCCTCAGGAGCGGATGATTTTTTACCTAAGCCATTTCGCATGGCTGAGTTGCGCCGCAAAATTGAATTACTCCAACATATTATAAGCGATTCTGAACGCCTAAAAGGCTCACTCAAAACCGCGACGGACACCGCGATGAGTGCCATTTCTAACTCAGGAGAAATGGGTACCGTCATTAATTTTATCAAACGGGCAATGAGTAGCCCAGATATTGAATCACTATTAAAAGTACTGATTTCTACCTTTTCTCATGGTTTTGATTTAAATGTCTCTGCACAAGTTCGTACCGAAAATGAACAAAAAACGCTCAATAGCGAAGGCCGCTCTAGCCCATTAGAAGCAGAAATACTCCGCACCTTATCCCACGATAATCCTCGTATCTTTGAATATGGGCATCGGCTTATTATTAATTACCCAAGCATTACCTTACAAATCAAAAATTTACCACAAAACAACCCTGATTTTGCAGGTCGAATCCGCGACCATGCCGCCATTATCACCGAAGCCACAGAAAACCGCATTCATGCCATTACAACCCAACAACGCCTAACCCTGCAAAGCAATAATGCAAAAAAAGTGATTAGCGATATGCAAGAACTTGTTAAAGAACTAGAAAGTGATTACAAAATACAGCAATCGAATTCGTGCCTGCTCTTTGAAGATTTAAAGCAAAAAATAGAAACTTCCGTCGCAGCACTTGGCTTAAGTCATGAACAAGAATCGCACTTTATTAAGCTAATAGAAGAAGCATCGCAAACCGCCGCTACGGTCTATGACGCAGGTTTTTCGCTAGATACAAAATTTAGTGGCATTCGAGCCGACCTAGACTCACTACTGATAAAAAATACCGAGGAAGAGATATTAACGGCAATTGAAGATAAAACAGACAGTATTATTTTTTTCTAGACCATAGATAGATATGTTTGAGCCAGCCCCTCATAAAGAGGTAGCCATCATGAAAGATGATTTTTTTTCTGTGAATGCAAGCAAAAGCAGTTGGCAAAAAGAAATACAACTCTGGGCGTGGCTTCCGTTAAAACAGCACCCCAAGGAAGCGCTCATCTTACTAGCAATTGCATTGCCAGTTTTATATATTGCCAGCGCCCCCGATCTAGAAGGGCATTCAAGCGCACTTTCTATCATTTTACCCTTATTAATTATTTGGGCAGGTTTTCATTTAGGCAGTGTCGCCACAGCAGGGCTTGTGCTAACTTCTGCGATCATGATTTACCTATCTCCCAGCCATCATCCCGATATGATGTATACCTTGCTAGGCTTTGCCTTATTGGGCCAAGTGATTGCCGGATTAATTTACTATAAAAACAAAGCCGAAGCAGAACTTAAAGCCCACTTAAATAAACTTGTACTGAGCAATCAAGCATTAGACTCCATCTCCCAAGCGGTGCTTATTACATCTGTAGATTATAAAATAATTTATGCAAACAAAGCCTTTGAAGATGCCAACGGGATAACGCAGAATGAAATTCTAGGAAAAAAATGCACGTTTATGCAAGGCCCATTATCTAGTCCAATTACCATTGAAAAGATCCGTACTGCACTTAAAAATGGCCAACCTTTTCATGGCGAAATCATTAATTACCGCAAAGATGGCAGCCATTATTGGAACGAAATATCCATCATACCTATCTTTAATGCTCAACAAGAAATCACACATTTTGTAAGCACTCAGCATGATGAATCAGAAAGAAAAATAACCGAGCAAACGATAGAAAAATCAGCAAAAAAAACAGCGCAATTATTAGAAGACATACAAAAGCTAACCAGCAATGTACCAGGAATGATTTACCAATTTAAATTAGAAAAAACGAGTAAAAGTTATTTCCCCTATTGCAGCGAAGGCATTCGAGACCTCTTTTTAGTTTCACCAGAAGAAATCCTAGAAAATGCACAAATATTATTTAACTTAGTCCACCCAGAGGATATTAATGAGTTAAACAGCTCCATTTTGGAATCAGCAAAAACGGGAGAGCCTTGGCAGCTTGAATACCGCACGATCTTTCCTGACCAAAGCGTGCATTGGATGCTCGGCAATGCCCAGCCTGAGGCTCTAGATGACGGTAGTATCTTATGGCATGGATTTATCTCAGACATTTCTGAAATAAAACAAAAAGAATCACAATTAAAAGAACAAGACTCAAAACTAAATTCAATTTTAAAGAGTGCGGCAGATGGCATTATCTTGATTGACTCCAAAGGCACGATGTTTTTGTTCAATGGCGCAGCAGAACATATATTTGGCTATACCGCCGCCGAAGTCATGCATAAAAATATAAAGTTATTAATGCAAGAGCCAGAACATAGCCAGCATGATCAATACTTAAACAATTATTTAAACACTGGCAAGGCCAAAATAATAGGCATTGGCCGTGAAGTAATGGGGAAAAATAAAAATGGACAACTTATTCCCTTAGATTTGTCTATCTCTGAATGGAAATTAGGCAATGAGCGAATGTTTACCGGCATCGTTCGAGATATTAGCGAAAGAAAAAAAGTACAAGCCCAGCTTATTCAATCGCAAAAAATGGATGCTTTATCCCAGCTATCAGGTGGGCTTGCCCATGATTTTAATAACTTACTCGGCATTATCATTGCTAATCTTGATTTTATTGAGCCTGCCCTACAAGGCAATGCAAAAGCAATAGAGCGCCAGCAAAGTGCAATCAATGCGGCAATACGTGGCTCTGATATTACTCGGCGGCTATTACAGCTTTCTAGAAAAAGTCCATTACCTTTAAATGAAATAAAACCCAAATCAGTTGGGGGCTTAATTGAAGAAGTTTTAGGGCTATTAAAACGTACGCTAGGGGCCGATATTAATATTAATACTTTTATTGAGCCTAACCTCCCCTTAATCACACTGGATGCTGCTGAATTTGAAAATGCACTTATTAATTTAGCCATTAATGCCCGTGATGCTATGCCAGATACGGGTGGCGATATTGTGATTTATCTGCATCATTGGCGACCAGAAATATTCAATCATTGCAAAGATATTAACTTAGATAATCAAGCCTATTTATTACTTGAGTTCAATGACAATGGCAAAGGAATGTCTGCGGATGTTTGCGAGCGAGTTTTTGAGCCTTTTTTTAGTACCAAAACTGAAAATGGTACAGGCTTAGGACTGGCCATGGTCTACGGTTTTGTAAAACAATTACACGGCCATATTCGTGTTTATAGCGAGCTGGGGATTGGCACGATGTTCCATATTTTTTTACCCATTAATGCGGTTGAGCAAAATATTAATATCATTGAACCCGCCTCCAGATATCCGCCAATACAGGGCGGCAAGGAAACAATTTTATTAGTGGATGATGAAGTCGATTTAAGAGAAGTCACTGCTGAGCAGTTAACTACTTTTGGCTACAGCGTCATTCAGGCTAAAAATGGTATGGATGCTTTAGATAAACTAGAACATGCGGGCAAAGTGGATTTGCTACTTTCTGATATTGTGATGCCAGGCGGCATGGATGGCGTAACTTTAGCGCAGTATATTGCCGAGTCTTGCCCCAATATAGCGGTGCTGCTTACATCAGGTTATCCACACAAAAATAGCTCCAGCGATCGCTCCGAAACACTCTTTGGGGAAATCTTGCATAAGCCCTATCGCCGAGAAGCTTTGATGCTGGCCGTGCGTAAACGGATGGATGAAAAGATTACAGCATAATGGGCACGGCGTGCCGTGCCCCTGCTATTACTCTGGAATACCTTCCAGCATTTTTTGCAGCTCGCCCGTAGCGAACAGCTCTTTCATAATGTCGGAACCACCTACAAACTCACCCTTGATATAGAGCTGAGGAATAGTAGGCCAGTTGGCATATTCTTTAATGCCTTGGCGAATATCAGCATCTGCCAGCACATTGACCGCAGCAAACGATACGCCACAGTTTTTAAGCATTTGCACCGCACCAGCAGAGAAACCGCACTGCGGGAAAGTTGGTGTGCCTTTCATATATAAAACAACGGCGTTTTCAGTTACTTGCTGGCGAATCAGATCTTGCGTGCTCATAGTGTTTCCTTTGTGATACCTGATAGATTTACTCGGGTATTGTACTTTTATGAAAAAATTGCGGCAAGCGTTGGCTCTTGCCGTTTGTAATGATCAAATTAAAGTTTCCCGCCGCTCACGCGCTCTATCCCAGCTAGATCACGCCAACTTTGTACGGCTGTAAACCCTGCGGCAGCTAATAATACTCGGCTAGGTTCGGCTTGATCCCAGCCATGCTCTAATAATAGCCAGCCATTCTTGTTCAAGTGCAGCCTAGCCTCGGCGATAATCCTGCGGATATGCACCAAGCCATCGCCCTCATCGGATAGCGCGCTACGCGGCTCAAAGCGCAAATCACCTTGGCTTAGATGCTGATCGTTTTGCTCAATATATGGCGGATTAGAAACAATCATATCAAAGCGCGCCGCGCCCAAGGCTTGATACCAATCCGATTGGTAAAAACGTACCGCCGCATCCAAGCGGCTAGCATTGGTTTGCGCCACCAGCAATGCGGCTGGGGATAGATCCACCGCACTGACATCCAGATCTGGGCGCTCTAGTTTAATGGTGATCGGTATACAGCCCGAGCCTGTGCCCAAATCCAAAACCACAGCCCCTTCGACCGCCCGCTCTAAAGCCAGCTCTACCAACAGCTCGGTATCTGGCCTTGGGATGAGCACGCTTGGGTTCACCACAAAATCACGGCCAAAGAACTCGCGCGTGCCAACGATATACGCCACCGGCTCACCTTTGCTACGACGAGCCGCCAGTAAATTAAATGCCACAGCGTGTGCCGCCTCTACTTCATCCTGCCCATGGCCAATCAGCCAAGCGCGGTTTTTACCTGTAGCGTGCTGAAACAAAACCTGAGCATCAAAGCGCTCCAAACCACTTTGAGCCAATAAAACTGAATAATCCATAGAAGGTTCCAAAGGAAAAATCTAAAACGTCTGTAAACACTAAGACAAATGAGAGCACAGAAGCACGCGCTTTAAGCTTTTGCATAAGCCGTTAAACTTCTCATTTTTTTTCTCACTTTTACCCTTGTCTGTGTTTTTTGTGGCTACAGATTTTTTTTAAGATTTTGTTTTTTTAGACGCGTAATAAGCCGCAATTTCGCTGAGTTTAATCCCCTCAGGCAAAGCTTGGTGCTTGCCATAAACCACTCGCTGCGAGCGGTAAATGCCAGTGTGCCCCGAGCACAAATAACTGATTACGCAAGCTAACGCGGCATACACGCCAATTTCTGCACCAAACATTTCTATCGCCATCAAAGTAGATGCAATCGGCGTATTCGCCGCGCCCGCAAATACCGCCACAAAACCTAATCCCGCCAAAAAGGCAAAGGGTAGGTTTAGCCACGGCGCTAAAACATTACCCAAAGTGGCACCAATATAAAACAAGGGCGTCACCTCACCCCCCTTAAAACCGCTCGCTAAAGACGCAACGGTAAAAGCGAACTTAGCGGCAAAATCATAATGAGCCATCGGGTATTGAAAGGATTCCACAATCGTTGGCACACCTAAGCCTAAATAACGTTCAGCGCTTAAAGCATAAGCCACTGCGGCAATCAACACCCCACCAATAAAGAGCCGTAGCGGTGGATAATGAATGACTTTTTTAAGCCGCGCCGCCAACCAATGAGTGGTATTGGCAAAGCAGCGGGCCGTTAGGCCAAAAATAGCACCTGCCAGCAACACCGCGGCCAGTCCCCAAAGGCTGATCGCAGGAATACGAGCAATGGCGTAATGCGTATGCTGCACGCCCCATAAGAGGCCCACTTGATCGGCAATCACGGCCGCGATGAGGCAGGGCCAAATGGCATCAACGCGCATCCGGCCAATGGCCATGACTTCTAAGCCAAAAATAGCACCAGCAAGTGGTGTACCGAACACCGAGGCAAAACCTGCCGCAATCCCTGCCATCAGTAATACACGCCGATCACCATTTTTAAGATCAAAAACCCGTGTGAGCTGATCGGCCAAAGCCGCGCCCATCTGCACAGCAGTACCTTCCCGCCCAACAGATGCGCCAAATAAATGCGACACCACCGTGCCACCCAGCACCAGCGGAGCCATGCGCAGTGGAATGATTTTTTGCGGCTCGTTAATCTCATCGATTAATAAATTATTGCCCGCCTCAACCGACGTACCAAAACGCAGATAAATCCAGCCCACAGCAAAGCCCGCTAGCGGCAAGCCTGCAAGCAGCAAAGGATTCGCCAATCGTGTGACCGTGGCCCATTCAAGAGCAAACAAAAAAAACGCCGAAGCACTACCCGCCAGCATGCCGACGATAGAGGCCAAAAAAAACCATTTAATCAGCAGAGCAAAAGGAGCAAAAACGGCTAAGCGTTTTAACAAAGGCATTCCTTAGTCGGAGAAAAGGCTGTAAGCCAGAACACAAAACCAAACCTTAAACCACAGAAAAAACAAAATAATTTACAAAAAATGAATTAAAAAAAATCATTGGTTTTACTCTGTGTCCTGCGTGGTTGAAAACTTGGACTTTGGAGAACTGTCCTTAAAGCCAGCTAGGCGGGCTTACATTAGGAATACTGAAGCCAGCCCGAGGAAAATAAAAAATCCCATCGAGTCGGTGGTGGCGGTCAGTAGCACAGATGAGCCATAAGCGGGATCGCGGCCGAGCTTTTGCATAGTGAGTGGCACTAAAATCCCCACTAAGGCGGCAACGAGTAGATTCAACATCATTGCAGCCATCATCACCACACCTAGCGAAACCTGCCGGTAAAGTATCCATGCAATCACGCCCAAGACGCTGCCCCAAACTAAGCCGTTGAGCAGCGCAATAACCAGCTCTTTACCAATTAAGCGCCCTGAGTTACTTGGGTTAATTTGCCCCAGCGCCAAGCCACGAATAATCAGCGTAATGGTTTGCGTGCCGGTATTGCCGCCAATACCCGATACAATCGGCATCAGCGCAGCCAGCGCGACTAAATTAGTAATGGTTTCTTCAAACGCACCGATCACTCGGCTGGCAATAAAGGCGGTGCAGATATTCACCGCCAGCCAAGGCCAGCGATTTTTAGCGGATTTCCACACGCTAGAGAACAAATCTTCTTCTTTCAAACCCGCTAGTGACAATACTTCGGCGTCGGATTCTTCACGAATCACGTCCACCATCATATCTACAGTAAGGCGGCCAATCACTTTGTGATTGGAATCTACCACGGGTGCCGAGACTAAATCGTAGCGCTCGAACGCTTGTGCGGCCTCCCCCGCATCTTCGTGGCCGCGAAATGTCACCACATCGGTGGCCATCGCTTCATGCACGGTTAAATCAGGGTCAGAAACCAATAGATGATTAATCGGCAGCACGCCTTTTAGCGTTTGCTCGTGGTCCACCACAAATAATTTATCGGTGTGATTAGGCAGCTCATCAAAGCGGCGTAAATAACGCAGCACCACTTCTAAGGTCACGTCGTCTCTGATGGTGACCATTTCAAAATCCATTAAGGAGCCAACTTCGTCCTCTGGATAAGACAGCGCCGATTGCAGCTGGGCGCGCTCTTCATCATCCAAGCCACCCAGTAATTCTGAGCGCACTTCGCTGGATAAATCAGGCACCAAGTCGGCCAGCTCATCGGCGTCTAAGTGCTCGGCAGCGGCAATAATTTCGTAGCTTTCCATATCGGCCAGCAGCGATTCACGCACCGAATCCGATACTTCCAGCAGCACATCACCATCGTGCTCAGACTTTACCAACTCCCAAACCAGCAAGCGATCAACCAGCGGCAGGGCTTCCAAAATATGCGCCACGTCGGCAGGGTGCAGGCTAGCGAGTTTTTTTTGTAGCTCAACCAAATGCTGCTTATGCACCAGCTGCTCTACTAGCTCGTGCTTAGCCATATCTTGGCGATGCACCATATCTTCAACCAGCCGATGCCTATCCAACAGGCGCACAACCTGTTGCAAGCTTTCTTGTAGGCTTTCTTGCTGTTTGCGGGTGACTATCGTCATGCCGAATTCCAAAGATGAGGGTATTTTTAAAAAGGCGTGCGCGAGTTTATCACGGGGAGGCATGGGGGCTGGGCTGCAAAATTTAAGATTTTTGCCGGTTTAATAGGGGAAAGCTTAGATAGGATGGCTTTATGGCTGCTTGCATAAGCCGGTAAAGCCCAATCGCCACAAAATAAAGCCTTTGCGCTGAGCGCCAATCAAGGCGGGGGCTGAATTTGGCAGCGGCTAAACCACAAAAAAACGCCGCCACTGCTTAGGATCTGTTGACGTTTCATTCACAATTGCGTTGAGCCGGAAAACGGCCAAGCACAAGACATGCGACAAAGGCAATAACGCGTTATTTCCGAGGAGCATAACGCCGCGAATGAAACGTCAACAGACCCTAGCTTGCTTAGTCTAAAACGGCGACGGTTTCAGAAGCAAAAGCAATCGCCACACCGCCAGCACCAATGTTCACACCAGCGGTTGTACTCATCTCACAGAGCAGTAATTGCACATTGTGTTGCTTAGCCGCCTGCTTTAATCGTTGATAGGCTAGCATATCCGTCACCACGGCAGGATCGCCGCCATAGCTTACACACACCGTTGGTGCCACTAAGCCGCGCTGAATATGCTCAATAGCTAATGAAAACAGTTTATCTACGCCTGCCGCAAAGCCATTGACGCGGCTAAGTGGCGTGGTTTCGCCCTGAAAGGCGCGAATCACCGGCTTAATATCTAAAGCACTCCCTAGGGCATAGGATAAAAATCCCACGCTTTTATCACCTTTACGCCTAGCTTGATGGCGTAATTGCCCAAGGTTTGCGGGCATTAAAAAGCCTTGGGCCGTATTGGCTAAGCGCTCAATATGCTTGGTGATTTCTGAGCAAGTGGCATCCTGGCTAATCAAACGCGCCACTTCAGCCACAACTAAACCTTGGCTAGCAAAAATACTGCCGCTATCAAAAACCCTCAGTACGAAAGGTTTCATCATATTAGCTTGCTCACGAATAGGCCGGTATTCAGTCAAAATGGCCCTCGCCGCTTGCGTGGCATGATTATAAATTTGGCTGCGCGATTTCATAACGGTTAAACAAAAAACCATATCAAATTCTAAAATTAACTTAGATAAAAACAATTCTTTAATTTGCTCGGCGGAATAAGGCTGTGATTCAAAATCTGCTACGCCTTGAGCCGCCTGCCGCCGATAAAAATCACGGGTTGCGGCCGGATCTCGCTGATCAATAAAAGTGCCATCATTGCCTTGAATCGTAATGGGCAAGATAACAATCCGGTGGCGATTTAAAAAATCGCGAGGCAGATCACAACATGAATCCGTCACTAAGCCGATGCGCATCAATGCTTCCTCTGGGTATCAATCATTTACCGTCTAATGCGGTTATTATTTAGTTTTGGGGAATTCGAAACAGATGTTTGATTCCTCACCTAATATTTTCATAAATTACAAAGAAATGACACAAAAGCCTTATTGCAGCCTACGGGCTGTCTCATTAGCAACAAAATAAACAACTTTAATGTCTATTATTTTTAAATAAAACAGTCAACTACCATGTTTGTAAGGAATAAGCGGCCCCTAACAAGATGCAGTATTAAGCCACTAACACTGTTTTACAATTCACTTGATCTTTCTATCGCCCCTCGCTATATCCTTGCGGAGCTTAACGCGCCGATAAAAAACATGCGTAAACAGCGAGTAATCAAATTTACTGTCCGCTAGAGTTGAATCCATGCCCCAGCGCCCGCATATGCCATGCATAAAACTATTGAAAAAGGCACTAAAATGAGCGTTCCCCATCTTACGACTGCACTGACTGGCCCATTGTTAGATTTGGAACGTAAAATTTTGGCTGCCCAGCCAGAAATCGAACACTGGTTTCGCAACAAATGGCAGGAACACACTCCGCCATTTTATGGCTCGGTCGATTTACGCAATGCAGGCTACAAACTCGCCCCTGTGGATATGAATTTATTTCCTGGCGGCTTTAATAATCTGAACCCAGAGTTCCACCCACTGGCCGTGCATGCCACCATGATTGCGCTGGAAGGCTATTGCCCAGATGCGCGCCGTGTTTTGCTGATCCCGGAAAATCACACCCGCAATACTTTCTACCTACAAAACGTCGCCGCGCTGGCTAGAATCCTGCGTCAAGCGGGTCTTGTCGTGCGCCTTGGTAGCATGAATCCAGAAATCACTGAAAGCACCACGCTAGATTTACCAGATGGCGGCCATATCACACTTGAGCCGCTAGTACGCAATGGCAAGCGAGTGGGCATTGCCGGGTTTGATCCTTGTGTTGTGCTGCTCAATAACGATTTATCTGCAGGTATTCCGGCCATCTTGCAAGATATTGAACAACCCCTGCTACCGCCCCTAAATGCAGGCTGGGCCGTGCGCCGTAAAACGCAGCATTTCACCGCTTACGATAAAGTGGTTGAGCAATTTGCTGCGCTGATCGATATCGATCCATGGGTGATTAATCCCTACTTTGAACATGTCGACGGGCTGGATTTTCATTCGCGAGCTGGCGAAGACAAGCTGGCTGCCACCGTTGATGCCATGATCGAAAAAATCCGTATCAAATACGAGCAGCACGGCATTGATCAAGTGCCATTTGTTATTGTAAAAGCCAACGCCGGCACTTACGGCATGGGCATTATGAGTGTGAAGTCTGGCGAAGAATTGCTCGGTTTAAACCGCAAGCAACGCAATAAAATGAGTGTGATTAAAGAGGGTATGGAAGTACACGATGTCATCGTGCAAGAAGGCGTGCCAACTTTTGAGCAAATCAACGCAGCAGTGGCAGAGCCCGTGGTGTATATGCTGGATCGCTTTGTAATTGGCGGCTTTTACCGTGTACATACAGGACGCGGCATAGACGAAAACCTAAACGCCCCAGGCGCGCACTTTGTACCGCTCGCCTTTGTATCGCCGCTTTCTACCCCAGACTGTGATGGCTCCCCAGACTGCACAGCCAACCGCTTCTACTCCTACGGCGTAGTCGCTAGGCTGGCCCTGTTGGCTGGGTCATTAGAGCTGGAATAAATTTTAAAAAAGAGCGAGTAAAGAGCTGCGAGAGGGGGAGTAAAACCGACTCTCTCTGCACATCTCGCGAAATCTATGACATGCAAAAACGCTAGAGTGGATGAAACCCGCCAGACTTTGTCATGCAAAAGCTATAAAAATAATGGGTTTCACCCTCCATACAATATGATGTAATACTTGAAAATGAGTGAGTAGAAGAGCCACTCCCAACGCTCTACTCCCTTCTTATAAGGCCGCTATGAAAATCCTTGTTGTGCTTGATCCGCTTGCCAGCCTGAAGATTTACAAAGATACCAGTTACGCCATGATGCGTGAGGCCGATGCGCGTGGGCATTTGGTTTTTACATGCGGCGCTGAAAACCTGCGCATCAAAGCGGGCACCGTAGAGGCTCTGGCGGCACAGCTGCATTTCACAGCAACGCAAAGTGACCATGATTGGTATAGCCAAGATGATGCGGCGATTACGGCACTAACAGATTTTGACGCTGTCATCATGCGTAAAGATCCGCCATTTGATCAGCAATACTTCTACGCCACCCAGCTATTTACGCTAGCCGAAGCCCAAGGCGCAAAAGTATTTAACTGTGGCCAAGCGCTACGCGACTTTAATGAAAAACTGGCGATTTTAAAGTTTCCGCAATTTACCGCGCCTACTCTGGTTACCCAATCTGAAAGCGATGTGCGCGAGTTTTTGGCTGAGCATGGCGATATTATTCTCAAGCCTTTGGACGGCATGGGCGGCACGGGGATTTTCCGCCTCACCGCCACCGATCCAAACGTAGGCTCGATTATCGAAACACTGACGGCCAATGGCACTCAAACCATCATGGCGCAGCGCTATATTGCTGCGATTAAAGAAGGTGATAAGCGCATTCTGCTGATTGATGGCAAGCCGGTGGACTGGTGCCTAGCACGCATCCCCAAAGCAGGTGAAACACGCGGCAATCTGGCGGCCGGCGGTAGCGGTGTGGCCAGGCCATTAAGCGCGCGTGACCGTGAAATTGCCGAGGCACTAGGGCCGCAACTCGCCGCTCAAGGCTTGCTACTAGTGGGTTTAGATGTGATTGGTGAGAACCTCACCGAGGTGAATGTCACCAGCCCAACTTGCTTTGCTGAGATTACCGCGCAATCTGGCATCAATGTTGCGGGATTGTTTATTGATGCTTTAGAAAAACACGCCGCCCCATGATAAAAATTTTACTGCTGGCTGGAGTCTTACTCTTAAGCGCCTGCAGCAAGGCGCCACTCTACCAGCAGGAAAGCTATGTCTTTGGCACCCGAGTGCAAATTTCGATTTGGGGCTTACCAGAAGATATAGCGCAAAAACACGCCGCCGCAGTTTTTGCTGATTTAGATCGTATCCACACACGCCTGCACCCATGGCAGCCATCTGAAATCACCCGTATCAACGCCAGCTTTGCACGTGGTGAGCCAGCCCTTATCGATACGGAAACGGCGGCCTTACTCAAGCAAGCCAGCCAATATGCAGAGCGGTCTGATCAATTATTTAACCCCGCCATGGGGGGCTTAGTTGCGGCATGGGGTTTTCATAAAGACGGCTATGCAGCCGTTTTACCTAGCCAAGCTAGCATAGATCAACTCCTTGCCGGCCAACCTTCCATGCAAAACCTCAGCTTTGATGCCAGCACGGTAAGCAGCAGTAATCCCGCGGTGCAATTGGATACCGGTGGCTTTGCTAAAGGTTGGGCACTAGATAGAGCTGCGGCATACTTGCGTAAGCATCGGGTGAATAATGCGCTGATCAATATCGGCGGCAATGTGTTGGCCTTGGGCAAAAAAGATCAAACCCCTTGGGTGGTCGGCATTCAACACCCCAGAGAGCCACAAGCCATGGCCACCATTGCCCTTAAAAGCGGCGAAGCCATTGGCACCTCTGGCGACTACCAACGGTTTTTTGAAGTAGGCGGCAAGCGCTACTCACATTTAATCGACCCACGTACAGGCCAGCCCGCCACCACAATGGAAGCGGCTACGGTAATTGCGCCCCCTAGCCTTGAAGCAGGAGCGATTTCAGATATCGCAACTAAGCCTATTTTTATTGGCGGCATAGGAAAAACCTTACATTATGCCCACAGGTTTGGATTGCAAGATGTGCTAATCGTGGGTAATGATGGCAGCGTGTATATCACGGAAGAATTACAGCGGCGTATCAGCTGGATCAAGCCGCCCGTGCATATTTACCGGTTGCGTTAGCCAGACTTGGCGTAAGCTTTTAACAGCAATTTGATATCCAGTAATATCAAAAAAGACATCGTCAACGAAAGCATCATCGCTTTGGCTTTATGAACTTAGCCCAAGCAACTTACTGTAAAAACAACCCGCATCTAAAGTAATATCACTTTGTTTCAAGGTGCACTTTTCGTAAACAAAACCTTGTTTTACGTCATATCAGTAGCAAGCAACAAAGCCTACTAAATGGTAACATGAAACTTACGCAAGTTAAGGTAACGAAGGTATGGTCGGTATTATTATTGTTACACACGTGTCTTTGGGCGAAGCCTTAGTCTTGTGCGCGCAGCACATCATGGCGCGGGATCTCCCTAATTTGCTGCAATTATCCGTTAGCAAAGCCGATGACCCCGATGAGGTAGTGCGTCGTGCCCGCCAGATGATTAGCGATTTAGACGATGGCTCAGGTGTATTACTCCTTACAGACATTTATGGCGGAACCCCTTCTAATGTCGCCCAACGCTTAGTTGAGGCTGGCAAGGTAGAGGCCATTGCAGGGGTCAACTTACCTATGCTTGTAAGAACCCTCAGCTACAGCCATCAAACATTAGACGTTGTAGTGAGCAAAGCCATCACAGGTGGCTTAGAAGGTGTGTTGTACATGCTGCCAACCACAGATCAGGAATAAGCGGGTATGCCAATCAATGAAATAGAAATCATCAACAAACTAGGCTTACACGCCCGTGCCTCTAGTAAACTCACCCAACTAGCCAGCCAATTTCAATGCGAAGTCTGGCTAAGCCGCAATCAAAAACGCGTTAATGCCAAATCAATTATGGGTGTGATGATGTTAGCAGCGGGCAAAGGCAGCAAAATCATGCTAGAAACTGACAATGGCCCTGATGCAGATACGGCCATGACCGCCCTTACCGCCTTAATTGCCGATAAATTTGGTGAAGGCGAGTAAGCCACATAAGTACTTTGTAAAAATGCAGATGAGTGACGCAAAGCTTGGCCTGCAACTTGTCGCAGCCTCGGTTTTCACAGTTAAAGAGACTTTGTACCCAAAATAGATTGCGATCACCGGCAAGGAGGCATATGAGCATTACGCTACAAGGGATTGGCATTGGCGGGGGGATTGCGATCGGGCAAGCTCATCTGATCTCCCACGCCGATATTGAAATTGCCCATTACCAACTATCCGCCGCCGATATCCCCGCCGAACTTGCACGCTTTGATGATGCGATTCGCGTTACCCGTAAATCTTTAGAAATGTTGTGGGGCAGCATTCCAGAAAACGCCCCTGCCGAGCTAGGCGCATTTCTATCCTTACATATCATGCTGCTTAACGATCATATGCTCTCTAAAGAGCCGCGGCATTTGATCGAGCAACAACACTGTAATGCGGAATGGGCGCTCAAGCTGCAGCTAGAAGTGCTACTGGCCCAATTCGATGAGATCGAAGACGAATACCTCAGAGAGCGCCGTAGCGATGTAATTCAAGTAGTGGAGCGCGTATTTAAAACGCTGGCTGGCCATGAAAACCACTCACACCCACTGGCCGAAATTGCCCCCAACTGCATTCTGGTGGCGCACGATCTTAGCCCCGCCGATATGGTGCTATTTAAAGACACCAACTATCTCGCCTTTATTACCGACGTGGGAGGCCCCACCTCGCACACGGCCATCCTAGCCCGTAGCTTGGATTTGCCATCGGTGCTTGCGCTGCGCCACGCCCGCGAGCTGATTCGCGAAGATGAGCTGATTATTGTTGACGGGATTAACGGCATCGTTATCGTTGATCCTGACGAAATCATTCTTAAAGAATACCGTCACCGTCAGCGCGACTGGCTCAAAAAACAAAAAGCACTACAAGATATTCGTACCCGTCAGCCCATCACTAAAGACGGCGAAGAGATCGAGCTATTTGCCAATATTGAAGTCCCAGACGATTGCAAATTATCCATAGAAAACGGCGCGACCGGCGTGGGCCTGTTTCGCTCAGAGTTTTTGTTTTTATCTGAATCTGATTTACCGACCGAAGAAGAGCAATTTATCGCCTATAAGCAAGTTGCCGAGGCGATGAAAGGCCAGCCGGTAATTATCCGCACCGTCGATTTAGGCAAAGATAAAATCCCTAAGTGGCAACAAGAGCGTGAAACTCCTAACCCAGCGCTAGGGCTTACCGGCATTCGCCTCTGCATGGCCGAGCCGCAAATGTTTCGCACTCAGCTGCGCGCCCTATTACGGGCATCGGCCTACGGCAAAATCAAGCTATTACTCCCCATGCTCTCTTATGTGGGGGAAGTGCGACAAACTCGTAAGCATTTAGAAGAAGCTAAATCCCAGCTTAGGGACGATGGCGTGGCTTTTGATGAGAACATCGAGCTAGGCGGCATGATTGAAGTGCCTGCCGCGGCGGTGCAAGTGGCGCAGTTTTTAGCTCATCTCGATTTTATCTCGATCGGCACCAACGATTTAATTCAGTACACGCTGGCTGTAGACCGTAACGACGATGCGGTATCGCATCTTTATGACCCGCTGCACCCCGCGGTGATTCAGCTGCTGCACCATGTTATTAGCACCGCAACCCGCATGGGCAAACCGGTCTCGATGTGTGGGGAAATGGCGGGCGATCCAGCGCTAACACGGTTATTACTTGGCCTTGGCCTGCGCCGGTTTTCTATGCTGCCGATTCAGCTGCTCAAGGTAAAGAAAGAAATCCTTACCGGCGAACTGCATAAAATCAAACCCATCGTAGAGCAAATGCTCATCGCTGAAGACGCCCAATGCCTGCGTGGCTTATTGCAGGAATTGCACCAACTGTAAACAGGGCAAGGCATGCCGTGCCTCCTACAGGTTTAATTAATACAAATTTGCCTCACCTTCTGGCCGAGTTTTAAAGCGGCGGTGTAGCCAGTAGTATTGCGACGGGTGCTCACGCACCCGCTCTTCAATAAAAGCATTCATACGGGTAGTATCGGCCATGACATCATCGCTCGGAAAATTCTCCCACGCTGGGTAATAGCGGCAAACAAAGCCGCTTTTTTCCAGCGTGGTAATCATCGGCACCACGCGGGCTTGGCCCATAGCTGAAAGCCGAGACAAACCCGGCACGGTAGCGGTTTGAACCCCAAAAAACGGTACAAACACGGACTCACGCGGGCCAAGATCCTGATCGGGCAAATAGTAAAAACACACACCCTTCTTAATTGCCCGCAAAATACCGCGTATGCCTTCGCTACGCTTGATTAATAGCGGCTCATTAAAGCGCCCACGCCCCCGAAAAAGCAGCAAATCAAAGGCATTATCATGCGCCGAGGAATAGAACGCTGAGCCTTGATGATCCAACATATGTCGTGTACCGCCGAAATCCAAACTCAAGAAATGCGGTGCCAACAAAATAATATTCTGGCCTTCTACTGCAATGAAATGCTCCAGTCCTTCGCGCAGAACCAGTTTTTCAATCTGCGCCTGCGAGCCAAACCATAATTTGCTGTAAAGAAAAATACAGGTGCAGAACTCACGATAATGCTGCCTAAGTATCGCTTCATGCTGGCCAGCGGCCCACTCAGGAAAACACAGTTTTAAATTGACTAGCCCAATTTTGCGACGACTTTTTACTGCGATATACAGCAAGTATCCCAACACCGCCCCAAAGCCTCGCAACAGCCACTGTGGCAAGCAACTTAAACACCAAAAGATAATAAGTAAAAAACGATAAATCATAGCGACCTGAAAGATAAAAACAACATATCTGAAAGTAAAACCAAAAAAACTTAGCGGGGTAAATACGATGTATTTTGTAAGGAAAATTGCGCCTAAAACAGCAGCGGAAACTTCACCTCAGCAAAATCCACTGACAAGTACTAGAGCTACTCCACTCCCCCATCGGGCAATGGCGCGCCTGCTGGGCGCTTATAACGGTTATAGCTCCACAGATACTGGCTGGGAGCACGGCGTATCATCTGCTCTACATTACGATTCAAAATCACCGCATCGGCTTGTGCATCACCGCCAAAAGCCTCATCCAGTGGCGCAAAATGTATTTTAAAACCCCGCCCCCAAGATAGGCGCTCGGCAAAGCACATCAAGATCACTGGCTGAGTTGATTTACTTAAACGGGGCAGCAGAGTCATTGTGTAAGCTAGCTTACCAAAGAATGGTACCCAAGCCCCCTCCCCCGCACCAGGTGCCTGATCTGGAAGTATATAAATTGCTTGCTTCTCTTTTAAGGTGCGCAGTAAGATCTTTACACCACTGGCATTAGCGGGGGCAGCACGGCCATTGGCACGGTTTCGGCCAGTGACCATTAAAGGCTCAAGCCATTTAAGTTTGGGTGGACGATACAAAGCCGCCAGCACGCAAGGGATCTGTGTGCTTATATACACACCACAGACTTCGATTCCACCAAGGTGCGGGGATACAAACATCATGGGTCGGCCGCTTTGTAAAGCGGCCTCAACATACTCCCAGCCTTCACGCTCTTTTACCCAATCGGCAACCTGCTTTGGGGTTCTAAGCCAAGCTGGTAAAAGTTCTAAGGCTCCCATGCCATGGGCACTCACACTTAAACGGTGCAATCGCTTATAATCTGCCCCGTTTTGCGCAATACCCGACTGCTGCAAGTTGGCAGCCAAACGCTGTCTGTAGCGTGGCGATAACAGCCAAGCCAGCCAGCCAAGCAAGGCCCCAAGGCCATGAAATAGCCATAGGGGCAAGTAAGCAAAAGGTTTTAGCAGCAGCATCAGGTTTTTACGCAATATTAGGGCCAGCCCCGGATTCTACCGGCAAAATAGGCTGCTAAGCCCCTCTTTGACAGGGAAACAATAATGAAAGAATTCCTCTTTACCTCTGAATCGGTTTCTGAAGGCCATCCAGATAAGGTAGCGGATCAGATCTCCGACTCCATCCTTGACGCCATTCTGACGCAAGATAAGCACGCACGCGTTGCAGCAGAAACACTGGTTAACACTGGCTTGGTGGTGCTCGCTGGTGAAATTACCACTCACGCCAACATTGATTATATTCAAATTGCACGCGATACCATCAAGCGCATTGGCTACGACCATAGCGATATTGGCTTCGATTACAAAACCTGCGCCGTGCTGGTGGCTTACGACAAGCAAAGCCCAGATATCGCCCAAGGTGTAAACGAAGGCCAAGGCTTAGATTTAGACCAAGGCGCTGGCGATCAAGGCCTGATGTTTGGCTATGCTTGCGATGAAACACCGCAGCTGATGCCGATGCCAATTTACTATTCGCACCGCCTGATGCAGCGCCAGTCTGAAGTACGTAAAGACGGCCGCCTGCCTTGGCTGCGCCCAGATGCTAAATCGCAAGTGACCGTGCGTTACGATAAAGACACTGGCATGGCCATTGGTATCGATACCATCGTACTATCAACACAGCATCACCCAGATGTAAGCCACGCTCAGCTCTCTGAAGCCGTAATCGAAGAAATCATCAAGCCAGTGATTCCACCAGAGCTGCTGCACAACACTAAATACCTCATCAACCCAACTGGCCGTTTTGTCATTGGCGGACCAATGGGCGATTGCGGCTTAACTGGCCGAAAAATCATTGTCGATACCTATGGCGGCGCAGCACCACACGGCGGCGGCGCGTTCTCGGGTAAAGACCCATCCAAGGTAGACCGCTCAGCCGCTTACGCAGGCCGTTACGTGGCTAAAAACATCGTTGCTGCTGGCATCGCCAAGCAATGCTTAGTGCAAGTGTCTTACGCGATTGGTGTGGCGCAGCCGGTATCGATCATGGTGGATACATGGGGCACAGGTAAACTGCCAGAGCACGAGATTGTTGAGCTGATCAAACAGCACTTCGATTTACGCCCGAAAGGCATTATCCAAATGCTCGATCTATTACGCCCGGTTTACACACGTACTGCGGCGTATGGCCACTTTGGCCGCGAAGAGCCAGATTTCTCGTGGGAGCGAACAGATAAGGTCGAGGTCTTGCGCGCTGCTGCTGGGTTGTAAGCGATACATCAAGGCTGGAGTGATTCAGCCATATAAAAAACGGGGAAGCCAAAGCTTCCCCCTTTTTTTATTACGCACTCAATTATTTTTTACTGCGGCGGCGCAAAACCAAACCAATCAGACCCATGCCCATCAGAGCATAGGTTTCTGGCTCTGGCACGGGGCTAGTTAAATTACCTTTAAATGGCTCATAGCCAAGCTCTAGATTGCTTTCTAAAGAATGAGCAATCAAAGAACCCTCAACGTGAGCAGTGCCGTAAATCGCCGCTTGTGGCGCTAAGATACTGCCCCAAACAAAGGTATTTACCGATAGTTTTTTAGCATTAGGCAAATTAAACAAAATATTGCTGCGCATTGCTTCCATCTGGCCCAGTTGCCCGCCGGCTAAAACGATATCGCTAAAGGAGCCGGTATAATTAATAATTACGGTAGCGTCTTTTTTTATATTTGTTAAGTTCAAATTTAAAAACTCAGTCGCCTTTAAATTAAACACCTGCTGCAAAGACTTATTATCACCTTTTAAAGTAAAGCCACCATTTTCATGAATAACTTGACCATTGGTTTTGCTGTTTGCTAGGCCATTAGATAAAGCGCTTAAATCTTTCTTTGCTTTATCAAAATCAACGACCGATTTGACACTGATATTCGTTTTTAAATCTGCCCAACCTTTATTGTTGACGATTTTCCCACCGATAATGCCATAACCCGCACTTAATGTGCCTAGCTCTTGTTTTACATCTGGGCCATAGCTTTTATTGGTGTCTATCTTCTTTACTGGGCCATTGTAGATATCCAGCTGCTTATCAACCATATTCCCAGCAACAACCAATGAAGGACCTTTCGTGCCGTAAGCATTACGGTAACCAATGGTATTTAAAGTGGCGGCAGTTAAATTACCACCAACGGCCAACTTACCCTCAACATCATTACCACCATTTACATTTGAAAAGAAAAAACCACTGTAATCATTAGCAATTCCTAAATTAGAAAGGGCCGCTGACGCGGGTTGAGTCAACGCTAATATACCAGCAGCAATTAAAGTAAAACGGAAAATCATCATAACCCCATCTGTTTTTGTATATACAGTATGAATTATGGCGAATCTACGCCAACCTTGGTGTTTTAATTGAGTAAGCCCTATGAAAAAAATAACAAGCACTTGAAAGAATGAATACATCAGACTAACTAAACTCATCCCTACTCACACCCACAACCCAAGTAAAAATAAGGATTTGATCAGGTAAAACAACTTATAAAAAGGCAACTAGGCATAGATAAAAAATCATATTATTAATACTTTAAATGACAATTGCATGAATTTTTGTTTAAAAAAACCAACAAATAATCTTTTTCTTATTTAGATTGGCTTAGTTTTTTCCACGATTGCATTTGCGCAATAATCACCCCAAGCAGCGCCAAGCCGCCACCGAGAAGATGAAATATTTGAATCGCCTCGCCTAAACTAAACATTGCAATCAAGGCCGTAAATAAAGGCAGCAGATTCATAAATACTGCCGTTCGATCTGCGCCCAAATGGTGTACACCCTGCATCCAGCAATATGCGGCAATCAAAGAAGATGCAATCCCTGCGAACAAGACCAAACCCACGCCTTCTGCTGGAATCGCCATGCTTGGCGCACTAAAGGCCACCGGTATCAACATCAGCACCGCCAATACAATTTGAATATATAAGTTGTGCCAGTGTTTGAAGGGCAAGGCCCAGCGACGCAAAAAAATACCATAGAGTGCGTAAGCCACCGTGCCAACCAACATCAAGGCATCGCCATGATTAATCCCACTATGCAGCAAACTAGCAGGATGGCCTTTGCCTAGTAAGTACAGCACCCCGCTCAAGGAGAGAAATATTCCCAAGCTTGCAGCCATACTTGGCTTCGTTTTGGTCATAAATGCATTAAGCAACAAGGATGACAGCGGCACTAAAGAGATTATCACCCCCATATTAGTGGCCGTTGTGCTGTGCGCCGCATAATAGGCAATGCACTGAAACAGCACCATGCCAAGCAGCGCCAGCACTACAAACTTACTCAGATAAGGGCGAATAGCTTGGCGTTGTTGCCAGACAGCCTTTAAACAAAAGGGGGTAAGGATAAGAGCCGCTAAAAACCAGCGATAAAACGAAATCGCACCCGGCTCAAGCACGCCCGCTGCGGCTTTAGAAACAACGGTATTGGCGGCCCAAATCATGACGGCCAAGAGTGGAAAAAATATGTGCATAAAGCAAACTTTCAAAGAAAATGAATAGCCGCTAGTATAGGCTTGTCTGTTTTAATGCTAATACGGCAAAACAGACAAACCATATCTGCAAGCAGACAAATCCCCTGCCCCAAGGCCATCACGATGTCCCTACCCTACAGCCAAGCCGATTTAACTTTAAAACAGCCTAATCCACTGTATTTTCGCTATCAGCAAATGCTGGCCAATACACAATGCATGAGCCATCAACACCCTTGGGGGCAAATTTGCTGGATTAGTCTTGGGATTATGGAAATATCGCTTGAGCAGCAAGACCTGATCACCCCAGCCAATTTTCTAGTTTGGATTCCTGCCAATACGCCCCACGCGGCGTATGTACGCCAAGCGCTCGACTACACCTCGATCTATGTTTCGGCGGAGCTAGCCCAACGCTTGCCCAATGAAACCTGCCTACTTGCGCAAACACCCTTGATTAGTGCGCTGATTAACGATTTTTGCCAGCGCCAAGTCAGCCACATGCAAAGCACTAGCGATCATCATCAGGCAGAGTTACTCATTGCTCGGCTAAGCCAATGTGAGCGCGCAGCTAACTTTTTGCCCTCTAGCCAAGACCGGCTATTGCTTCCTATCTTAAATACATTACATTCCGAGCCCAATAACGATCGCAGCCTTGCAAGCTGGGCTCAAGAAGTCCACAGCACCGAGCGCACCTTAGCGCGACGCTTTCAAAAAGAGCTGGGCATGAGCTTTGGTCAATGCCGCAATCGCATTCGCTTATTGCAAGCACTGGCATGGCTAAAAGAAGATAAATCGATTCAAGATATTGCATGGCGCTTAGGTTACGGCACGCCATCAGCTTTTATTGCCATGTTTAAGCAATTAATTGGTTTTTCTCCCGAGCGATATCGGCGGCAAATACACGGGGCAAGCCATCTATAAAATTGGATTAGATAAATTATATGACCTGCTTAATTGAGCCAATTTAATCCTCGTTTGACTTATGCAATTCACATCACAGTAAATAAGCCGCAATACAGTTTGTCATTAATGCAAAAATAGGATAAAAAAGAGGCTAGCTTATTACCTAAAAAGAAAAAAAGGAAAGCGCTCCAATGACGATGATCCACCTCGCCGCCAGCCTTGCGCTGCTTTGGCTGCATTTGGCTGGCCTCAGCGTAGCCTTGGGCCACTTCATGCCCTATGCCATCGCTCGTAGTGCGGGGGTGCTGCTCATTACCCTTCTCATGTTTTTTATTGAGCACTTTATTGGTCTTGGTAATCTCAATGGCCTATGGCCCATTACCGCTATCCTTGCAGCCTTTACCCTATATCTATTTAAACAAGAAGCTCGTAGCTATCAATTTAAAGCGGCTGAAATCGCCTTTTTGTTGGCCCTTGCCTATGGGTTAATTTGGAAATTTATATTCCCTGCAATTTACCCAACATCGGAGCGCGTCACTGATCTTTACTTTATGGCCAATTATTACTCTGGAGCCATACTGCCACCACCCGACCATTGGTTTGCGGGTCATCGTTTTGATTTCTACTATGCATTTCAACATTATGCCGCCGCACTCATGGGGCGGCTATTTGGCTGGGATATTGGTTTTGCCTATAACATCGCCTTTGCCCTATTAATGGCACTGGGTTTAAGCCTTGCTTGGGAGTTTGCCACGCGCTTTGTAGCAGGGCGCGCGCATCAGCTCCTGCTGATTTTGACTTTAGCGCTTGGTGGCACTGGCGTTTCACCGCTATTAAATTTATTTGTCACCCCCGCTAGCGATAGCCCAATTAGCTGGCAAGTCAACGATCAAATGTGGGCCAGTGCTCGCTTTATTGGCAGTTACGATGCACGGGTTAATACCGAGCTAGGCCAGCAACTTGTCCCATTGTTAACACCAGAAACCAAACCCAGCGCTGAGTTTGAAGCGCGTGATTTACCGCTAGAAAACTTTGGCTATCAGTTTTTCCTTGGCGATTACCACCCGCCACTAGGTGGTTTTATGCTGCTGTTTTTAGCACTAGCACTGATTGCGTGGCTAGAGCAAAAACGCTCAGAACAAGAGATCCTGCACCCGCGCCTTGGCCAAGGCCTGCTGGTGCTCACCCTGCCAGTCATGCTGATTACCAATACTTGGATTACCCCGCTGCTTGCTGTGCTGCTTTTTAGCTGGGCGGCTTGGCGGCATTACAACAAAAATCCCCCCGATTGGCAGGCTATTCTTGCGGGAGGCTTGCTGGGCTTTCTACTGATTTACCCTTTTTTAGCCGGCTTTGCGAGCCAAGCCATTAGTACGCCTATTCGATTAGTACACAGCATTGATCGCACGCCTATCGCTCAATTTATCTTACTGCTGTGGCCCTTATTGGCACTCTTTGGCCTAGCCCTCACTGAAAAGCGCCAGCGCCCCCTCGCCTTAGCGTTGGTGATTGCCTTTGCCATCATGCTATTACTGGGTGAATTTATCTTTGTGGATGACCCAAGCGCAGGCAAATTTGAACGCACCAATACCACGATGAAGTGGTGGGGTTGGATGTGGAGCGGAGGCCTGTTAGCCGCTGGAGCAATGGCACTTGGCTCGGCCCGCCGCTGGGTCAGAAACAGCGCCGCACTGGTGCTGCTTTTAACATGCAGCTATGCCATCAATACCGCGCAATATATTTGGCACACGCCTAAAGGGGATTTAGGCAAACTGGCTGGCACGCATTGGTTTACCAATGATGCACCGGTTAAAGACATTGTCCAATTTTTAAAACAAGCGCCGCAAGGCATTGTGTTAGAAAACTGGCTTAACGATGCTTACACCAATCAAACACTTTTCTCCCTATATTCCCAGCAAAGATCTTTACTTGGCTGGCCTAATCACGTCAGTTTGTGGCATGGTGCTCCTCAGGAAGTTTGGCTACTCAATCAAGCAATCAAAGACTTTTATCAAGCCAAGCCCCCAGCGCCACTGCTTTGGTTACTGCAGCACAACGTACAATACGTCGTCTGGGGCAGGCCAGAAAGCACCTCGCCAAATTGGCAAGCTATTAATGAATCTATTGCCAGCCAATATTACTGGCAGCCCTTCCTAGACACGCCAGATGAAAAAATGGGGGTTTGGGTAAGACGGAAATAAGTATTGTGGGGTGGGCACTGTGCCCACGTAATGGCATCCCCCCACTGATGCGTAGGCACAAAAACGTGCCCACCCTACGTAGGATTATCTAATGCTACTTTCGATTGTCGTGCCTTGTTACAACGAAGAAGCCGTGATTGCCGAAACAATCAAACGGCTATCTGCCTTTAGCCGTGAGCTCAATGAGCTAGACGTTGAGTTTATTTTTATCGATGACGGCAGTCGTGATGCCACGCGCAGCATCTTAAAACAACACGCCAACCACGATGTACGCATCCGGCTGGTGAGCTTTGCTCGTAATTTTGGTCATCAAATTGCCGTAACTGCAGGTATAGACTGCGCTCGAGGCGATGCGGTGGTACTCATCGACGCCGATTTACAAGACCCGCCCGAAGCCATCCACGGCATGATTGAACAATGGCGTACTGGCTTTGATGTGGTGTACGGCACGCGTACCGATAGAGCGGGTGAATCTACCTTTAAACGCGCCACTGCCAAATGCTTTTACCGCCTGCTCAATCGCCTATCCGATGTGCCGATTCCGCTCGATACCGGAGATTTTCGCCTTATGAGCCGCCGCGTGGTCGACACGCTAAAAGCCATGCCCGAGCGGGATCGTTTTGTGCGCGGTATGGTGAGCTGGGCGGGCTTTAAGCAAGTTGCACTGCCTTACCAACGCGCCAAGCGTTTTGCAGGAGAAAGTAAATACCCGCTATCTAAAATGATCCGTTTTGCCAGCGACGGCATTATGTCTTTCTCTGCCAAACCTTTGCAGCTCGCCATGGCAATGGGCATGGGCACCTCTTTGCTGGCCTTAATCTGCATTTTCTACGCCCTATTTTTACGGATTTTTACCAACATCTGGGTAGAGGGCTGGACTGCGCTAATGATAGCGGTGCTGTTTTTAGGTGGGGTGCAGCTGATTTGCGTGGGAATTTTAGGTGAATATATCGGCCGCATTTATACAGAATCCAAACAAAGGCCCTTGTACGTCGTGCAAGAATATTTTGGATTTCAAGAAGAAATCAGCTTCTCACGCAGCCCAGTAGTCGATAGAAAATAAAGAGGATAAGAAGAAGCGCAGAGCACACTAACATCCAATCTATCCACTAGCCTAGTGGTGTAAGCCCTTACTACAAATGCTTCTTCTGTGTGTGCTCTTTTTTCTCTGTGTTTGCAGACCTTTTGTTGGTACAAAAAGCCCCTTATGAAACGCCATTTACGCACCATCATTGGCCTGATCATCGCCATTGCCTTAATTGGGCTGATTTTGTCGCAAACCGACGGGATTCAGCTCGCCTCGGCCATCCGCAGCAGTAATCCATTGTGGCTACTGCTGGCGCTGGTGATCTTTTGCACCGGCTTATTTGGCCGCGCCGCACGTTGGAGCAGTATGCTACGCACACACAGCCCCGCCGCCACGCCACGCGCTTGCCTCCAACCTTTTTTAAGCAGCCTAGCACTGAATAACCTACTGCCGTTTCGGGCGGGGGATCTAGCCAGATCATTTGCTTTTAATAAGGCATTAGGCACAGGCCCGGGGCAAGTTTTAGCTTCTTTATTTGTAGAAAGGTTGCTTGATCTAGCCAGCCTTTTGCTATTTCTAGGCTTTGGTCTGTGGTTTTTTGGCATAGAAACCCTGCCTGCTTTTGGTAAGCTCGGTGCGGGCAGCGCCGTTTTACTCGCCCTGTTTATTTTCATCCTGTTAGCTTTCCCCCGCTGGCTACAGCTTTTTATTGATGCCTGCCTCCGCCTTATTCATAAATTAGCACCACACAGCGGCAACCATTTAGCCGACGAAGTGGCGGGGGCAATTAACTTACTCGCTAATTTAGGCGGGCGACGCATCCTGCCGCTGATCACCATGAGCCTCATTGTTTGGTCCCTAGAAGGGCTCACTTTCTGGTGCGTGGCGCAAAGCGTTCCAGGCTTAATCAACAGCGCGGGCGCTTGGTTTGCCCTGCCAATGGCCACGCTCGCCACGCTGATTCCTAGCACGCCTGGCTATATTGGCACCTTTGATTATTTTGCCGTGTTCGCCATGAAGCTCACCCATAACGAGCCTGTTCCTGCGGCTGCTTTTGCCTTTATTGCCCACTTATTAATTTGGCTTCCCCCCACCTTAGTTGGTGGGCTGTGGTTACTTGTTTCACGGAGAAAAGCATGACGACTCAGCACACCCAAGTCGCCATTATTGGTGCAGGCTTTACCGGCCTCGCAGCGGCTTATGAATTAAGCAAAGCAGGTGTGGATGTGATCATCCTAGAGGCTGAAGCGGATATCGGCGGCTTAGCGGCTGCCTTTGATATTGGTGAAAAATCCGAGAAACTAGATCGCTTTTATCACCACTGGTTTACCAATGATTTAGAGGTGATGCAGCTAATTAAAGAGCTAAATCTTTACGACAAAGTACAAATCAACCCTAGCAACACCGGCATGTATTTTGCCAATCAGTTTTTCAAGCTCTCTACGCCTTGGGATTTACTCAAGTTTAAGCCCCTCGCCTTTTCTGATCGTATTCGCCTAGGCCTACTGGCTCTTAAAGCCCGCAAGGTAAAAAACTGGCAAGAGCTAGAAGACAAAACCGCAGCAGAATGGCTAAGAGAATTAGGCGGAGATAATGTTTACCGGATTGTTTGGGAGCCATTACTACGCGGCAAATTTGGCGCAGTGGCGGATCAAATCTCGGCGGTGTGGTTTTGGAATAAGCTCAAACTGCGGGGCAGCAGCCGTGGCAAGGGCGGTGAAGAACGCCTTGCCTACTTTAAAGGCGGCTTTGTTGCCCTCGTTGAAGCGCTTGCCGCCAAGGTAAAGCGCCGTGGTGCAGAAATACAAACCAGCACCCCCGTGCTATCCATCCAGCCCCAAGATGGCCGCTGGCTGATTAAAACCAGCAACGGGGAAATCCTCGCCGATCGAGTTGTCTCTACCCCAGCGCTGCCCTTGCTGGCGCAAATGATTGAGTCTTGGGCGCGCCCAGAATACTTGGCTCAGCTTAGGAGTATTAATTATCTTGCCAATGTTTGCTTGGTGCTAGAGTTAGATCGCTCGCTATCGGATACCTACTGGTTAAATGTAAACGATCCAAGCTTTCCTTTTGTGGGCGTCATTGAGCACACCAACTTTCAAAGCACTAAGAACTACGATGGCAAGCACATTGTTTATCTATCCAAATACCTACCGCATACCGACGCGCTTTACCAAATGAGTAACGACGAGTTAATGGCCTTTGCCCTGCCTCACCTACGCCGCATGTTTCCTAAATTTGAAGAAAGCTGGATCCAAAAGCACCATGTTTGGCACGCCCGCTGGGCCCAACCCGTGGTTGAAAAACACTATAGCCAGTTGATCCCCTCCTGCGAATCACCGCAGCACGGTTTATTTTTAGCCTCAATGGCACAAATCTACCCTGAAGACCGCGGCACCAACTACGCGATCCGCGAGGGCCGCAGAATGGGGCGGCATTTAAGCGATTTAATTAACGACTAAGAAAAAAGCCGTCTCTTGAACTGCACCCCTAAAGTTGGACACCCGTCCATTTTTGGGGTGTTTTTATGTCCAAGTACTCAACGCAATTCAAGCTTTCTGTCGTTCAGTAATATTTAACGGGCGAAGCAGGCATCAAAACGATCACCAACCAACATGGTATCGAGCAGGCCATGTTTCGTCGCTGGGTGAGGTCGTTTCGCCAGCATGGCGAATCGGGTTTAGCGCCTAAATACAGTCATTACAATGCAGTATTCAAGCTCTCCGTGCTCCAGCACATGTGGGACACTGGCGGAATGGCTTCCCTTGAACCTGCAACTAAAGGTCGAAAGAAATCACCCATGCCCATCGCTGAAAATAACACGGCTCCCCTGCCGATTGATGATGAAACGCGTAGCCGCGAAGAACTCATTGCAGAAAACAAACGCCTGCGTTTAGAGGTGGCCTACATAAAAAAGTACAATGCCTTAGTTCAAGCCAAAGCCCAATCGGCGCAGCAGAAACAGCGCAAATAGTGCTTGAATTAAG
>JBDKJX010000012.1:0-74523 GCA_039796405.1 Pseudomonadota bacterium
GGGTCGATTGGTCATATCCCACCTGCGGAAGCAGAAGCAAATTATTATCGTAATCAAAGCGAGCAGGCCATGTTGGTCTGACTCAAACCAAACAGCCTCCGCGAAACCCGGTGCGATTCACACTGCCATTTACATATCTGGCGCAATAAGCAGCTCAATAGAATGACAGACATTTGGATTTCCCTGCTGCAAGGCCACCCTAGCTTTGTGTTTTATCCGGCACATATTGCAAATCACCATAGCCCTAAAGATGTGGCTCGAACTTACCGCTTTGGCAGCGATAGCAATAATCTACTTGCCTATGTATTACACCCACTACAAGCAGCATGGGTGCTTTACCCTCTTTTTATCACTTGGCTATCTCGATTAAAGCAACGCAAGCGCGCTGTTTTTTATTACTGCCTACGTCAATATATAGTTATTGCCTTCGCTTGGATCATCTTGGTGATGATCGATTACCACAAGTTTTTAACTTTCATTTTGCTACCACAATTACAAGGCTTGCACTGGTTATTAGCCACCAATTACTTACAACACGCCCACGCCGATGGCCATTCTCGCATCAACTTTGCCCGCAATTTTGAAGGCTGGGTCAATACGCTGCTGTTTAATATTGGCCTGCACACGGCGCATCATCGTCACCCCAGAGCACACTGGTCTGAGCTTAGTACCTTACACCCACGCTACCGGCAGCAAGTTGATCCGCGTTTAAATGCAGGCCCGCTGCTCGCGTATATGTTTCGAACTTATTTTTTGAGCTTATTCCGCCCCCGCTGGCGCAGCCAAAGCCTGATGCAACACCATAAGGATGCATAATGCCGATTCAGTTTGAGCACGTTTATCTATCCGCTGCGGGCCTCTATTTGCCGAGGTCTGCGATTGGCAATGAAGAAATGAACGCCTTTATTGCGCCCATTAATAAAATATCCAAACGCATTCAATCCAGAATCCTCGCCGAAAACGGCATTAAAACCCGTCATTACGCCATTGATGCCGAGGGGAAAACCCAGCAAAACCACGCACAAATCGCGGCAGCGGCGGTACATCACTGTTTAGATTTAGCCCACACTTCGATCGAAAAAGTGTCTTTACTGGCGGCTGGCTCATCAGGAGGCGATGCACTGATGCCAGGCTTTGCCAATATGATTCAAGGCGAGCTGGGCGCGCCCCCATGCAAACTGTTTCTTGCCAAGGCGTATGTGCAGCGGGGGGCAGCGCCATCGAATTTGCCGCACAAGCCATTGAGCTTGGCGCGCATCAACAGGCATTGGCGGTGGCCGCCGAAATGCCATCACGCATATTTAAGCAAAGCCGTTTTGCTCCGCGTGACTATCAAAGCGATTTTGACGCACATTTTTTGCGCTGGATGTTATCCGATGGCGCAGGCGCCAGCCCAAAGCGGGCCTCAATATCAAGCTCAAATGGATACACCAAAAGAGTTCTTCTGGGGATTCCCCCGTTTGCATGCAATTGGGGCTAACGGAAGATCGCAGCCAGTCATTTTTAGACTTCGCCTTATCCAGCGCGAGGCGGAAGCCGCGGGTGCATTATCACTGCGGCAAGATATCCGCATGCTGCCGCATTTATTTGATATCTGTATTCATGCATACGTGAAACTGGTGGATGAAGGCTGGATCACCTCGAATGAGATCGATCATTTCCTTTGCCATTACTCATCCGCCAAATTTATGCCCGTGGTTGAAGAGCTACTCGCTAAGGCAGGGCTAAGCATTCCGCCAGAGCGCATAGCAATCTAAGCAACCGTGGCAATACCGGGGCAGCTTCAATCTTTATTATGTTGGCCTATTTTTTACAAAGTAAAACGCTAAAAGCCGGTGAAAAGATTTTTTGTTTTATCCCTAAATCAGGCCGCATTTCCTCAGCTTATATGCTGTTTGAAGTAGAAGAAGGCGGCTCCAGCCCATCAGTAGCGCCACGCGCTAGCCCAGCAATCTTTGATCCACAAATCCCAGCACCGCATCAGCCCAACAGTGCGCCGCTGACCTTGCAACCGTTGCTGACCCAATTGGCCAGCCTGAGGCAAGACTATCGCTCGCAAGTCTGGCGCACCCCCGTCATCCAATCCCTTGTCAATGCTCACTTTGACGAAGCCACCTATCAGCGCTGGACCGCAGCATGGGTACCACAAGTCAGAGAAGGCAGCCTATGGATGCGTGAAGCGGCGGCCTCGTTGAGTGGCGATTTAGCCGTCTTAGCTAGCCTAATCGACCTTCACGCCGATGATGAGCAAAACGATTTTCAGATTCTCTACCAAGATTACCAAGCCGCTGGTGGCAAGCTAGCCCTGGATGATTTACGCCGCAATCCAGGAGGCGAAGCACTTAACAGCTACCTACACGCCCTTGCCGCAACGCCCAATCCTATTGGCTTACTCGGCGCGATTTATATTATTGAAGGCACGGGCCAGCGTATCGCCCCCACCTTATTACCCTTGCTGCGTGCCCAACTCAAGCTCCCTGCACAAGCCTTTCGCTTTTTGGAATACCACGGTGCAAACGACGAGCACCACCTCGCCCGCTGGCTAGGCGCAAGTAGAAATCACCCTTGCTATAGACCCAAGCGCAGCACCCGCCATACTGGCAACAGCCAAACGCTGCGCCCAACTATATTTAATGCAATTTGAGCGTATTGAATAAGATACACACCTCACCTACTGATTTTTTTTCGTTTTTTTCTTGAGCAAAGTAAATCCCATTAACAATTAAACGGCCCCAACATGCCCAAAAATGATTTATTGCACGCTACCCACGATCCACGCGACCCAAGCCCTTGGCTAGCGATGTATCTAGACCAAAGCACACCCCTGCCTGACCATGTAAAACAAGCATGCTCAGCGATTTAGCCTCGCCTTCACGACAAATTTTACTGCCTTTTGTACGGCCAATCGCCAAGCTTTCGATGATTTTGATTCAAATTCTCAAACTGCTTTTACCCAAGCGCTGGTCCGCCTCCAAAACACTACACCGGCTTCTAGTCTGGGGGTTAAAAGGCTTTGTATCCCCTGAGGCCAATTGGCTAATCCTGCGCCATTTTCATTTAGGAGCGCAGATTATCGAGTTTGTAGAACAAAACGCGCCAGTCAGCGTGCCCCTTTCCCCACTCAAGCCACTGACGATTGATGCGCTCGCGGATGAGTTTTTTCTTCAACACAATTTAAATCTATTTAATTTTATTATTCGGCTGGGACAAGCCTTAAGAGATGAGTGAAAAAAACTGACTGCAGTTGATAAAGTTGATTTCAGCATGATTACCGAGGCGCCACTCGCCTTGAGCGCTATGCCACAAACCAAGCTCAATTGGATCGATGTACAAACCGCTATCGAGATCTTTACACCGGTTTACCCGTTGTTTCTGACCGATAACGACTTTTGGCATGCCGCTAATGCGCTGCAAATGGATGAAACCATGTGGGTGTATGTCGCCACCTTACTAAATACGCCACAGCACCTGTTGTTACTAAATAATAAACACCCACTGGTACCGCTTTCCACCCTGCACGCAGGGCATAGATTGGTATTACTGGGCTATCTACAGAAATGCTACATTCCCTACTTAGCGAAATAAAACGAACAAACACAAGCAATAAAACGCATTAAAACCTACAAAAGCACAATAATTTCATTTTGCCAATGATTTAGACGAACGGTTGATCACTGGTATTAAAACAAGGCCAAGCCTGCAAGCAAGCGGCATCCGCCGCTTTTACCACAGCAAAAAACACCCCCGCTTAAGCACAATGTAATTAATTCTCTAAGTCAGTGTTAAATAAGGAAGTTTGACTAAGAAAAATCATCTGTTAGTCTAGCACACACGCTTTTTTCGGTTCTTCCTATGCCACGTATTATTCAAGATTTTGTGAAAAGAATGAGCAATCATTCTGTCAGTATTACGCCACAGTTCGTTTATAGAAGCTGGCTTGTTGTCTTAATCCCCACTTGTATTACGCTTACTGCCTATGGCGTGGCCGAGTTTGGGCCCAAGGAAGAGATCGCAATCAGTACCCGTACAGAAGCGATTGCCACCCCTATTTTACCAAGCAACTTTACCGATAGCCCCATCTGGCATGAGGATGTGATTCGTGCTGGGGATACATTATCAGCAGTACTTAACCGACTCAATGTAGATGATGCTCAGGCCAATCTATTTATCCGTAGTGATCCGATCGCTAAATCTTTATTTGAACTGCACCCTAGCCGTAGTTTACGCGCTAAAACTGACCGCCAAGGCAAGCTGCTTGAGCTACACTATTTGAATAATAAAAACCAAGAACTAAGCATCAAACGCCAAGACACTGGGTTTATTGCCTCGATTAACGATGCAACAACCCAACAACATACCGTCGTTAAATCGGGCACCATTACCAGCTCGTTCTATGCCAGCACCGATCGCTTAGGTATTCCTGACAGCATTACCAAGCAATTGATTGAGATTTTTTCTGGCCAGATCGACTTTCACCGTGGCTTAAAAGTGGGAGACCGCTTCAGCCTAGTGTATGAAAGCTTTATGCATGACGGCATAGAAATCAAAACGGGTAAAATTCTTGCTGCAGAATTTAGCGACCAATACAAAACTCTACAAGCCATGTGGTATACCCCGCCGGACAGTAAAGAAGGCGCTTATTACACGCCTGATGGCAAAAGCTTGAAGCAATCTTTCTTGAAAAACCCAGTAGAATTCTCAAGAATAAGCTCTGGCTTTCAAATGCGCTTTCATCCCGTGCTAAAATCATGGAAGCAACATAAAGGTATCGATTTTGCTGCTTCTACCGGCACCAAAATCATGTCTACAGCAGATGGTGTGATTAGCAAAATCACCCAAGATAATAGCGGCTACGGTAAGCATATTGAAATTAACCACGCTGGAAAATACAGCACCCTGTACGCGCATATGTCCGCTTTTAGCCCAGGTTTAAAACCAGGCTCTAAAGTTAAGCAAGGTGAAGTAATCGGCTTAGTTGGCGCAACGGGACGCGTAACCGGCCCTCATTTGCATTACGAGTTTAAAATTAACGGACAGCAAGTGGATCCAGTGGCATTGCAGCTCCCTACTGCCCAGCCAATTGAAAGCCGCTACTTAGCGCACTTTCAGCCTATTGCCGCACAGACAATAAACCAGTTAGCTTTCTTACAACGAATAGAGCAGGCCCGCGCTGAATGAGCCGTTTGATTATTGGATTAATGACCGGCACCAGCTTAGATGGCATCGATGCCGCGCTGGTTGATTTTGCCAGCACGCCCCCTCAGCTGATTGTAGCCAAGGGCACCGTATTGAGCGAGCCATTGCGGGCGCAGTTACTTGCGCTGCAATCGCCGCAAGCCAATGAGCTGCACTTAGCGCAGTTGGCCGCCAATGCCCATGCGGATGCTTGCGCTACGGCAGTGCACGAGCTCCTGACTCAAGCGGGTTATACAGCGACCGATATCGAGGCGATTGGCAATCACGGGCAAACCATTCGCCATCGCCCCGAATATGGCTACACCTTGCAAATCAGCAATAACGCCCGCTTAGCCGAGCTGACGAGCATCAGCGTAGTGGGTGATTTTCGCTCCAGAGACGTGGCGGCCGGCGGCCAAGGTGCCCCGCTCGTCCCCGCCTTTCATCAAGCGTTGTTTACCAACCCCATGCAAAAGCGTGCCCTCGTTAATATTGGCGGCATTGCCAACTCATCACTGCTCATAGCCGATCAGCCAACTACCGGCTTCGATACAGGCCCTGGCAATGTATTGATGGATTTATGGATTAGCCAGCAGCTTGGCCAGCGTTACGATAAAGATGGTGCATGGGCAGCAACGGGCCAAATTCTGCCTGATTTACTAGCACAGTTTTTAAGCGATACTTACTTTGCATTGCCTTCGCCCAAAAGCACGGGCCGCGATTTATTTCACCAAGCTTGGTTAGATCAACACTTAGCCCAACACAACGCAGCTCCCGCCGATGTACAAGCCACGCTATGCGCCTTAACCGCAATAAGTATTGCTGACACACTGCGAGAGCATGCACTGGATGCAATCTATATTTGTGGTGGTGGCTCGCACAATAAAACCTTGATGAATATGCTGGCTCAAGCACTGCCGCAAACTCACATTTACAGTAGTAATGTGCTGGGTGTGGATGCGGATTGGATGGAAAGCTTTGCCTTTGCATGGCTAGCTAAATGCTGTCTAGACCGCACCCCGGCTAACTTGCCGCGAGTAACCGGCGCACAAGGGCCACGTATTCTTGGTGCCATTTGGCCCGCATAGTCAGCCATACCACCAACCATCCTATCCCGCACACGCAAATAGCCGTTCTAAATCAGCCGCTTCTCAGTTAGACTTGGCCCCGATTCCCTGCGGATAAGATTTTATGCACCAGACAAACCAGTTCGACCTACTCAAGACTCGTCGCTTCTTGCCCCTATTTGTTACCCAATCACTCGGGGCATTTAACGACAACCTATTTAAAAACGCCCTATTGGTGATGATCACCTTTCACGGTCTGTCTACTGCAGGGCTAAGCGCCAGCGCGCTCGTTAATGCCGCGGCAGGTATTTTTATTCTCCCATTTTTCTTATTTTCATCTTTTGCAGGGCAATTAGCGGAAAAATACGATAAAGCACGCGTGGCTCAATGGGTAAAGCTGCTAGAAATTGCCATTATGCTAGCGGCTGGGATTGGTTTTTGGCAAAAAGACGCCGCGATTTTAATGAGCTGCCTCTTTATGATGGGCGTGCACTCTGCCTTATTTGGGCCATTAAAATACTCAATCTTGCCGCAATATCTAAAAGATCAAGAATTACTTGGCGGCAATGGCCTGATTGAAATGGGCACTTTTGTTGCTATTTTATTAGGGCAAATTGCAGGCACAATGATTATTCAGCATCAGCCGCATGGTGAATCCCTAATTATTTGGGCTTGTTTGGGGGTTGCCATCTTAGGCTGGCTAAGCAGCCGTAGCATGCCTGTAGCGCCTGCCCCAGTTAAAGATCTAAAAATAAATTGGAATATCTTTTCAGAGACATGGCACATTGTTAAGCATGTTAAACAAAACAAAACCGTATTTAATAGCTTATTAGGCATCTCATGGTTCTGGTTTTTTGGCGCAGTCTATTTAACCCAGCTGCCTAGCCTAGCAAAAAATGTACTCGGCGGTGATGCAGCAGTCTATACGCTCTTGGTTGCATTATTTTCTGTAGGGGTTGGCTTTGGCTCAGTACTTTGTGAAAAACTATCTGGGCGAAAAATTGAATTAGGCCTCGTACCATTTGGCTCTTTAGGCTTGTCATTTTTTGGCATAGAGTTATTTTTTGCTATTGGTAATGCACCCAGTGGCCAATTTACGCTATCGCAATTCATTAGTGCCGCGTCACACTGGCGCATCATGGCTGATATTGGCTTTATGGGCGTATTTGGTGGACTATTTATTGTTCCCCTCTATGCTTTAGTTCAAATACGCACTGAGAAAGAATTCACTTCACGTGCTATTGCGGCGAATAATATTTTGAACTCACTCTTTATGGTGGTCGCTGCGGGGATGAGCATCGCTATACTTAGCGCGGGCATTTCTATTCGAGGCCTGCTATTAATTGTGGCTTTAATGAATATTGGCGTGTCAATTTACATCTACACGCTTATTCCCGAATTTATGATGCGCTTTTTGGTATGGATAATGACCCATACTCTCTACCGCGTAAAACATCAGGGTTTAGATAATATTCCAGAGCGCGGCCCATGTGTTTTAGTCTGCAACCATGTGAGTTTTATGGATGCCATGATTATTGCTGGTGCAATCCGCAGGCCGGTACGTTTTGTCATGGACCACCGTATTTTTAAAATACCTGTGCTTAATTTTATTTTCCGCACCGCAGGCACGATTCCTATTGCCCCAATGCGTGAAGACCCAAACATGAAAGACCAAGCTTTTGATAAGGTGGCTCAATACCTTAATGAAGGCGAAATCATCTGTATTTTCCCAGAGGGTAAAATCACTCATACTGGCGAAATAAATACCTTTAAACCCGGCATTGATGAAATCATTAAACGCACCCCTGTACCGGTTGTGCCCATTGCGCTACAAGGTCTGTGGGGTAGCTTCTTTAGCCGTAAAGACGGTGCAGCAATGATGAAGATGCCGCGAAATATTTGGGCGAAAATAGGCTTTATTGTGGGCGAGCCCGTACCGGCAGAGATTGCAACCCGCCAATATTTAGAGCAACAAGTCAAAACATTACGCGCGGATTGGAAATAAAAAACGCCCCATTTTAAATTAATTTAAAATGGGGCATTTTTTATTAAATACACCTTATTCTTGGCTTAATACAAATACCGTCACCCAAATCCAATCAATGCCTTTTTCAATGACAGAACCTAAGCGCACCATAAATATCCGCTCGCGCGCTTGAACACGATAAATTTTATTGGTTCCATAATCAGCCGAATGCAAAATAAGCGTATTTACATTTTTTCCATCTTCTTGATGTGGCAGATATAAAGCCATTCGCGAGTGTGGTAAATCAGAGGTACCAAATGCGCTATCTTCAGCTAAGGAAATAAGCTCTTTTCGCTCTTCTTTTTCCATATATAAGCTAACGGCAACAGGAGCAACGGCCAATGATTGAATGCCTACATAAACTTCATCATCAGTTAAACGATTAAGACGACGAATCACACCAAGCTGCCAATTTTCATTACGTCCTAAACGGTTAGCCAGCAATAAGCCTGGCCTTACCCACTCATTTTCTGAAAACTGCACTACCGCACCATAACCACCTGCGCTCTCGTTTTCTATACTCCACACAAACCAGTCATTCTGTTTATTTTCGACTTGTTTAGCTGGTGATATTTTTTCTTTCGTGCGAGTAGAAACAAAACCATATAAACGCATATCCATGATTTCGTCATAATCAACGTGACCCCGTTCATCCGTAGCGGATTTACGCATAAATTTATCATTATCTAAGCGTACATGCCCAACAATGCAGTCCAAGCCACTGATTATATCGGCAATTTTAGCGACTTTCTTACGCTCACTTCTTTGCACTACGCTATTTCTAATACTTAATGACCAAAACATATCTAAATGTTTGAGTAACTCTAAAGCCAATGGCGCTGGGCAATCTTTACCCATGCCAATATCGCGTGGCAAGCTGCCGCCATCTAGGCGACGCAATAAATCAGCCACTTCCTGCATTAAATCGTGCAAGCCCCAGTACCTGAATGGTTCACCCTCGCAATCTGGCTGAATCTTTTGAGCCCCTTCTGGTGCTTGTAAATTCACACAAAGATGATAACGCCCTTCTTGAAACTTGCGGGATAACTGAATAAGTTTTGACCATTGATTAAGCCATCGATCAACCCAATCAATTTGCCGCACAGATAGGTTGTTACTCGATAAAGAGCCCAACATCAGCATTTGGATATATTCATCGGCGCAAGAGGTCACCTCTTTACCGTGCAAGGTATAAAGCGGGAAAGGATTGCTATCGCATCCTTCTATTTCAGATAGACGATAAAGCTGATGGGATAAAATCCATAACTTAGGGGGCACTTTTTCAAATTTAAAATAATGCCATTTGGCTTGAATTGATAAGTAATGCAAGCTACGTGCTAATACTCTGGGCATCAGTAGCGCAAGCTCTGCTTTTTTGCCCCCTTCAACCTCTGCTTGAACAAAGCACTGATATATAGCCACCATATCTGCAGCAAAGTGAGTAATTTGCTTCCAAAGCTTCGCCTCAATGTCTTTCGACATACGTGGATTAGAAATGTATTGGTAACAAACAGCCTCATAAGACAACTGAACAGCATCATCAAGCAATAGCAAAACATGCAGGCTTTCTAGGCTTGCCACTCTTTGCTCAGTCATAAACGCGGCTACAGCCTGATGTATTTTTAGCTGCTGTGATTGTGTATCAATCTCTTGCAAACGTTTACACCACGACGTAGCAGCCTTTACACTAGCAAATGGCGATTTATCTTTAGAAAAAATAGTCGTTAAAAAATTACGCATAATTCGCCTATCAGTCAGGCATTAAGTTCAGAAGATTGGACAAGCCACGCTTTAGCGTCATTAGTATCATCAAATATGCCAATTTCTGCATCAGTAAACATACGGCTTAGCCAAGCAGACCAAGTCACCCATTGATCCGAAGTAACGACCGCAATGCGATTAAACTCTTGCCCGTGTTCACGCACAAATTTTAGTTCTTCTAAAGCCATGTCAAGCGTATAGCTTAGCATTCCATGCAAATCAAACAATAATGCCACTGGTCCATGAAACTTAGACTGATAAAGCACGCTTTCTTCAAATTCACGATAGTCTTGCAAAGTGAATTCCCCCAAAACGGTGGTCTGGATATAATCGCTTTCTTGTGAAATGCTAACCATCGCGGACTCCTGCCCAAGAAAAAATGCCAAAATACAATGGCTACTATCTAGTTTACTTAGCTTTCCCCTGTTTCGACAAGGGTTACATTTGTTTAAATTATTTAGGCTAATTTAACGCCAATACAGCGGTTATTGTGTCAGCTCAAAGCTTATGATTATTGCTATAAAGTGGAGGGATTTTTTTAGGGCGTATTTCAATTACATACCTTGCGATTTAAGTATTCGCTAATTCAGATGAATTACCAAATTAAATATTCAAGGCTAGTCACTGCAAGAAAAAAGCTAAGAATTTTAACCTAACCAGTATTTCATGCACGGCTATAATATTAACCAAGATAAGTACTAAGCCGATTAAAGTTTTTGCAAATCAATCAACAGCTGGCGCGTATGTAAGGGCGCATCACCCAAAATAGCAGCAAAAGCCTGCCTCATTAATAATTTACCTTGGCTAGCCACTCCCATATAATCACCCGCGGCAAAGGCGAGCAAAGTCTGCCCCTGATACTGAGGCAAATGACTTTGTGCAGGGATAATGCCGAGAGTTGGATCAAAACCATAGTTACGCTCTGCGCTCACTGGATGCCCTTGACACAGCGCCCAATCAACACCATAGCCCATTGCATCGAGCAAGATGCGCTCAAACTCACGCAAAACCGGCTCAACCCCTAATCCATCGCTAGGTAATATAGACAAGGCGCGAATAGCCTCAAAATAGCTAGCAAACAATAGAGCATGAGGTTCATCACGAGGCAGAAGACGGAGCAATAGCTCGTTCAAATAAAAACCACACAACAAGGGCAGGCCGCGTAGCTGGGGAATGCCCCCTTGCCAGTCAGCAGAGTGTAAAGTTTTAAGCTCACCCACACCAAACCAAGACAGCAGCACGGGCTGAAAGCCCAATAAAATACTACGCAGCTGCGAGCCGGGGCGTTGAGCGCCCCGAGCTACCATCATAACTCGGCCATGATCGCGGCTAAATACATCGAGCAGGCGGCTGGTTTCTTTGTATGGATACTGGTGTAATACAAAGGCCGCCTGCGTATCAATGCGTAGCTTATGAGGTCTTACCACGGGCTTTATTCGTAACCGTACTGACGAACCAAGCGAGTATCATCCGCCCAGCCGTTTTTCACTTTGACCCATACTTCCAAAAACACTTTAGCATCAAAGAGTTTTTCCATATCTTGACGTGCTTCAGTGGCAATACGTTTGAGCTTTTCACCATTTTGGCCAATCAACATGGCTTTTTGCCCATCCCTATCCACCAATACGGCGGCATGGATACGGCGTAGCTCACGGCCATCGCGCATTTCATCGTCTTCAAATTTTTCAATTTCTACCGTCATAGAGTAAGGCAATTCCTCACCCATCAAGCGAAAGATCTTTTCGCGAATGATTTCAGAGGCCAAAAAGCGTTCATTGCGATCGGTCACTTGATCTATGTCGTATAAAGGAACCGATTTAGGCAGCAGGGGCTCTACCACTTTCAGCAAGACATCCACACTTAGATTTTTTTGTGCAGAAATCGGCACAATGGCATGAAAATCAAAACGTGCATTCATTGCCTCAATAAACGGGAACATCTCGTTTTTATCTTTCAGCTCATCAATCTTATTCAACACCAATAATACAGGGCGATTAGTAGGTAAGAGCTTCAACACTTCTTCATCAGCGGGGCTAAAGTAACCCGCTTCAATCACATACAAAATCACGTCGACATCGGCCAAGGTGCTGGTCACACTGCGATTCATGGCTTGATTTAAAGCATTTTGGTATTTAGTTTGAAAACCGGGCGTGTCTACAAATACAAATTGAGCGGTTTCTGAACTATGCACGCCGGTAATACGGTGACGTGTGGTTTGTGCTTTACGCGATGTAATGCTGATCTTCTGGCCAATCAATTGATTAAGTAGCGTTGATTTACCAACATTTGGGCGGCCTACAATGGCCACGAAGCCACAACGAAAATCGTTTACTTCGTTTTGAATATCTATCTCGCTCATGCGCTTTTACCTTTGGCTAGCTTGCTAGCTGCGTGCTTACTTTTTAGCGGGAACTTATCCTGCAAAATGGTGAGGGCCGATTCGGCGGCGAGCTGCTCAGCGGCGCGGCGACTTGTGCCAACGCCTTTAGTTAGCAACTTCACTTCAGCAATACCACAGCTCACTTCAAAAATCTGATCAGGCGATTCGCCATCCTGCCGAAGAATAGTGTACGCCGGCAGCGTATAACGGCGAGCCTGCAACCACTCTTGCAAGCTAGTCTTGGCGTCTTTTGCACCAAGCAGCGGATCAATGGCAGCAATTCTTGATGCAAACAGCGCTTGCACCACGGTTGAAACCGCATCAAAGCCACCATCTAACCAAATCGAGCCCAAGATCGCCTCTAAGGCATCCGCTAAAATGGAAGGGCGACGATGGCCGCCACTTTTTAGCTCGCCCTCACCCAGCCAAATAAAATCACCCAAATTAAGTTCGGTGGCAATACTGGCTAAGGCTTCTTGACGTACCAAGCTTGCTCGTAAGCGGGATAAATCACCCTCAGGAAGCTTAGGAAACGCCTGATATAAAGCCAATGCAACCAAGGAATTCAGAACACCATCACCAATAAACTCTAAGCGCTCATTATGCGTAGAAGAAAAACTACGATGCGTTAAAGCTTGTTTAAATAGCTTTGGCTCTTTAAAAGAATAAGAGAGCACCCTTAATAGGCGCTCGGGGGGAAGAACAACACTCACGACTAATTACCCGCAGCTTGCTGCGTATTCGATTTTTGGATATCAAAAGCGAACAACAGACTCATATTTCCCACGATTGGAACAACCCGCTCGTAGCTTAAACTTACCGTCGTACCACTGCTAGCCTGAGAAACTTGCAATTCAGCAGCACTGATATCTCGGATATTATCAACAGATGCTTGGCGCCCAAAAGCCTCTTTAATCGCCGCTGGCTGCTGAGCACCATATTCTTTAACCGTACGTTCAATGGCTTTTTTAACGGTAAAGTACTCTAAATAAGTCGGCACTACTTTCAGCGCCGTAATGGCGATGACCGCACCCACAATTGTAAACATTAAAAAAGAGCCAAAAGACAAACCACGCTGCCGACTATACATTATTAATTTCCTTAACGAATGGAGGTGCCAACGCGGCCCATATCCTTAAAATTAAGCCAAATAAGAAACGCTTTACCTACTACGTATTTATCAGGAACAAAGCCCCAATAGCGGCCATCGGCACTATGGTCACGATTATCACCCATCATAAAGAAATGGCCTTCTGGCACCTTGCAGCTAAAGCCTGCTTCATCATAGCGACAATCTTCACGAAAAGGAAAATCGCGCACTTCACCCATATTTACCGATGGCACATCCGCCATCGCTAAAGTGGAGTAATCATGCTGACCTAGCTTTTCATTGTATTGCTTATTATTAATTAAATAAGTGCCCTGCTCTACATACTGATGGTCTGGCATATCAGTGGTTGGCACAGGCTTACCATTAATAGTTAGCTTTTTATTGCGATACTCAACGGCATCCCCAGGCAAACCGATCACCCGCTTAATATAATTAAGGGATGGGTTTTCTGGGTAATTAAACACCATGACATCGCCATACTCTGGCTTACCTACTGGCACCATCACATTATTGATTACAGGCGTACGCAAACCATAGGCAAATTTATTCACCAGAATAAAATCACCCACCACTAAACCAGGACGCATAGAGCTAGATGGAATCTGAAAAGGCTCAACCACAAATGAGCGCAGTACAAATATCGCTAGTAATACAGGAAAAAAACCACGGCCATATTCAACCCAATCTGCAATCGGCGTTTCTCCACGCTTCTTTGCCCAAACAAACCGATCTAAACCCCAAATTACCCCCGTCACCAATACAAAAATAAGCATAGCGGCAGAAATAGAGCAGTATTGTACTAAGACAATAAATAAGCCCATGACCACAGCAAGATAACCATACTGCACTAAAGAAGGTGGCTCACTGCCTTTACGCTCATGCTTGGCACCGACTGCTACCAACACGGGCCCTAAAATGACGAAAACAATTCCGAGAAACAACCAGTTCATCCGTTTTCCTTTTTATAGGGAGAGTTTTCTAGCAAAGTACATCGATACGGGAAGCAGCTTAAATGCCCCACATTAAAATAACGATGCTAGAAAATTTTTGTCTAATGACTTACTTATCACTCACTTGCAAGATTGCAAGGAAAGCTTCTTGTGGGATTTCAACGTTACCTACTTGCTTCATGCGCTTCTTACCTGCTTTTTGCTTATCCAGCAGTTTACGCTTACGCGAAACATCACCACCATAACATTTTGCCAATACATCTTTACGCGTGGCTTTTACCGTTTCACGCGCCACAATTTGGCTACCAATGGCCGCCTGTACTGCCACGTCATACATCTGACGCGGAATCAGCTCGCGCATTTTAGCTACCAACTCACGGCCACGATACTGGCTGCTACTACGGTGAATAATCAAACTTAAAGCGTCTACGCGCTCGCTATTAACCAGCACATCCAGCTTAATCAAGTCCGCCACTTGGAATTCTTTAAAATCGTAATCGAGCGATGCATAACCACGACTCACTGATTTAAGACGATCAAAGAAATCCATCACCACTTCAGCCATTGGCAGATCGTAGCTCAGCATCACCTGACGGCCCATATACTGCATATTGCGCTGATTACCACGCTTTTGATTACACAGCGTCATCACGGCACCCACGTAATCCTGAGGCACTAAGATGGTGGCAGTAATAATCGGCTCACGGATTTCTTCGTATTTAGAAGGATCTGGCAGCTTGGATGGGTTTTCGATATGAATCACTTCGCCTGATTTAAGCAATAGCTCATACACCACCGTTGGCGCGGTAGTAATCAGATCCATATCGAATTCACGCTCAAGGCGCTCTTGCACGATTTCTAAGTGCAGCAAGCCCAAGAAACCACAGCGGAAACCAAAACCCAGTGCTTGCGAAACTTCTGGCTCATAATGCAGCGAGGCATCATTTAGCTTGAGTTTTTCTAAGGCATCACGCAGCTTTTCGTAATCATGGCCTTCAATCGGATACAGCCCTGCAAACACCTGTGATTTTACTTCTTTAAAACCAGGCAAAGGCTCGGTGGCGGAATCTTTAGCCGTGGTGATGGTATCCCCAACTTTAGCATTGGCAATTTCTTTAATCCCCGCAATCACAAAGCCTACTTCACCGGCTTTCAGTACCGTTCTTTGTACTGTTTTTGGGGTGAATACGCCGACTTGCTCGCAAAGATGCTGCGATTTATTCGACATAAACATGATTTTTTCTTTCGGGCTGATCTGGCCATCAACGACCCGCACCAACATGACAACGCCAACGTAGTTATCAAACCACGAATCTACAATCAGTGCCTTAAACGCGCCATCAGGATTACCCTTAGGAGGCGGCACTTTAACGATCAGCGCTTCTAAAATATCTTCAATACCAATACCGCTTTTGGCAGAGGCATGAACAGCATCAGTGGCTTCGATGCCGATAATATCTTCAATTTCTTGAATCACACGCTCAGGATCAGCAGCAGGCAAGTCGATTTTATTTAATACCGCCACCACTTCCACACCCTGCTCCAGCGCGGTGTAGCAGTTAGCCACAGTCTGGGCTTCAACACCTTGCGAGGCGTCAACCACCAACAGCGCGCCCTCACACGCAGCCAAGGATCGGCTTACTTCATAAGAGAAGTCAACGTGTCCTGGGGTGTCGATCAAATTAAGATTATAAATCTCACCATTACGGGCTTTATAAGACAGCGCAGCGGTCTGCGCCTTGATCGTGATACCGCGCTCTTTTTCGATATCCATCGAATCAAGCACTTGCGCGCTCATCTCACGCAGCTCTAGGCCACCACAGAATTGAATAAAGCGATCAGCCAGCGTGCTCTTGCCGTGATCGATGTGAGCGATGATAGAGAAATTACGAATATGATCCATTGGTCTGCCAGAAACTCACGTAAAAAGGGGTACGAAAGAGCTGTACCGAATTTAAAAATCTTCAGGATTCAAGCTATCAGCGGCAACGCAGCGCGCTAGTATATCGATCAGCGCGCTGTGATACTGTAAGCTTGATCTGCCGTCGATTTTTGAAAATCCGATAGCTCGCTTTCGCACCCCAGATATTAATTTGCAGTGATTTTAACGGAAATTAGCAAGATAGGCATCAAGAGCCGCTTGATCAAGGTGGTAATGGCATATTTCCACCCCGTCAGCAGCCGTCAAAACGGGCACCCATTCGCCATACTTCTCTTCTAAATCGTCGATATCATCGATATCAATCCATTCTAAAACAAAGCCCTTAGCCGATGCCTGCGGCTGCAAGGCATCGCGCATAAGCAAACACAAACCACAATATTCGCGGCCATATATTTTAAGAGCAATCATTTCGCTGGCGCACGCAATGTCAGAAACATCGAAGCATCGCCACGAATCACCCTTAGTGCACTCGCTTCATTTGGCTTTAGAGCAGTCAGCAATTGCTTTAGCTGGCCAAGACTGGTGAGCTCTTGATTGCCAACCGCCACAATTAAATCGCCAGGCTGCAGACCCGCCTTTGCAGAAGTGCCACGTACCGCCTGCACTTGTACCGCAAATTTCAAGCCCATAGCTTTAAGCTGAGCCGCCTCAACGGCCTGCAAAGACAATCCAAAGCGCCCGCCTTCATCATTTTGATTGCCACGGTATTCACGCTCAGCATTGATACGATCAGATTGCTCAAGCACACCGATTGTCACGGCCACATCACGCAGTGCCTTATCGCGCCATATTTGCACCTGCACTTTGGTACCAGGGCGTACAGCGGCCACATATTTAGGCAAATCGCTCGATGAGGTAACGGCTTGGCCGTTAAATTTTAAGATTACATCGCCTGGCTTTAAACCTGCTTTATCGGCAGGGCCATCTTTTTCTACGCTAGCCAGCAGTGCCCCGCTCACTTTGCTTAAGCCAAAGCTTTTTGCTAAATCATCGTTTAGCTCTTGAATCGCCACACCGACTCGACCACGCGTGACTTTGCCGGTGGCTTTTAATTCATCTGCCACCTTCATCACCACATCAACGGGGATCGAAAACGATAGCCCCATAAAACCGCCCGAGCGGCTGTAAATTTGCGAATTAATCCCAACCACTTCACCGGCCATATTAAAGAGCGGGCCGCCAGAATTACCGGGATTAATTGCCACGTCGGTCTGAATAAATGGCACGAAGGTTTCATCTGGCAGACTACGGCCTTTGGCAGAAACAATCCCCGCTGTGACGGTATTTTCAAAGCCAAATGGCGAGCCAATTGCCACGACCCACTCACCCACTTTGAGCTTATTTGCATCACCCAGCGTTACTTTTGGTAGGCCTGTGGCATCAATTTTAAGTAAAGCCACATCGGTACGGGCATCCGCGCCAATCACTCTGGCTTTAAATGTGCGCTTATCCGTTAACTTAACGGTAATTTCATCCGCCTGAGCAATTACATGGGCATTGGTAAGGATGTAGCCATCTGCAGCCATGATAAAACCAGAGCCGAGTGATTGCGCCTGACGCTCCCGAGGCTGCTGCTGTTGCCCATTACGCGGGATCATGCGTGGCACAGGAAAACCAAAACGGCGGAAAATATCCATCCCATCTTCATCGCCCACTTGCTGCGGCTGCTCTTTAATGATGGAAGTGGTTGAGATATTCACCACCGCACGGCCTTCTTTTTCGACCAGTTGAGTGAAATCAGGCAGGTTAGCGCTGGCAAATGCGGCGCTAGCTACAAAACCCAAGCTTACACTGGCAATTAGTTTTTTCATCATGGTTTACGTTTCATCTGACAAGGACTAAGAAACGGCGAATGGCTTGATTGCCTACTCGCCACAATGACTGGTTCGGCAGACGCCGCCAGCTGGTGCTGCTGTTTGAGCAACACAAACCCCACTACAAACCCGATACACGCACCAAGCACAGAATATGCTGGCGATTGAGGCAGAAGCCACTGCCCTAGAGCCGCACCAGCAATGAGCAAAAGTAGCGGCACACCATAAGCCCACGCGGCGGTTTTAAGTAGCTGTTGCTCTTCTACAGCCACGGTAACCAAATCACCCACCTTGGATGAAAGCGGGCTTTGCACACGAAAACCTTCTTGAGCCTGCGAAAACAAACGACTCACCGCCACTGACTTACAACCAGTTTTAGGGTCGCACTGCCCGCAAGGCGTATGTGGCTTAATTTTAACCCAAGCGTGCAGCCCATCAACGCGAATCACCTGTGCTTCAGTTTCAATCATGCTTGTTACTTACGCGGGTTAAAAGCATGAGCAAACGCTTTGACCGCATCAGCAGGCACTTCACCCAAGACCGTCACCATCTTTCCATCAACTTGCCGCACATACATATGCATGGCACTTTGATGAGAAGCCGCTTCTTTGACTTCAGCAACAGCGGGCTCCAAAAACACCGATACCGTCACCAAACCATCGCTATACAAATGCTGCACAACCGGCATTTCTTTACCAATTAAAGTGCGCTGAATACTCTTAAGAAAACGAAAACCTCGCGGCAGGTGCTCAATCTGCCATAAAGGCTCAACGGGGCTACTGGCCACCCCTTGATTTGATTCCATCACCACAGGGCGCAATGGATTAACGGGGTTAAGCAGCGCGCGATCAAATTTACCTAACACAAGGTTTGAAAACACAAACAGCTCAACGGGCTGTGAATAAGGGCCAAGACGCTCAGACTTAAGAATCAAGCCGCTATCAGTGTGCATCCATAAACGCATAGGAAAACGAAACACATCCCTTGGCTCCAGCTCAAGCACCTGAGCATTTAGCCCTGCAACTCGCTCCATACCTAATTTTTTTAGCTTGTAATTAAGCAGCACCGCTTCGGCTGTTTCTGGCAAATGCTGAGGGAACAGTTTTGAGCTAAAGCGACGATCTAAAGACACCGGCCTTTTGGAGGGCAAGTAGATGCTGATTTGATCGCCTTTTCTAACGTACTCACGACGCGGGCCGTCTAAGGATTCACGGCGCTCAATCTCAAGGAGCTCACTACCTACATGCACGATTCGAAAAGTTTCTGTCGAATCGCCATGCTGATGCATAAACGTACCTTGAAAATCAGCTTGCTTAGCCGCAGCCACCATCCGATTCAACAAAACAGCCGCGTCTGAGTTATTTAACTCAGACCCAGCCCAAGCACTCACCGGCAAAAACAAACTTATACAAAGTACGAGGGGTTTTAATCTATCCAGCAAGTCGCTCATTTAGCGCACAATCTCCGTGCCAAAATCAGCGTAAACGATATCTCGCTCCGCCAAAACATTGCCAGATTCTTGGCTATGCGCCGCCAAATAAGCACGCACAGCAGGGGCTTTTGCCACCATTTTATGATTACTTTGCACCGCAACCATTGCAGGAGCCGTGTTTAAAACCGTATTAGATTGCCAAACCGCTACACCAACAAAGGCAATCGATGCAGCTGCAGTCAAAGGCACCAGTAATTTTTTCATGACCGAACTACGCTTCAAGCGTTGTGGTGCAACCACCGTTGGCTCGGCGGCCAAGCGTGCAGAAAAACGCTGCATAAACTGTGGCGACAAGAGCGGATGTTCTTGCAAGCTATCGCAGGCCTGATGCCAATCGTACCAAGCATTGCTTAACTCTGGTTCGCGTTTCATTTCAGCCAGTAAGCCATCTATTTCTGAGACATCCAGCTCACCATCCATCAAGGCGGAAAGTTTCTCTTTCATCGTATTTCCCTCTCATATCCTATGCAAAGCTTACCAGCGCTTATCTCGACCAACGATATCCAATAAGGGCCTCAGCTTGCCTGCTATTGCCTCTCGAGCGCGAAAAATACGTGAGCGCACCGTGCCGATAGGGCAATTCATCACCGCAGCGATGTCTTCATAACTCAAACCTTCCATTTCACGCAAGGTAATCGCTGTGCGTAACTCAGATGGCAACTCATCCACCACTGCATTTACTGTAGAGACAATCTGCCGGTTAGAGAGTTCAGTTTCAGGCGTGTGGTAATCCGGTATTTGTGCCGCAGCATCGAGCGACTCACCTTCTTCATCCTCGTAATCCGCCAATAGCTGGGGACGACGGCCTAAAGTCGACAAATGATTTTTTGCGGTATTGATAGCAATACGATAAAGCCACGTATAAAAAGCACTTTCCCCACGAAAAGAAGGCAAGGCACGATAGGCCTTAATAAAAGACTCTTGCGACACGTCTTCAATTTCGTTTTGATCACGAATCAGGCGCGACAACAGCCGTGCCACACGACGCTGGTACTTCACCACCAGCAGCTCAAAAGCACGCTTATCACCCGCCTGCGCCCGTACTACAAGCTCCTGATCGATGTCACGATCGGTACGCTGAATCAAGGATACCTCCAAAATAAATTTCTAGCCGTCTGTCAAAAGTAAGCACCCACAAAGCATGGCATCTTACGTAAAGACCCTAATAAACCTTGAAGTGATGTGTTGGCGCGCAAGAAAAATGCGCAGCGCATAAGAAAAACAGTTCCCCACAACAAATCCGCCTTAATTCCGACAGGCTACCTGTGACATGGGGCTAACCATGATCTTTATCAAGTCAATCTGCACTTGTATGAGCAGATTTGGCTTTATACACGGCTAAGTAAGTCTGGCCTCTGTTAATATTTCATTTTTCTGGGAATGGAACATCAGCAATGCGGGAATTTGATGCGTTAATTATTGGCAGCGGCCTTGGCGGGATGACCATGGCACTGCACTTAGCTGACCACATCAAAGTGGGGCTGGTCACCAAACGCGAATTGCGTGATGGCGGCAGCGGCTGGGCACAGGGCGGCATTGCGGCAGTACTTGATGGCACCGACAGCGTTGAGCTGCATATTCGTGACACCCACGTTGCAGGCGCAGGCCTGTGCGACCATGACAGCACGCGCTTTATTGTGGAGCATTCCAAAGAAGCCATTGACTGGCTCATTCAGATGGGCGTGCCTTTCACTAAAGACACCGAAGGCGATAGCGCCTATCAGGGCTACCACCTCACCCGTGAAGGCGGCCACAGCCACCGACGCATTATTCATGCTGCAGACGCAACCGGCGCGGCCGTCATCGATACCTTGGCATATAAAGTAGCAGCCCACCCAAACATCACCGTACTTGAATCGCACATTGCCGTTGATTTAATTACCGACCAAAAGCTAGGCCGAGAAGGCAAGCACTGCTACGGCGCTTACGTTTACAACAAAGAAACAGACCACGTTGAGACCATCGTCGCTCGTTCTACCGTACTGGCCAGCGGTGGTGCAGGCAAAGTTTATCTCTACACCACCAACCCTGATGTAGCAACGGGTGACGGCATTGCCATGGGCTGGCGCGCAGGCTGCCGCGTGGCCAATATGGAATTCATCCAATTCCACCCAACCTGCCTTTATCACCCGCACGCTAAATCATTTTTGATTACGGAAGCAGTACGCGGCGAAGGCGGCATTTTAAAGCTGCCCGATGGCACCCGCTTTATGCCCCAGCACGATGAGCGCGCCGAGCTGGCCCCGCGTGATATCGTGGCCCGTGCGATTGACTTTGAAATGAAAAAAGGCGGTTTTGACTGCGTTTATCTGGATATCTCCTATAAACCCGCCGCCTTTATTAAAGAGCACTTCCCTAATATCTATCTACGCTGCTTAGAGCTGGGCATCGACATCACTAAAGAGCCCATCCCCGTTGTACCGGCTGCACATTACACCTGCGGCGGCGTAGTCAGCGATATGGCGGGCCGCACCGACATTGCCAGCCTCTATGCCGTAGGCGAAGTGGCCTGCACCGGCCTGCACGGCGCCAACCGCCTTGCCTCCAACTCCTTACTAGAATGCATGGTGCTCGGCAAAGCGGCCGCCACCGACATCTTAAAAGCCGTCACGACTGAGCGCCCCTGCATCCCCGAATGGGACGAAAGCCAAGTAACCGATCCTGACGAAGAAGTGGTGATCTCACACAACTGGGATGAATTGCGTCGCTTTATGTGGGATTACGTTGGCATTGTGCGCACCAATAAGCGCCTTGAGCGCGCCCTGCACCGCATTGAGCTGCTGCAGCATGAAATCGACGATTACTACAGCAACTTCCGCGTTTCTAACGACTTAATCGAGCTGCGTAATCTAGTGCAATCTGCCGAGCTCATCGTGCGCTGCGCCATGGATAGAAAAGAAAGCCGCGGCCTGCATTACAGCCGAGATTACCCTGACATGTTAGACGAGGCCAAAAGCACCATCCTCACCCCCGATTAAAAGCACTGATTTTAAAAAACCCAAAACCCCGCAAGTTGTGGGGTTTTGTCTTCTTAGCGAGTAGATCTATCAATCTTAAGTCAACTACAAACCACTACTTTATAGAGCGCCCTAAACTACCCCGTCCCTCCTTGCATCGCATGAAGCCGCGCATAATAACCATCCGGCTTTTTCACAAGCTCCTGATGCGGCCCCTCCTCTACAATCTGCCCTCTATCCATCGCCACAATCCGATGCGCATCCCTCACCGACGATAAACGATGGGCAATAATCAGCACCGTGCGCCCTTGGCATATGGCTTTCATATTGTTTTGGATAATCCGCTCTGATTCATAATCCAGCGCACTAGTGGCTTCATCAAAAATCAAGATTCGTGGATTACTGACTAAGGCACGGGCAATGGCAACGCGTTGTTTTTGCCCGCCGGATAAGCCACTGCCATGCTCGCCAACCACGGTATCGTAGCCCTCTGGCAGCTCAACGATAAAATCGTGCGCGCCAGCAAGCTTGGCGGCATGAATCACTCTATCCATGCCCATACCTGGATCAACCAAGGCGATATTGTCGCGAATGCTGCGGTTAAACAGCAGATTCTCTTGTAAAACCACGCCAATCTGGCGGCGTAGCCATGCCGGATCGGCTAAGCCTAAATCAATACCATCAATCAGTACTCGGCCACGTTCTGGCACATACAACCTTTGCAAGAGTTTAGTCAGCGTGCTTTTGCCGGAGCCAGAACGCCCCACAATGCCAATGACTTCACCGGCTTTGATGCTTAAATTAATACCACGCAAGATTTCTGGGCCATCGGCGCGGTAGCGAAAATGCACTTGATCAAATTCAATCTGGCCAATAATGGCGGGCAATTGCGCCCGGCTCTGATTAATTTCACTGCGAGTATTTAAGATATCCCCCAAGCGCTGCATCGAGATACCCACCTGCTGAAAATCCTGCCATAGCTGCGCTAAACGCATCACGGGGCTCGCCACCCGGCCTGCTAGCATATTGAAAGCAATGAGCTGGCCCACTGTCAATTTCCCCTCAATAACCAGCTTCGCCCCCATCCACATGGTGGCTACGGTGACGATTTTTTGAATAAGATTGACACCTTGGCTGCCGATATTCGCCAGATTAGCAACTTTAAAACCTGCCGACACATAAGCCGCCAACTGCTGATCCCAGCGGCGAGTGACTTGTGGCTCTACCGCCATTGATTTAACGGTTTCAATCCCACTGACCATTTCTACAAGGAAGGATTGATTTTCTGCACCACGGGAAAACTTCTCATCTAAGCGGGCTTTTAATATCGGGGTAATCAATACCGACAAGCCGATATAGCAGGGCAAAGATATCAGCACAATTAAGGTGAGCCACCAGCTGTAGTAAGCCATCACCGCCAGAAACACCACCGAGAAAAACAGATCCAGCACCGAAGTCAGCGCTTGGCCAGTCAGGAAATTACGGATGTTTTCTAGCTCGCGTACCCGCGCCACCGAATCCCCAACCCGCCGCGCCTGAAAGTAGGCCAAAGGCAAGGCCAGCAAATGGCGAAACAGCTTAGCGCCTAACTCCACATCAATCCGATTGGTGGTGTGGCTAAAAACATAGGTACGCAGCCCAGTCATCCCCACTTCAAACAAAGAAATCACCAACAGGCCAATGGCAATCACGTCTAGCGTGGTAACGCCATGGTGCACCAGCACCTTATCCATCACCACCTGAAAAAACAGCGGCGTCGCCAAGGCCAAGAGCTGTAAGAAAAATGACACCAACAGCACTTCGCCGAGTAATTTTCGATACTTCACCACGGCAGGGATAAACCATGAGAAATCAAAACGGGCTAAGTCCCCTGCCAAACTGGCACGGGATGTAAACAAAATCAGCCGACCGGACCATAAAGCCTGCCACTCTTGCTGAGAGCAAGACTGTGGCCGGCCGCTTTGCGGATCATGAAATAACACGGCAGGATCGCTATTGGCATCCACCTTGGCCAAAATCACCCAACTGCCATCTAAGCGCTGCGCCATCGCAGGCAAAGGGGTGCGATCCAAGCGATCAAAATGGGTATCCACTGCCTTGGCTTTTAATTCTGATTGTTTGGCCGCACGCAATACATCGGATTCACTTAACAGGCCCGATGCACCCGCAAACTGATGCTTAATTTGTTCCGGCTCAATCGCCACTTGATGAAAACGCGCCAGCATAATCAGGCACGCCAAAGCAGAATCAAAAGCAGGTACTTCTGCAGAAGATTCAGATGAGTCTAGGAGTTTCATTGCATTTTCTACTTCAGAAAAAAAGAAGAAACCCAACCTTGCTAGCAGTTGGACTTAGCTTTAGTCCAACAGGCTGCCTACAAGGCTGGGCCTTTTGATTACATCAAAATATATCGCACCATATCGCTAGTCCGAACTTTTAGCATCGTCACCCCCGAGTGATTTTGTCGGGGGCCCAGCAGCAATGCCACTGAATTTTCGACAAAACCACTCGGGAATGACGGTTTTTGAGTGCGGATAAAAAACCTAGCAAGGGGCCTTAATGCCAGTTAGCCACCAGCACGGGCTGCAAAGCATCTTGCTGTTGCTGATTGAGTGTCAGCTGGCCTGCGGCAGGTGGATTAAAGGCGGCCATGGCTGATACCAAGGCATCGACTTGCGTATCCAGCAACACCTTGCCATCTGACGTTTTAAATTGCTCTACATGGTAAGCATTGCCTGAATACCAATTTTGCATGGTCAGCTTATCGCCAGTGCCAATGACGCTGACTTCCAGATGATTGCTCACCTTACGGAACCAAAGCTGATCACTTGCAATATCCGCCTGAAACTGTGCAACGTCGGTATTTTTGGCTGTGGCATCGTTCTCGGTAACCGTATCGCTGCCATCACCACGCGCCAATACATAAGTATCGTTGCCTGCGCCACCGATCAAGGCATCAGCACCTGCACCACCGCTTAAAGTGTCATTACCCACTGCGCCAGTCAGCGTGTTTGCGCCTGCATTGCCGATTAAGACGTTATTCAGCGCATTACCCGTGCCGTTGATTGCCGCAGAGCCTGTAAGCGTGAGGTTTTCCAGATTATTGCCTAAGGTCCAACTTACGTTGGCTTGCACCAAATCCGTCCCTTCCGCAGCGTTTTCAGTGATGACATCGGCGATGTTATCCACGTCGTAGCTATCGTTACCCATGCCGCCGTAGAGTTTATCCGCCCCAGCCCCGCCCTTCAAAGAATCATCACCCTCTTCGCCATAGAGCCAATCCGCCCCATCGCCGCCATCGAGGGTGTCGTTTCCAGCCTTACCATAAAGATAATCGTCACCAGCAAGGCCAGAGATGATATCGGCTGTAGCAAAACCATTGAGCGTGTTATTGCCACTGTCACCAATCAATGTCTTCACTTTAACAGCAGCGAGGTCCCAAATTGTGCCATCCGCAAACTGAAGAAAATCAAGTCCATAGTTTGAATGACCATCAAGGTAAAAATAATCTTTGACCTCTACCGAATCATTCGTACCTTTGATCCGGATCATCAGGCTATCGGCAGCTCGTGTCAGGGATATATCATCGGTCGTAATTCCTGCGGCAAACAAAATACGATCTGCATTTACACCGACCGCATCGCTATCTACATTGACCACGGTGTCTTGCCCAGAGCCTTTGCCAAATAAGTAAGTATCTGCGCCTGCGCCGCCTTTTAATAAATCATTGCCCGCGCCACCATCGAGCGTGTCGTTGCCGGCTTCGGCGTAAAGAGAGTCATCACCGTCATTGCCCAGCAAACTATCGTTACCATTGCCGCCATAGATCGTATCCGCACCGGCTCCGCCTTTAACGATATCGTTGCCTTCACCGCCTTGGACATTGTCTGCGCCATTGCCGCCATCAAGAATGTCATCGCCACCCTCACCAAACAGGCCGTCGTCACCATCACCGCCGTTAATGACATCATTTGTAGCGTAGCCCGTCAGCCAATCCCTAGCGGCTGTCGCCTCTAGCACCTTTTGCTTAACGATTTCGGCATCCCAAACCAAGCCATCAGCCAGCTGTAACGACTTTGCTGCAGGGTTATCAATGGCATCTTTATAGAAATAATCTTTTAGTTCGATGCGATCACTCTTTCCACTCACAGCAATCATCAAGCTATCGTTGGATCGCGTCAGCACGACATCTTTACTTGCCGCATTCAATGCCACACTTTCTACAATAGGAATAAGAACCCTGCGTTTCACTTCAGCAATATCCCAAATCATGCCGTCAGCAAATTTAATCTGCTCAACCTGATTGCCATACGTAGCATCATCAAAGAAGTAACCAAAGACCCTAACACTATCGTTTGTTCCCTTAATAGATAAAACAAGCGCGGTCCCATCTCGTTTCAAAATCACGTCGGAAGTCAGAACTCCTGCGCCCAATTGAATTACGTCCAATTTACCCGTTGTTTTATCTAAGGAATTAATTACATCATTCCCCGAGCCTCGACCAAACAAGTAAGTGTCATTACCAGTGCCGCCATCCAGCGAATCATTGCCAGCGCCACCGTCTAAGATATCGTCACCCAAGTCCCCAAATAAAGTGTCGTTATCCTCATTACCCAATAATAGATCATTGCCCCCTTGCCCATTTAAGGAGTCATCTCCTACACCACCTATAAGAGTATCGTCACCATAACCGCCATTAATATTATCTGCACCTAGTCCACCATCCAGAATATCTTTACCAATACTCCCATAGAGCGTGTCATTACCTGCCAAACCCAGAATGGTATTACCTGTTGCATAGCTAGTCAGAATGTCATCCCCTTCGCTAGCGATCAGTACTATGTTTTTTACTGCATCCACATCCCAAATCATGCCGTCAGCAAATTTAATCTGCTCAACCTGATTGCCATACGTAGCATCATCAAAGAAGTAACCAAAGACCCTAACACTATCGTTTGTTCCCTTAATAGATAAAACAAGCGCGGTCCCATCTCGTTTCAAAATCACGTCAGAAGTCAGAACTCCTACGCCCAATTGAATTACGTCCAATTTACCCGTTGTTTTATCTAAGGAATTAATTACATCATTCCCCGAGCCTCGACCAAACAAGTAAGTGTCATTGCCTAAGCCACCATCCAGCGAATCATTACCGCTCCCACCATCCAAGGTATCATCACCACGCTCACCAACAAGTACGTCATTCCCCTCGTTGCCCTGTAAAATATCGTTATCCTCGCCTCCCCAGAGGGTGTCATCTCCCTTACCTGCAACTAGGATATCTTCTCCATATCCACCATAAAGTCGATCATTTCCTGCACCAGAAAATAATTGATCATTACCATCATAACCACTCAAGGAATCATCATTATCCCCAGAAAAGGCAAACTCCCCTTTCTTACTACCATTCCACACTCCATTAACTTTAACCAGCCCAAACATTGAGCTCACGTCCGATACTGCTGCTATATAAGCAGGTTTATTAAGATATGAATTCAGTAAAGCCAAACCATCAAAACCAATAGGAATAAGCATTTTTGATGCGTATTTATTTAATTCAACTAAATCAATCAGTGCCTGCTTTGGGTTGGTAGCCATTAGACGCTCTAAAACTGAAGCAATCCCATTACTATCCAAAGTTGCCACACCAGAATTTTTATCAACAAGCAAAGCAATTTGATTTAAGTATGGTTTTAAGTTCGTTTGTACTGCCAATGTGCCATACAAAGACTCTTTTAGTTCATCATAAGCATCATTTAGCATACCTTTCTGTTCTAATGAAACGGGTGAAAATAGTGCACCTTTTTTAGACTGCACATATCTCTCTAATTCTTTATTCCAATAAGGAGTAGGCGTATCACTATTACCATAATCAAGGAATTGCGTACCATTGAATCGCTCTAAAATCTTAATTTTCTTATTTAATTTAATTGGACTACGTACAGTTGCAGTTATATTATCAACTTGATCCAGAGTATCTGAGTACGATGAGGTTAGCATACTACTTGTTGCGCCCCATAAATCCAGCAAGCTATCAAGCATCAATAGTCGATCTTCCCGACTAGTCAATTGGTTATATTGCGTTAATTTAGCAAGTAATGCCTTCCCTTCATTATTATCAAGACTCGCCGCCTCGCGCAAATCACGAACCAAACCAGATCCATGCATATCGGGCAGTGCTTTAGCTTCTTCACTAATATTAATTTTCTCCATTACTCAATTCGGCACCAATTTTGGCGATATTTACTGTTACACTGTAAGTCATTTTATTTTCCTTTGTTTTATAGTGCTGAATAGTTTAAATAAGTACATCAATATGGCAAGCACCAACAGCCCAGAAAAAAATATAAGTAAATGCATGATGTACCCAGTTATAAAAAAATAAACGCTTGGTTCGTTAGATATTGATGCCACCAGAATAGATGGTACTGGCATCAGGAAAATCCCCACAAAAAAAAACCAGTTTATTTTATTAAACATTACGATCAATAAGAAAGAAATCCACCCACCCCAAACAAACATTAAAATCCAAATCCCAGATAAGATATTCGGAACTAATTTTGAAAGGCTAGGGTACAAATAAATAATTAATACATATTTATTCAAGGCGTACAGCAATGCTGTCGACAATAAAAAAACAATAAGTGTGTATGCATCTTTTAAATTATCCTTAAAGAGCAATGTCATAACATTCCCATGTAATTATAAAAGTAGACGTAAAAACTTGAAATGTACTGATCTCGCCAGATCACCTCTCTCTCGCACTTTCTGAAATAGAATAACTGGGGTCAGTAGAATAACTGGGGTCAGAGTACAGTTAAATCCGCTTTCTTTGGCTCTAAGAGCATTAAGCATAGTAGGATTTAAATTTTTTCTGACCCTAGTTATTTCGCAGCAGGGACAATTTTATCTTAAATCAATTTAACACACCTTTTATTATCAAATGACAAAAATAGAAATGAAACCTATAACTAAAAACATAAATACAACAAAAACCCAGCCTACAATCAATCTACCTCTAGTCCATACATAACCACCTTCAGTATCACCACGCATCATTGCCTGACCTAAAAATTTAAGTAAAAAAGTACAAAACATATTCAACATAAAAACACTTTGTGATAATTCAAAATTATAAATCTCAAACAACTTAAAACCAAAAAATGCAACAACAACACCTAAAAAAATCAAAACACAACAAGAAAATATATTTTTCTGCTTAAATCTAATATATGCACAAGCAAAAAAACCAATGACCGGATTAACACACAAGGACACTATAAAAGAAACAAGCAATATTTTATTAATTTGATGTTCATCATGCACAGGAATAATCCTCAAAGTTTATAAAAAATCAATTCAATACATATACGAAAAACTTACCTCTCCCGCGCACTTTCTGAAACATGCGACATGAGTGGCGATAAGAAATATTCAATGACCCTACGCTGCCCCGTTTTAATCTCTACCGTTACCGCCATTCCCGGTGCTAGCTTTAGCCATTTACCATCAACATTCATTTTATTTTTTTGTAATTTAATTCTGGCCTGATAAATCAATCCTAATTTTTCATCTGGTATGGCATCAAATGAAACGTTTCTCACTAATCCTTCAATTAAGCCGTATTTGGTGTAATTAAAGGTTTCAATTTTAATTGCGGCGGCCTGCCCGGCATTCACAAAGCCAATGTCTTTATTTTCTAGTACCACTTCGGCCTCTACGGCTTCATCTTTTGGCACAATCACCAGCAGGGCTTGCGCGGGGGTGACAACGCCGCCTACGGTGTGTACGGCTAGTTGCTGCACAATTCCTGCTACGGGCGCGGTTAGGCGGGTTTGTTTTTGTAGCTGCCCTGCTTTAACCACGTCTTGGGTAATCGAGCGGGCTTGCTCGCTGGCTTGGCTAAGCAGATCGTGCTGGGTGCGGCGAAACTCTGCCTGTATGGCGATTCTTTGCTGGGCATTGCCGCGAATGGCGGCATCTAGCTCTGATTTTTTATGCCGCTGGTTGGCTAAATCTTGCTCGGCCTCTATTCTGGCCTGTTGTTTCTCTAGCACGCCGTGTTTGGAAACAAAGTTTTGCCGCGCCAAATCCTGAAAATCTTTTTCGCGCTGCTTAATAATCGGTAAGGTTTGCTCAAATTTGGCGATCTGATCTTGCACCCCGGCCCGCTCGGCCTACTTGCGTGAAGTATCGCTATCTAGGGTAGATAGCTTGGCTTGTAATTCTTGCCACTGGCTGAGCGCCAAACGGCTGGCTTGCAAAGATTGCAGCTCCTTACCCGCCTCCACGTGATTTACAACAGGTAATTGCCCGCTATCTAAAGCGGCAAGCAAGGCTTTGGCGCGCAGCGCGTTTAATTCTGCATCGTGCAGATTGGTTTGCTGCTTGGTGTTTTCTGCGCCAGAAACGGTGGCATCCAGCTCGATCAATAGCTGCCCCGCCTGCACCATTTGCCCGTCTTGCACATGAATGGATTTCACCACCCCTGCCTCTAAGGGCTGAATGGTTTTACTACGATCAGACACAATCAACCTGCCCGGTGCCACGGCCACAATATCAATCTTGCCAAGGCAGGCCCATGCAAGGGCAATCAGAATAAAAGCGAGCAAGGCCCAAAGGGTGATGCGGGCGGCGGGGTGAGGGGGATTTTCTTGCAGCTCTAGCGCTGCGGGTAAAAAGGCAAGCTCATTACTATTTCTGGCGATGGGATTTAATTTATGACGTACAGCCCAAACTGCCGAAAAAACAGTAAGGTATTTTGTAAGTAACTCTTTGAAAACAGGGGTAAACATAGAAGCCAGAAGCAGAATTAGCAGGGGCAGCGATAATACATGGTGATTCTGTAATAATTAATGTTAAATAACTATTTGCCAGATAAAAGGCCATACAAATAAAAAAAGTCTATGCGATAACACCGGAATATACACATGTAAATACCCTTTACATCTTTTTCAACATACCTCATTACCCCCATCTTAAAGCACAAAACCCCGCTAATCACTGAGCGGGGTTTTGTGCTTTAAGCGCTTAAATCTTATGACTTGGGTTGAATATCAAATTCAAATTTCCATGTTTTTGCACTACTTGCCTTACTTGGATCAGCGTATTTAATCTCCGTAAGATGCATGCGGGCATAGCTGTTTCCTTCTGCAGAGCGAAGCATAGTTGCTGCAGTAGGATTGGCTTTTAGCATATGCGCAGCGGCCAACCCTGCCTGCTTGGCGCTCTCTGCGGTGCTGTAATAGTTATACCAACCTGCGTTCATAGGCTCAGGATAATTGCCCTTCATCGCAGGATTGAGCGGCGAAGCATTTTTATCTTTTAGCCATTTAGGATTAGCAGGCAGTAGATCTGCGGCAGTTAATAGCGCACGGGTTTGCTCTAAGTTATTGAGGTCTGCAAACTTAGCCACAAGCGGCTTGCCCTCTGCGGTATAAAAGCCATCAGGTGTTTTAGCCAACAAAGCGGCAACCGAGCCCGTTCCAGATGCACCACTATTGAGCTTCATGCTAGCGCGGTTAAATGCCACATGCCATAAACCCGTTTCAGTGGATTCCACCCCTTTGGCTAAATCAAAATAAACCCAGGCTTTCGAGGCATCAAAGGTAGCCGTCCGCTCGTTATTGCTAGCGCGATCTACCCAGCGGATGCTTGGATAGCCAAAGGCTGTGCCACCATTACCACCGTAATAGCCGACCACCTGCAAAGCATATTGCTTTGCATCTGCCTTGCTTGCATCATCAGAAATCAAGAACACTTTAAAGTTAGGCGAAAGCTTATGGTCCCCAGCTAGATCGTATTCAAAGACCGCAGATTTAATGGTATTCGTGCCACTAAATACACCATCTGCGTAGTCTTTCAGATAGGAGCGAGCATCCAGCGCGCCGCTTACTGGGTCTTCCATAGCATCCTGCCATTTTTGCAATTCTGCCCATGTATGATCAAACGGGCCACCTAATGCGCCGCCCTTAGCTGAACTACTAGTGCCGCTGGTGCCGCTATTGGTGAAAAAACTGCTGCTGCGGCCATCATCCTTCACCTTTAAATCCCAAGTATCGCCCTTACAATCTGCTGCAGCTTGTGCATCAATATCGTAGCAAAGCTCACCCAGTTTAGGATCTACACTCGCTTCCCACACCGCCGTCTTGCTAAACCCCGTTGAGGGAGAGGGTGCAGGGCTCGGTGTAGGTTTCGGAGCGGCCACTTCAGCCCCTCCTTCACTACCGCCGCAAGCGCTTAAACCTACGGTCATGGCCAGTAAAGTTGCGGTTAGTATTGGTTTCATTGTTTTAACTCCCTTATTGATTGCCCCAGGCAAACGCTGTGCCCAGATAAAAAAAACGCCCTGAAATCGGCCCAAAATCATTTTGATTACTAAAATCACGCTGCACATTGCTTACATTATCAATACCGATATAGGCTTTAACATTTTTATTGATATGCTGATTAAATTTAATATCCGCCGTCGTCCAGCCTGCCGAATAATGATCACTACTGATTAGTTCAGCACTTTGGTAGCGGCTACGTAATGTGAATTCGCTTCCCTCTGCGATTTGCCAATCAAAACCCAGCCTTGCCATATGAGCTGGCCGGCGAGTCAGCTCTCTGCCACCATTTAAGTCTTTGCTTTGATTCCAGGTATAAGAGGCATTCATATTGAAGGACCTAAAAATACGCCAATCCAGCGTTGTTTCTATGCCTTTAGTTTCTGTACGGGCAATATTTTTATAGGTATATTGAGCAATGCCATTATTTTTAACTGTATTACTTTCATCAATTTGAATTAAATCTTTTACCTGATTTAAATACGCATTAACATCTAATGAAAATTGTTTTGCTAAAGCAATATTGGCACCTAATTGCCAGCTATTTGACGATTCTGGTTTTAAATTTGGATTACCCAGCACCATATAACCAAGCGCACTGTGGTCAAACAAAAAATGCCTTTCTTTTAAATTAGGGACACGATAGCCTTGGCCCACACTGCTCCGCACTACCGCTTTCCAATCACCGCTTTCCCATACATTGCCGCGTAGCGCAATTTTAGGCGCGGAATGCGTGCCAAAATCAGAATCATCTTGCACACGTAAGCCCAGCACAACTTCCCAATCATCTCCGAGGAAAATATCGTTCTGCACAAACAGCTCGCGGCTTTCTTTGCTGACGCGTTTATCGCCATAAAACTCAGAAACGCCATTTACACTCTGGCTTACCCGCTCTTTTCGCCAATCCACACCCAACTGCCACAGCTGACCATACCAAGCGGGTAAATCGACCTGAGCACTTAAATGATTAAGCTGCTGATTAAAATCGCGCTGCGATACGCGGAAATTCTGCGAGTATTCCTGCCCCAAGCTTTGATATTGCTCATCCAGCAATTGCAACTGCACACGCGTTCCATTATCAAAGATGTTTTTTGCACCCAGCACAAAGCGATCACGGCTGATGGCTTCGGTTTTTTCTTGGGGGATTAGTTTAGGCGGCATATATTTCTGATAGCGCTGTACGTCGTCTTCCAGATAACGGCTAGCCTCAAACCATACTTCGCTATTGGCTTGCGGCAGCCAGCTGAGTTTTGAACCGAATTGCTGGCGCTTTGAAGCATCACCCTGCCTAGCCCAGCCATCGGGTTTTACCGCAAAACCTGCATCATCAAGCGTGTCGCCACTTACGCGTAAGCGCCATTGCTCATTCCCGCCCTCTAGCCTGAACTGCCCATGCTTTGTGCCCGCATCCCAAGCCTTGCCCGAATCATTTTGGTGGCCATAGCTGCCAACATCCACGGCTGCACTACCAGAAAAACCCGCTTGCACACGGCGAGTAATCACATTAATCACCCCGCCCATCGCCGAGCTACCGTATTGCGCCGATGCCGCGCCTTTAATGACCTCGATATGATCGACTTCGGATAATAGATATTGGCTTAAATTTACCGTGGAGCTGGTGCTGGCCGCAATCGGCAGGCCATCAATCAGCACCAGCACCTGATCGCTACTTAGGCCCTGTAAAGACAGCTCATAGCCAGATTTACCGTGTACTTCTCTGAGCTGCAGGCCGGGAATATTCTCGATTGCGTCTTTTAAAGTGCGGGCATGGGTTTTTTCAATCTCCTCACTACTGATTACCTCAGTGCGAATCGGCGTATCTTCTACCCGCCTTTCAGTGCGCGTGGCCGTAACGACCACGGCATCTAGCGTAACATCGGCCATAGCCGTTGACGCTAATATCATCAGAGGAAATGCGAGGTGTAGGCTTTTTTTACGCGGCGCTTGAGTAAGGGGAGTAGAAAACTTAGGATCAGTCACGGAATCAGCTACAGTCGAATATTTAATGATAACAATTATCATATTCATTCGTATTTACTGTCAATGCCATTCACTTAATATAATCCTCTGCAACTTACTCCCCCTTGATAACGCCCCCTCATTGGTAGCAACGCCGACATGCTCTTGAGCAAGCAAGGTCAAATATTGCAGCAGGCGGCGGTGGTATTCATTGCACCTCGCAGCAGCAGATGGCCTAATTTCAACTTCATTTAGAAACAAACACTTCAGCGATGGCACCGCGTAAAGCTTAGTCGGATGTACTGTTGTTTATAACTGCGCGCGAATTGCCTGCTGGTTCTAGCCCCTCACTCTTTGTGGAATAAAACCTTGTTAGCCTTCACGTGGGCGCTCACTCGTTTTCAGCTTGCTGCGCTTGCAGTTTTGGCCACTGCCAGCGCAGCCATACTCGCCACTGACGCAAACTCTCTGCCCCCGCACTATCGGGCCAAAGCAACAAATGGATACGTTGAGCATTACACTGCAGATGCAACACCATTAACCCACCCAATACTCGGCTAGAAGGCAGTAATTGCGCGTCCAGTGACTGCCCATCGGCCAGTGTTAACCTAATTGCACCATCTATCAGCGCTTGTAAATTCGCCACGACAAGGCGGGGCCGCCTTAGGCTTCGGAACAAAGAAAAGGCCACCACAAATGTGATGGCCCAAAGCCAAGGCGAAAAAAGGCAGGCAAGCGCCGCACAGCCATGGCTTAGATAGAGCCAGCGCTTTTCCCATCGGGAGGGGGAAAGCACAAGCGGCGCGGGGCTCATTCGCTAACTTGAATACTGCCAGATACATTCACGGTTAAGCGGCTTTCGCCCGATTCAATCGGAGCATTGCCTACATCAGCTGACTCCATCCTGCTGCTTTTCATCATCATCACCGGTTGTGGGCGATAGCCACCAGCGCTGTTGACATTCACATTAATCATTTTCCAGCTTTTAGCTGAAAAGCCTTTTTGAATTAAATTGGCTCTTTGCTTAAAGGCTTGCAAACCTTCTTCAATCAGCGCTTCTTCAGCCTTGGCGCGTGCGCCATCGGATACGCTATAGCCAACATTAGCCAACTGCACTGGCAAGCCACCTGCAACCGGCTGTTGTAATTGAGCTAATAATTTAGATAGCACAGCAAAATCACTGGATGAAATGCGCAATTCACCACGGCTACGCCAGCCTTCTTGCTTGTTGGTTTTGCCGTACAAAGGGTAAGTTGCAAAGCTGGTTCCGCGATTTTGCACTTCTGGCTTTTGCTTTACTTGTTTGACTGCTGCTGCAAGCGTTTGGTTGATTTTGTCACTTAAGCGGGCAGGATCAGTATCGCTTAGCTCAACAAACAACACCGCACTGGCTAAGTCATTCGCCACTTCACGCGTAGCGCTGGCTTCTAGATTAACCACATTAAACATAGGCGCATCAGCCGCGGCGGCTGTTGTGACCAATGAAGTCAAAATTAATGCTGAAAGTAGATTTTTCATCATAGACTCCCGTTTACTTACGCAAATGTAAAGAAATTACATCACTGTTTAAATATTCATGCAAAATAAAAGGGCCGTACTTCACCCTTTTATACTTAAACCCAAGTACGCTTTGTAATAAAAAACCCGAATCGCTTAATGATAGCCATGATCTGTTGGGGTATTATGGATGTCTTCAGCCACGGCATCCATTACACCAAGGTGAACTTCAACGTCAAACCACTCCCAGAAAGTCTTAAGGTTACGTTTTTCTGGCCAGTGCTGTTCTTCAGCAACCCAAGAAGACAATTCCATTTCAAATAATTTTTCTGCGATTTCATCGATAAATGCGATGCCATCTTCTGTTTCATTTGCTTCAGGAATCAAAATAGAGGTGCAATCGCAACGGACCTCATCCAGCGTCAGCTGAATATCATTTCCTGGCAAAGTGTTGAGCCAATCGAGAAAAGGTTGCCGTGGCTTAATAATAGCAACCGAGCGATCGACGATAAACATGCGTAACTCCTAGGTTTGTTAGTGTATTTCTGCCGCTATGCGGCAATTATTCGCAAGATTAGCACGCAGAGTGCTACGCTGTGTTTTCTACGGCATTTTTCCCACCTTCCTTGATAAGCATCATGAATCCAAGCCCTGATACTCGTACACGTAAGAAAGCCAGCTGGCGTGCAGCCATGGTTACCAATCCAAGCGTCCCGCCCATCTATGGCGTAACCGTAGAAGTAGCAGAAAACAGTTTGATTGTTTTAGCCGACAAAGAAGTAAAAACGGGTACTGTATGCCATATCTACCTCGATATTCCCAGTGTAAATTTAAAGCAAAAAAATTACATTAGTTTTACTGGGGATGTAAATAGTTCGGCGCTTATTGGTCAAATCAATATGTTTCGCCACCTCATTCAAGTAAAAGAGATCAGTAGCGTACAGCGCGAAAACCTAATCAAAGCTCTTAAAGCCCTTTGATTGTTTAAATTTGCAGCAGCGCTTGCACGCCCCCCCCATCCTGCTACTAAAGGATGGGAAGCAAATTGTAGAGAGGGTTAAGGTGATTTCCTTGCCCACCCTACAAGTGCTTAAATTAACAAGATTGCTTGCAACACCCCATCAACAAACCCACTAAGCGCGCCAATAAAGGACGCGCTTAGTGCGGTTTATGACGGCTTCGTTCTAGTGCTCGGCTTTTTCACAAGCATATCCCCCCCCTCTGGCGTAAGCACTTTCACCACCGCAGCAGCTGGCTTTGCCACACGTGGCTTTGCAACTTTGGGTTTAGTTACTGGCTTGGCTGTAGATTTTACTTCAGGTTTTTCTGCGGGCTTCGTTGCTGGTTTTGTTACAGACCTTGTTGCTACGGGCTTTGTCACCGGTTTTGTGGCCAACTTAGCTACAGGCTTCGTTACCAAGGGCTTAGCAGCAGCAAGTGGCGCGGCTGTCACCACCGTATTTGCACTTGCAGTTTGCGGTGATTTTGCCACCTTACGTACAACCGTCTTTTTTGCCGCCTCAAGCGCGGGAGTTGGAACGGCACCCTTCACTTGCTTAACAATTGCTGTGCGTTTTCTACTGGTGGTAGGTTTTGTTGCAGGAGCAGCAGCCGTCACCTCTTTTGCAAGGGGCTCAGGCGCACGCTGCGGCTTGCTTCGCCCACGCACGGCAACTGGCTTGGGCGGTGCATTACGGCGCCCAGTTGCAGCTTCTGCGGGTTGATCGCCCCACTTTGGTTTAGCTTCAACGAGCATAAAATCAATCTTGCTGGTTTCTAAAGAAACACGCGCCACCTTGATTTTAACGCGGCCAGTCATGCGATAAACTTGGCCAGTGCGCTCGCCTTTTAGCTCTTTACGGACTTCATCAAAGTGGAAATAATCTGTGCCAAGCTCAGAAATATGCACCAACCCTTCTACAAACACCTTGTCCAGCAGTACAAAGATACCGAAGCCGGTGACAGCAGAAATCACCCCCTCAAACTCTTCACCCACTTTATCTTGCATGTAATAGCACTTCAGCCAGTTTTGCACATCGCGGCTGGCATCATCCGCACGGCGCTCGGTCATTGAACACTGTGTACCTAAAGCTTCCCACTTCATAACTGGCGTGTATTTCTGCCCCGCCAAGATAGCTTTAATGGCACGGTGCACCAGCAAATCTGGATAGCGGCGAATGGGCGAAGTAAAGTGAGTGTAAGCCTCGTAAGACAAACCAAAATGGCCTTTATTGCCAGGGCTATATACCGCCTGTGAAAGCGATCTAAGCAGCATGGTTTGTAATAACGCCGCGTCATCTCTTAGCTTAATTTGCTCTAGTAATACGGCGTAATCGCCCGCCGTTGGCTCATCACCACCTTCTAAAATCAAACCCACGCTTTTTAGATATGTGCGCAGGTTTTCCATTTTTTCTGGCGTTGGGCCTTCATGCACACGGTAAACGCATTCGTGCTCTTTGGTAATCAGAATATCTGCAGCGCACACATTAGCGGCCAGCATGCATTCTTCGATCAACTTGTGTGCGTCATTCCTAACGACGGGCACGATTTCTTTAATCTTGCCGTTCTCATCAAAACGCATTTCAGTTTCAACAGTTTCAAAATCAATCGCACCACGCACAGCTCGCGCCGCCGAAAAAGCTTTGAATAAGGCGTAAAGCGTATCGATCTGTGGCAATACATGCTGATATTGCTGAGCGATTTCACCATTAGGATGCTGCACCATATCCCATACCTTGGTATACGTTAGCCGTGCTTTTGAATGCATCACCGCTGGGTAAAAGCGGTATTTCTTAATCGCGCCTTTACCTGAGATTTGCATATCGCAAACCATACATAAGCGTTCTACATCTGGCATCAGCGAGCAAATACCGTTAGACAACGCCTCGGGCAGCATCGGAATCACGCGGCGTGGAAAATACACCGAGTTACCACGCTCAATCGCGCCCACATCCAGCGCGTCGCCAGGTAATACATAGTGGCTCACATCGGCAATCGCCACGATAAGTCGCCAGCCTTTGCCTTTTTTTTCTGCATAAACGGCATCATCAAAGTCTTTAGCCGTTTCACCATCGATCGTCACCAGCGGCAAATCGCGCAGATCTTCACGCTCAACCGTGCCGAGTACGTTTTTCCAGTCTTTTTTGCGCACCTTAGTCGGCGTGTCCTCCCCCTGCGCCAAGGCTTCAGCAGAAAACGCATGGGGCAAATTATGTTTACGTAGAGCAATTTCGATTTCCATGCCAGGATCGGCGTAATTACCCAGCACCTGTACCACTCGCCCCACAGGTGGCGAATAACGCGAAGGCTGGGTCACCAACTCAACCATTACCACCTGCCCAGACTCAGCGCCCATGCTGCCATTAGGCTCCAACACAATTTCATGGCTGATGCGTTTATCTTCAGCCGTTACCGTAAATACACCGTGATCACTATGTAAGCGGCCAACTAATTTAGTAGTGCTACGCACCAGTACTTCTACAATACTGCCTTCACGGCGGCCGCGGCGATCCAAGCCCATTGGGCGTACTAATACGCGATCGCCATGTAAAACTTTAGCCATTTCTTTTGGGCCAAGATACAGATCGCTGCTGCCATCATCTGGCACCATAAAACCAAAACCATCAGCGTGCCCTTGTACGCGGCCTTGCAATAAATCGAGTTTATCGGGCAGGCACAAAGCGCCTTTTCGATTAATCATCACCTGACCTTCGCGCTCCATCGCGGCCATGCGGCGATGAAACTGCGTTTCTTCCTCAGGTAAAATGGCCAACATGCTCATTAATTCATCCACAAAAATCGGCGCGCCGTGCTCAGTGAGCACCTGCAGTACAAATTCGCGGGAAGGAAGGGGAAATTCATAGCGTTCGCGTTCACGCTCAAGAAATGGATCGGACGCGCGTATGCCTTTGATTTTTTTAGAACGACCGCTCATTTGCTGGGCCTCCTGATTTGGAATAGTGGAAATTCTTAAAGATTTCTTCGGTATATTTCTTGACATAGTGTCTGCTTTTAACAATAATCGCCTCCTCTTAAGTGAGGCGCAGCAACATTCTAGCGCTTTATAGAGCGCCCAGGTGGCGGAATTGGTAGACGCGCATGGTTCAGGTCCATGTGCCTTAGGGTGTGGAGGTTCGAGTCCTCTCCTGGGCACCACGCTTTATAAAATTCCACTTAAGACGCAATAGGCCAGTGATTTATAGATAGCGGGTGCTTAAGTTGTAAAATGCAATAGTAATGCCCAGATGGCGGAATTGGTAGACGCGCATGGTTCAGGTCCATGTGCCTTAGGGTGTGGAGGTTCGAGTCCTCTTCTGGGCACCAATCACAGATGTAAAAAAATTAAATTTGATTTAACTAAAGAATAAAAGATTTAGAATTGCCCAGGTGGCGGAATTGGTAGACGCGCATGGTTCAGGTCCATGTGCCTTAGGGTGTGGAGGTTCGAGTCCTCTTCTGGGCACCAATCACAGATGTAAAAAAAATTAAATTGATTTAACTAAAGAATAAAAGCTTTAAAATTGCCCAGGTGGCGGAATTGGTAGACGCGCATGGTTCAGGTCCATGTGCCTTAGGGTGTGGAGGTTCGAGTCCTCTTCTGGGCACCATTTATAGATGGCTTCATTTGCAATTGATCATTACGCGCTAGTTAAATTTATTTTCTTATTTTAGCCTTTAATCTTTACAGCGTACACCCAGCCTAAGCTGGGTTTTTTTTCGCCCATTGCCTTCCTTGGCGAAACACCAGCTAGCGCTTCAAAACCAGCATTTACAGCAAATAACACGAGCCTCCTCCATAATTGGTTAACGGTTACAACATACGTCATCCAATGATAGCGCTTACCCATGACAGATCTAATCCGCGACTCCAATGTGCTTATCGCTGATGACCCACCCACAATACGCCAATCATTGCGAATGACACTTGCCCAAATTGGCATTAATCGCGTGGATGCCGCCAGTAGTATTGGCGAAACACGCCGCCTACGCAATGCAGCATACGACGTTATTATATGTGATTATGATTTTGGCGAAGGCATGAATGGGCAGGAGCTACTAGAAGAAATACCCAGAAGTGGTGAGCTTCCGCTTAGCTCGGTGTGGTTTATGATTACCGCCGAAGCATCCTACGAGAAAGTAGTCGCAGAAGTTGGCCCCGATGATTACCTCATTAAACCTTTTACAGGTCATCAATTAATGATTCGACTTCAAGTTTCTTGGAAGAAAAAAAAGGCGCTTCAGCCTATTTTCGCCTGTATTGAGCAAGACAATACATTGGGTGCCATTGAAGCCGCACGCTTATTACTTGCCCAGCCTGATACACCCTATAAATCTGATTTATTGCGCCTGCTTTCCACCCTCCTTATCGAAAGCAATCAACTCGATGAAGCCCGTATTTTATTTGAAGAAATCCTTTCCAGCCGTTTAATTCCCTAGGCAAAACTAGGCCTAGCCAAGGTATATAACAAGCAGATCAACTATTACAATCATCTATCATAGAAAATAGCCAATACGTATATAAATGATGGGCGCTTAAAAGAAGCAATGGTGGTGTTTGATAAATGCCTAGCCATAATTCCAAACAATATCAGCCGCCTGCAAAAGGCCGGCAATTTAGCCAATATACTGGGTGACAGTCATAAAGCCAAAGTATTGCTTAGCCGCGCGGTCAATTGCGGCGGCAATTCATCTGCCCTATCTACAAATACTATTTTGCAACTCGCAATTGCTGCAAAAATTGAAGACGCATCTTAGCGATGCGGAAAAATATCTGCGTATGGTACAAGAGCGCGTACAAAGAGATGATACCGCCGAAAATAGAATTTCAGCCCATCTTGCCAGTGCTATTTTTAGCGGAAAAACAGAAGACCTCAGCAAAATAGAAACCAGCATGACGGGCGATGATTTTAATATGGAATTGGCTATCAGCTTTATTATGACGGCGCATTTAATTTGCCCTCCCAGTAATGAAAGCGAAGCAGCCAATAGCAGTAATTCCCCTTATCGCTGGCCCGCCATTTCAGCCAGACGCTTTGTGACAACTAAAAACATCTCTGACATATTAGAGAGCACTGCCAATAAAAGGAGCATTTGGCGGCAATTTATCCAGCAAACAGGGCAAGAAATCACCGATATCAATAATAGTGGCGTGCAGCTTATGCTGAAATCCAAGTTAGAAGACGCCGTGGCGCTATTAGTGCCCGCAGCACAAAGCACTCGCAATTCTAGGCTCACCCTTTCCGCCACACATGCTAGCATCAAATACTTAAAAACTGGGCTTGCTAACAAAGAGACGCGCATATCGCTACTTAAAACTGCAAGCGATCTGATCAACCGCTTGCAAGGGAATATCGAAGACAGTATTTTACTTGGCCTACAAACCGAGCTAGATGACTTACTCAGTAGCAGACCAAGCCAGCCTCAAGATAGCAACATCGCAAGCTAGCGATTAAATTACGCAAACGATGGACTTGTTTACCAATATCTATACAATCTAGATATATCTAATTACTGTAGATGTTGCTAAACATGCGCACAAAGAGCAATCCCGATTGGCACTTTCAGCGCCCAGAGCTGGCCGATTATTATCTAAAGAGCTTCGCACTCAAACTAAGTAATAGCCGTGCCCTGTTTGCGCGGCGGCGCATGGGGAAAACCGAATTTTTACTCCAAGATCTCGGCCCTGCGGCAGCCAAGCAAGGCTATCGAGTGATTTATATCAATCTATGGGAATGCAGGGACAACACCAGTGAAGGTGTGGCTTCCAGCGTTATCCATAGCCTGCAAAACAGCGATGGTTTTTTGGAGCGCATCAAAAAAATCAGCAGCAAAAAAATTGGCACAATCAAGCTCAATGCGAAAACACCGATGGCCGAAGGTAGCTTTGAAACGCGTTTTGAAGCCGACAAGAGCACGGCCAATTTAATGACCAATATGTGGCAGCAAATCGATCAATGCCAAGACACTATTTTATTACTCATTGATGAGGCGCAAATTTTAGCCAGTGCCAATAATGGCGATCTAGCTGCTGCATTACGCGCCGGTTTAGACGTGCGCAAACAAAAAATCCGCGTTATCTTTACTGGCAGCAGCGAGCACACATTAAGGGATATGTTTGCTAAATCAAATCAGCCTTTTTACAACTGGGCTCCAGTTGAACCCTTCCCGTTATTAGACAATTTATTTGTACAACATATGATTGCCGTGAGTAATCATATTCTTGATCGTAATTATCATCTCACTGATCAACAGGGAATAGAGGCATTTAATCAGCTAAAACAAACCCCAGAATTATTCAGGCGTTTTCTAGAAGAGTATCTTATTCGCCCTTTTCATGGCTGCCTAAGCGCCATAGAAAACGCACTGGCAAAGACCTATACCGATCAAGGCTTTGATAGCCTATGGAATGAGCTATTACCAGTAGATCGAATCATTTTGCAAGCAATAGCAGCAAGGCAAGAAGGTTTAAGCAGCAAAAGCACCCGCATTAAGCTTGGCCAATATCTGGGGCTTGCTGAAATTGCTAACCACACGGTAAACAACGCCTTAGCTAGATTGTTTGAAAAACAACATTTATCGAGGGAAGATCGTGGGGTTTATCGTTTTGAAGACGACCATTTTGAAGAGTGGATAAAACTAGAGCATCCTTTACACACATGGTAACCCACCGACACAACCAACTTATTTTTATGGGTGCAATATTCGCTTATTTAATGTGATTAATGATTTAAATAGGACAGGATTAGGCATTGAAGTCGATTTCTTTTTGCCTGCAGAATCAGTGGTGCATAGCCTGAATCACATTATTGAATGGCGCGGCAAGCCCACGCGAATCAGTTTTGATCACACCCCTAAATATAATTACGAAAACCCGCAGATGAGATTGGGCGGCATCACCCCGAAACAAAAACTGGCATTACATGCCTGACCTCTACTTTTAAGTGAGCTTAAAAATGGGGGGATTACCGGGGAATTACCCTAATGATTCGCGCTTCTAGCCCCTTACACTTAAAATTTATAGATTTAAATTAATATACCTCTTCTCCAAAAATAACAAATAACCCGCTGTAGAATTACCACTACACTAAAATTGGAAAATCACGCCAAGCAAACAAAATTTAATCGCGGGCAAATTAGACATCCATAAGAAATAAACTATACTCAGCATGTACGTAAAAAATACTTTCTTACATCGCCACACTCAATACAAACTAATTTTATTTAACGCACAAACATAACGATCAAAGATAATTATTAAAAACAAGAACAATATAATTTTTTTAATGCGCCGCAGTAGATAGTACAGATCAGAAATTCAGACATATTAGCAATAAGCTTACTGCATTTACATCACGCCACAGAGGATGAATATGTCATTACGTTTACGCTTAGTTATCATGAGTGCCCTAGGCATTATCGCGGTTTTAATTATCAGCCTGATCGGGCTAAATGGTATTTATCAAGCCAATCAAACCATGAATGGTATCTATTTAGACCGCGTTGTTCCCTTACGTGATTTAAAAACCGTTGCCGATCTATACGCAGTCAATATTGTAGATACAAGCCATAAAGTTCGAAATGGTAGCCTTAGTACAGATAAAGGCATTGCCTCCATCCAAGCTGCAGAAGAAGGAATTCTGCGCAACTGGGGCAACTATATGGCAAGCCAAATGGATGCTAAAGAAAGCGCGCTAGCCAAAGAAAACGAGCAGCGGATGAAACTGGCCAACCAAGTAACCAGCAAGCTTAAACAAGCAATGGTCAGCAAAGATAGCGCAGCGCTAGACCAGCTGGTTGTGCATGAAATGTACCCCGCCATCGAGCCCGTTTCCGATAAAATTTCTGAGCTCACCACATTACAATTAGATGTGGCAAAGCAAGACCACGAAGCATCTGTGCTCGCCTATTCATCCACCCGTGTTTACAACATTATTATTGTGCTGATCATTACTCTGGTATTACTTACATTTTCCATCTGGCTTATTAAAGACATTAGCCACGCGGTAAGCAGTGCCACACAATTTGCCGGCATCATTGCCGCTGGCGATTTAAGCAAAAGCAGACCTAATGCAGGTAAAGACGAATTGGGCCTACTACTAGAAACCCTCAGTGCAATGCAAAACAGCCTACGCGATGCGCTGCAAAACATAGCCAATAGCTCTAACGCGATTGCCAGCGCATCTAACGAGCTTAGCCAAGGCAGTAACCAAACTTCTTTGGCGATTGATTTGCAAAATCAAGCCTCCGCTTCACTCGCCTCTTCCGTAGAAGAAATGACAGTTAGCGTCTCTATCATCACCGACAACTCCGAAGAAGTCAGCGCGTCAACCGATCTAGCCCTTGCCGCCACTCACACCAGCAGCCAAGTTATTCACGCCACTCAAACCGCACTTCGCCAAATGAGTGGCACCATTGAATCCGCCACTCAGCACATCATGCAATTGCAGGACCGCTCTAATGCGGTTGGACAAATCGCGAGGGTGATTAGGGATATTGCCGATCAAACCAATCTACTGGCACTCAATGCCGCGATCGAAGCCGCCCGCGCCGGGGATATGGGGCGCGGCTTTGCCGTTGTGGCCGATGAAGTGAGAAAACTCGCCGAGCGTACCACCCAATCCACACTTGAAATCAACGATACCATCAACGCCATTCAAACCAGCACCACCACCGCCGCTACTATCATGAATCAAGCCCTTAGTGAAGTGCAGCACGGCGTGCAGCACGCAGGAGCCGCGGCAGACTCCGTACAAGACAGCCAAAACGCAGCTCAATCGGTACATACCGCGATTCACGCCATTGTTAATTCGCTCAAAGAGCAGCGGCAAGTGTATAACTTAATCAGCCAAAATATCGAGCGAATTGCACAAGCCAGCGAAGAAAACAATCTAGCGGTACAAGCCAATACAGAAACGGCACTTCATCTGGATCGTGAAGCGCTGAATCTTAAAAAAGTAGTGGCCAAGTTCAATCTCTAAGCATGCACAAGCGGTAAGGGTGCCACAGTGCCCTAGCACTAACCCTCATGAGGGTTAGCCATATCAAGCAAGACAGGTTTTAAGACGCGCACCGCTTCTGCAGCCGCTAAGCTAATCAAAAAACCACGCTTCCCCCCATTGATATAAATGGTGTCCAGTGTGGCAATACTATCTTGCATATATACCGGCATAGCCCGCTTAGTACCAAAGGGCGACGTACCGCCCACCATATAGCCAGAATGCCGATTCGCCACCTCTGGCTGGCAAGGCACAATGTGTTTTACTTTTAAATGACGCGCCAAATTCTTAGTTGAAACCTCACAATCACCATGCATCAGCACAATCATCGGCTGCTTTTTATCGTCTTCCATAATCAGCGTTTTAATCACCACGTGCTCATCCACCCCAAGCTCCCTAGCCGATGCAGCGGTGCCACCTTTTTCCTCATAGGCATAAGGCCACTCGGCATATACCACCTTGTGCAAGCGTAAAGTACGAATCGCTTGGGTGACGGGCATTTTTTCACTCATTTGCTACCTCTTTATTATTCTAAAGCGCTACAATACCCGACTAAATTACTCGGGCTTAATGCGCTTATTTATCATGATACAGCTTACATTTGACCAAATTTTACTCACGCCCCGCTTTGGCCGACTACCTAGCCATTTTTACGCACGGATTCAGCCCTCCCCTCTGCCTGCGCCTTATTTAATCGCGTGGAATCAGCAGCTCGCCAGCGAGATGGGGCTAGCCAGCGATGCTGAGCAGCAGCCAAATCTAGCCGACTACCTCTGCGGCAATCGACTCCCACCCCACAGCGAGCCGATTGCCAGCGTGTATTCTGGCCATCAGTTTGGGGTTAACACGGGCCAGCTTGGTGATGGACGCGCTATTTTAATTGGCGAATACCAAGCTGCAAAGGGTGATTTTTGGGAAATGCAGCTCAAAGGCGCTGGGCCAACGCCTTATTCCCGCCGTGGCGATGGGCGAGCGGTGCTTAGATCATCGATTCGTGAGTATCTTTGCTCAGAAGCCATGCAAGGCTTGGGCATTCCTACCACTCGCGCCCTAGGTATGGCCGGATCAGCTCAAGGTGTTTGGCGTGAGCGTTTAGAAACCGCCGCCGTGGTCTTACGCACGGCCCCCAGCTTTGTACGTTTTGGCCATTTTGAACATTACCGCAATGATCTTGATTCACTGCGTGAACTAGCTGATTGGGTGATTCAGCATCATTACCCCAGCGCTCGCCAAGCAAGTAATCCCTACGTGAGCTTACTAGAGCAAGTGATTGAACGCACGGCAGTGATGATTGCCAAGTGGCAGGCAGTGGGCTTTTGCCACGGGGTGATGAATTCCGACAATATGAGCATCTTAGGGCTCACCCTTGATTATGGCCCCTTTGGCTTTATGGATGGCTTTGATGCGGGGCATATTTGCAATCACTCTGATGATACTGGCCGCTATAGCTACCAAAATCAGCCAGAAATGGGTCTGTGGAATTTACAGTGTTTAGCCCAAGCTTTATTACCCCTAATGGATAGAGACGCCGCCCTTAATACATTGCAGCAATATCAAAGCCATTTTGAAGCGCACTTTGCTGATTTACTACGGCAAAAACTAGGCTTATTAACCTGGCAAGAGAGCGATTGGAGCTTGATCACCCGCTTATTTGAACAGATGCATGCATCCCATACCGATTGGACATTCTTCTGGCGCAATCTGGCAAATATCGACAACAGCCTGCGAAATCACTTTTTAGACCGCACGGCTTATGATGTTTGGTTTTCAGATTATCAACTCCGGCTTAGCCGCGAAGCACAGGATTCTAACGAACGAATCGCAGCCATGAATCAAATTAACCCTAAATATGTTTTACGTAACTACCTTGCCGAAATCGCCATCCAAAAAGCCCGTGACGCAGGGGACTTTAGTGAAATCAATAACTTACACCGCTGTTTAATGCAGCCATTTGCCGAACAAGCTGAATTTGAACACTATGCAGCGCTGCCGCCAGCATGGGCAGCACAGATTGGCGTTTCTTGCTCATCGTAAGCAGAGTAAATATTTTTCATTACTTATTTTCTGCAACACGGCTGAAATCAAAACAGAGTAAGGGCATTTTGGGGCATAATCGCCCCGTCATCACTCATTCCCCCCCATCATGCCCGATATTTTTAGCGGCCTTGACTATGGCGTAGCCATTAGCTTGGTTCTGGCCCTTGGCTTTGTTCTTACTTACGAATTTATTAACGGCTTTCACGACACGGCCAATGCCGTAGCAACGGTTATTTACACCAAAGCCATGCCCCCTCACCTTGCCGTGATTGCATCGGGCATTTGTAATTTCTTCGGTGTGGTTCTAGGCGGTCTCGGTGTGGCATATGCCATCGTCCACCTTTTGCCGGTTGAGCTGCTGCTCAATGTAGGCTCTGGGCAAGGGCTGGTTATGGTGTTCTCACTTTTAGCCGCGGCAATCATCTGGAACCTAGGCACTTGGTATTTAGGCCTGCCCGCTTCTAGCTCCCACACCCTGATTGGATCGATTCTGGGCGTAGGCTTGGCTCACGCATGGATGAGTGATATTCCCTTACTAGAAGGGATCAACACTCAAAAAGCCATCGACATTATGCTGTCACTGATCATTTCGCCAACCGTCGGCCTAGTGGTAGCGGGTGGATTACTCCTTCTACTGAAAAAATTCCGTGCTGGCTCACGCATGCACAACACGCCGGATGAGCGCAAGGCGTTGGATGGCAAAAAACACCCTCCTTTCTGGACCCGCGTTGCCTTGATTGCCTCTTCCATGGGGATTAGCTTTGCCCACGGCTCTAACGATGGACAAAAAGGGATTGGCCTATTGATGCTGGTATTGATTGGTATTGTGCCAGGCAAGTTTGTTGTAGACATGCAAAGCACCACCTATCAAATTGAGCGCACCCATGATGCTGCGCTGCATTTACAGCAGTTTTACAGTCGCAATAGCTATCGCCTCAACACCTATATTGACCCGAATGCACAATCACCACTACCACCACAGTTTAAGTGTGATACCCAGCAAACCATGCCAGCAAGCAACGAGCTCGTTAACAAGCTAACTGGGGTTCATAACTTTGAGCAACTCTCTGAGGCCGAACGCATCCGCACTCGACGCCTCTTGCTCTGCCTTGATGACACGGCTAAAAAAGTGAGCAAGTTACCAAGCATTACTTCTGCAGAAAAAGCCGACCTTGATCGCCTGCGTAAAGATCTTGTTGCCACTACTGAATACGCTCCTTCATGGGTGATTGTGGCAATAGCTCTAGCATTGGGTCTAGGCACGATGATTGGCTGGAAACGTATTGTGCTTACCGTCGGTGAAAAAATCGGCAATAAAGGCATGACTTATAGCCAAGGTGTAGCCGCGCAAGTGACCGCAGCAGCAGCCATTGGCGTGGCCAGCCTAACCGGCATGCCAGTATCCACAACGCACGTATTATCTTCTGCAGTTGCAGGCACCATGCTGGCTAATCGCAGCGGGCTGCAAAGCCAAACCGTTAAAAACATCTTAATGGCTTGGGTATTAACCCTGCCGGTCTCGATGGCGCTAGCGGGTGGGTTATTTATTGGTGCAAGCCACTGGATGAAATAGCCATTCATTACAAAAAAAACCATGTCGTATTGAACTGCACCCCAAAAGTTGGACACTCGGCCATATTTTTGGGGTGTTTTTATATCGGTAATCCCCCGCCCCCCCACACACAAAACGGTTCTGTCGCATTAACTTTGCGATGCCGCATTTAGCCTGAGTTGACACTGCTACCGTTTTTAAACTTGACGCAACTTTCCCGCCAAAGCATAAAACTGATCGGCAAAAGACAACAGACTTTGTGCTTCTGAAATCATCTGTCCTTTGCGGATCATGTGCATCAGCTCAATACCTGCGAGCACATTCGTCGCCGAGTGAAACGCTTTGAAATTCAGCATCGGCTTCGTGATTCGCTTGATCGCTCGATGGTCTTGTTCAACGATGTTATTCAAATACTTTATTTGGCACACTAAGATCGGTACGTCCTTGCCTGTATTGACCTCATTGATGGCTGCTTTATTAGCGCCGCTCTTATCCGTGGTGACTGTTTTTGGCGTGCCATTGTTTTGGATTGCTTGATCGGAAAAGCGTTTGGCCGCCTTATCACGCTTTTCGGTCAACAAGAAATCAATGGTTTTTCCATCTTTATCGACAGCTCGATATAAGTAGGTCCAAACCCCTTTCACTTTGATATAAGTTTCATCCATACGCCAGCTGCCGCCGACGGGGCGTTTATATTGGCGAAAAACCAGCTCGAGCAAGGGTAAAAAGCGAATGGCCCAGCGATTAATCGTCGAATGATCGACCATGACGCCACGCTCTTGCATCATTTCTTCGAGATGGCGGTAACTCAACGGATATGCGGCATACCAGCGAATGCAAACCAAGATCATATCGATGAGAAAACGCATTCTTTTGGTGTCGAGCATTACTGGAAATCCTAATTTTTATCGTGCTCCGTGTAAATCAAGACGGCAGTGATGAGTTAATGCGACAGAACCATGAAATGCCATTCACTTACTAAAATGATTACAGACCAACAACCATAAAGTTGCGCTATTCATGTAGCGATGATCGCAGTAGCACAGCTACAAACCATATAGAACCGCTTTGGGTCTTTAATTTAAAGGCACGCTTTGCGATGTTTCCACCCCACTTGGAAACTTCACTTTCACCACCAGCTGCGCGTCAGCGGGGATCGGGCAAGCCACCGCCGATAAAGTGCCCGTAAATTGCGAAACCACCGCCGTACTGGGCACCGTAAAGCTAGCAAGGCCCGATAATTGCGCAGGATTATTAATCGCATTGCCCAGCGCATCAACCAAGACCGTTTGGGTGATTTCTAAATCAACCTGCGTTTTAGCAGGTAGCACATTGCCATTACTATCCCGTGCAGCAAAGGCAAATTGGCTAAGCAAGCTACCCGATGCACAGAGCTTGCCAGCGCTCAAAGGGTACGTCAGCACATTGCTACCCAAGGCGCTCGCCGACCAAATAATCACTCGGCTACTCGATACATGAATGGTTTTAGCCACCGAGCTAGGAATACTTGCCGACCTCAATACGCCGTTATATTGCCCATCCGGCCCGTTGTAGAGGCCATCGCCATTAAAATCGATAAAGGGCTCAACATAGGCACTGCCATCGACAGCCAAAAGCGACACAGGTGCGGCGTGGGCGCTTTCATCGGCGTTTAAGAAGGCCTCGCCCTGATCCGACCAGCTCTCCCCTGTATCAAACACCCCGTTACCATTCAGATCATTAAAGCTCTCTTCCCCTACCATATGCGCCAGCACCGTCATTCGCCCCGCCCCGACTAGCTTTTGCCGATTGCCCGAGCTGACTAACGTGACGTTGCACGCCCCACTCAGCATGGTGCAACGCGGCGTAATTGTGCCGATGCCGCTTTCAGTCATAAAGCTCACCGCAGAGCCATCAGGCACAGGGTTACCAAAGCGATCCGATGCCCTTGCAGTGAGCACCACACTATTGCCATCCACCGTATAAAACTCTGGATTCAAAATATCCGCTGACAAGCTAAAACCATTTTGATGCGGCAAGCCGGTTGAAATCGTCAAGGCATTAGACTGGCTGCTAATCAGCGGCGACGCGCCGCGCAGCACCGCCGTAACGCGCACCACCGTACTAACCGAACCCGCATTCACCACCACCTGCACCAAACCTGTGCCCGGCTGGCTTTGCCCCGCACTCTGCACCAAGGAAATCCCGCCCACCGTAGTATTCAAAGCAAAATCGACCCATTGCCCGCCCAAGGGGCTGCCTTGCAAATCTTTCACTTTAAATTGCACTATGGCACTGGTGTTGCCCCCTGTTCCTGGCAGGGCAATCAACTCGGGGATGGCGCTCACAAACTCAATATTGCCTGCCGCAGCGGCAAGCACAGCAAGCGTAGTTTTAGACGAGCGACTTACGCCGCCCAAGGTGGCTGTTGCGGTAATTTCATCGGTGCCAGCGCAAGATTTATCTTGATAAGTTGTGGATGCGCTGGCCGTTTTGACGCCATTAATGCTATTCACAATCGATAACACAGGGGACGACAACAGCGCCTTGCCCGCTTCAGCGCAAGGCGAACTAAAGCTAACACTCACGGGTGTTTCTAGGGCCAAGCCTGTTTCGCTATTACTGAGCGTGACCGACACGCCGACACTGCCACCGGCAGATAGCGTACTTAAATCAAGCTTTGGGGTACTCAAGACAAAATTCAGCGATCGAACGCTGTAATTAAAAGCGGTGCTATACGATTTACCTTCGATATCAATCGTGGCGTTGATGGCATCTGCGCCAGTATTGTCGTTGGTAATCAGCTGCGATTCTGCCCGCCCCGAAGCATCGGTTAAAACCGTATCGGGGCTGATTTTGCTAAGTGTAGAGGTACTTACGCCGAGCTTAACCACGCGATTACTCAGGGGCAGGCCCTTGGCATCACTCAAATTGATTACAAGGGTGGCAATCGAATTGGCGTAAACCGTGGTGGAAACCTGCCCTGCCGCATCTTGCAAAGAAACGGCTAATTGCGCAGCACCACTGGCAACAGCTACGGCACTGGCGGTGCCACTTTTAACATCACTCGCCCCGCCACCACAGGCTGCCAACACAGCAAACAGCAAAATAATGAGAAAGCCCCGCATCGCTTTGTCCACTTATTGTCATCTCAGTGGCATTTATAGCAAAGGTAGGGCATAGAAGCTTGTCAGATTATCGCAAGCGAGTAATAAAAAACCTTCCTTACTCATACTACCTAAGAAAAACCCAAATATCGAACCACGGAGAACACGAAGAAAATCCAATTTTTAACTTGCCTCTGTCTATCTAGACGATCAGCGTTCGCCACTTCTTTCAGCGCTTTCTGAGCCAAGCCCTACTTTTTGCTGACTAGCCTGTCGTCCGAATCAATCACAATCTCAGACGTATACTCTTACTTATGTTCTTTGGTCGCGATAGCACGCGATTAATTAGAAGAGCGCAAGGACTTTGAAAAAAACATGGGCATGCAGCTGCAATCTTAATCAAAATAAATATTTACCGATCAATTCAGCCGATTGATACCTGTTAGTCCTCAGACAATTCTTTAATATGCGCCGCCACACTCCGCCCCAAGGCCGAAAGGTCATAGCCTCCCTCTAGAAAAGACACGATACGACCTTGTGCATGCTGCGCGGCCACTTTCATAAGCTGCTTCGTCACCCAAGCATAATCAGACTCGACCAGCCCCATGGTTGACATTTCGTCTTCTAAATGCGCGTCAAACCCCGCTGAAATTAAAATCAGCTGCGGTGCAAAGTCATGCAAAATCGGCAGCCATTTTTCTAAAACCAAGTCACGGAACTGCACGCCCGTCGTGCCGCGTGGCATCGGAAAATTATGCATATTGCTGCCACGCGGCACATCGCCCGAATAAGGAAAAAAAGGATGCTGAAAAAAACTCACCATGATGACCTTATCGTCATCACGCAAAATATCCTCAGTGCCATTGCCGTGGTGTACATCAAAATCCACAATCGCCACGCGCTCTAAACCGTATTGCTCAGTAGCGTGCCTTGCCGCAACCGCCACATTATTAAAAAAGCAAAAGCCCATCGCATTATTTTTTTCGGCATGATGGCCAGGTGGGCGAACGCCACAAAAGGCATTGGCCGCCTTGCCTTGCATCACGGCATCTACCGCCGCAATACCCGCCCCAGCCGCATGGTAGGCCGCGCGCAGGGTAAAAGGATTCATCGCGGTATCTGGATCAACATGGACAAAGCCGTGTGTAGGTGCAATCAAAGCCAGCCTATCTAAGTAATCTAAACCATGCACCCGCGCCAATTGCTCACGCGTGGCGGCTGGCGCTTCAATATGCAAGAGAAAATCCCAGATTCCAGCAGCCATCAAGCGATCTTTAATCGCCTCTAGGCGCTCCGCACACTCGGGATGGCCTTTGCCCATACTATGCATGATGCAAGCGGGGTGAGTGATATAAGCACTAGGGCCGCTACTCATGTGAAGCTCCATTTTTTCTCCAATCAGGCCACCGTAAGCCGGTTGCTCATAGATTTCACATACTGAGCAAGGGATGGTTTTGCTGTCTATATAGTAGGTGGCAGTCTAATTTAAGCGGACATCCTACTCATAAAAAGTAGGCATCAAGCATGACGATTAGTTTACGCCTCAGACAATGAGCGTGGCAATGAAAGCAATTAGACAGCCTACCTTTCATAAGCATGAACTGAGCACTAAAATAAAAATAAGATTTGCCCCCCCTAAGGGGCTGTAACGCAAAGCCACCCAAACGATTTATCAGCGGCCATGCCGAGCCAACAACCCTATGGAAAGCCCATCATGACCCCTCGCTTACCTGCGGTACTTAAGCAACTTGAAGCGATCATTTTGGGTAAACCCATCCAAATTCGCCAAGCGCTATCTTGCCTTTTGGCACAAGGACATTTACTGATTGAAGATTTACCCGGCGTCGGCAAAACCACGCTCGCACATGCCTTAGCCCGCACACTGGGGCTTAAGTTTCAGCGGGTGCAATTTACTAGCGATTTACTCCCTGCCGATCTCACCGGGGTATCCATTTACGATAGAGAAAACCAACGTTTTCAGTTTCACCACGGGCCACTGTTTACCCAACTATTGTTAGCCGATGAAATCAACCGCGCCTCACCCAAAACCCAATCGGCACTATTAGAGGCCATGGAGGAGCGGCAAGTCACCGCCGATGGCACCACTTGGCCCCTGCCCGAGCCTTTTTTTGTGATCGCCACCCAAAACCCATCGCATCAGATTGGCACTTTTTTACTACCCGAATCTCAGCTCGACCGATTCTTAATGCGCATTGAATTAGGCTATCCCGATTCCACGGCAGAGCGCGCCATGCTGGCCGGATCAGATCGCCGCCATTTAATTGAATCACTGCCTGAAGCCATCAGTAGCAATAATTTACAAAGCAGCCAAAACGCCGTGCGCGATGTGCATGTGGCCCCTGCACTATTGGATTATGTGCAAGCGCTGATTGCTGCATCGCGCCAGCCGGGGCGGTTTATGTATGGCTTATCGCCCCGCGCCGCACTCGGGCTAATTCAAGCGGCCCGCGCTTGGGCATGGCTGGATGGCCGAGATTTAGTTTTACCTGAGGATATTCAAGCCGTGTTTGTGCCCGTAACCCAGCATAGATTGGTGATGGCAGGCAGCGGTAAGGCGGCGCTAGAAATGGTGAAAACATTGATAAATGAAACCACCATTCCCTAAGCCATCTATCCATGTAGCGTGGGCAAAGCACCTTACCTTGCCCACGCGGCAAGTGGTAAAAAAAAGCACAATGCCCCCAGTTCAGCATCGGTGCATTGGCAGATAAAGCTTGCCCACCCTATATATCGTCAATGACTAATACAAAACAACAGCCCCCACACCACGTTGCTTCCTTTGGAAGTTTGTCTATGCCCAAACTAAAATGGTTATCTCAACGCCGTGAGCTATGGCTTAACCGGCAGCATCCCTCACAAGATAGCGCCCAAACGCTAAAGTACGATCGCATCTATATCTTACCCAGTGGCTTTGGCTATGCGTTTACCTTTACCGCCTTACTGGTTTTGATTGGGGCGATTAATTACCAACTTAGCTTGGCTTATTTGTTTGCCTTTACCCTCTTGGGGCTAGGCCACGCCATTTTGTTGCGCACGTTTAGAAATTTATTAAAACTGCGCTTACAGCTTTTTGATGCTCCTGCCGTTTTTGCCGGTGAAACGGCTTATTTCCCTTTACAACTGAGTAATCCTAATCGGCTAGCCAAACGCGCAATTCACTTTTGCTTTAGGCAAAAGATTAAACCTCAGTCTTTAGAATGTGTCGTAATAGAGCGCGATGCACATCTCAGCATTCCTCTACTAAGCCAGCGCCGTGGTTGGTTGTATGCGCCCACCTTGCACCTTTTCAGTCATTACCCAATGGGGCTTTGCCATGCTTGGAGCTATCTCAACAGCCCCGCCCGCTGCTTAGTTTGGCCACACCCAGAGATTGATCCACCGCCTTGGTCCCCTACATTTGGTGGCGGGCACTCTGCGCAAATCGGCCATGGCGAAGAAGATTTTGCGGGGCTGCGCCCCTATACCCCAAGCGATCCCTTACGCAGAATTGCATGGAAGCAAGCCGCGCACAGCGAAACATTACCGGTTAAGTTTTTTGATGCAGAAGGGCGATCACCGCAAGTATTTAATTGGGATCAGCTCAATGAATTAGATCGAGAAGCAAAGCTATCAAGGCTAGTGGCATGGATATTAGCCGCCGAACAAATGGGCGTGCCCTATGGCTTGGCTCTACCACATATGCAGATTGATGCCGCAAAAGGCACGGCGCATCAAATCCACTGTTTAAACACCTTAGCGCTGTTTGAATGAATACCCCTCTTGAACGCCTACCCCTGCAATATTTAATTGCCACTTTTGCACTGGTGCTGCTGCCGCACGGTTTGCAATTTAGCCCTTGGCTAACACTGGCGCTGGGCACTTTACTGCTGTGGCGAGCTTGGATAAGCTACCGCGGCCATACGTTGCCCCATACCGCCGTGCGCTTTTTATTAGCCCTTGTTTTATTTGCACTGATTTGGCTGGACTATCAAAGCCTAATTGGCCGCCAAGGCGGTGTGGCTGCCTTAGCCAGCCTTGCCACCGTTAAGCTCTTTGAAACCCGCAGCCCGCGCGATATTAAAATTGTCAGCCTCTTGGCCTATTTTTTAGTGGGCGCAGGCTTTTTAATTGCCCAATCGCAATGGATTTTACTTTGGGCTATTTTGTCCATGCTGGCCATTACTGGGCAACTGATTCAGTGGCAAAGCGCACAAGCATGGTGGGCACTCAGCAAGCAATTGCTGCTAATGCTGTTAGAAGCCCTGCCTATCGCCATTTTATTGTTTTTCTTTTTCCCTCGACTAACCCCGCTATGGAGCATGCCGGATGAGCAAGTCAGCGCACGCACCGGCCTATCGGATGAAATGCGCCCCGGCAATTTTAGCCAGCTAGCCAAAGATCAAAGCGTGGCGTTTCGGGTGGAATTTGAAGGCCCCATCCCTAAGTCTGCCGCCCGCTATTGGCGTGGCCCCGTGTTTGATTTTTTTGATGGCGAAGGCTGGAAGCAGCCCAGCATGGATCAAGCCGGAGGCCCTAGCATTGAAGCGCGCGGCCCGCTACTGGCCTACACCATGACAATGGAGCCGCATAATCGCAATTGGCTACTGGCACTCGACATTCCTGAATCGCTACCCGATACCGGCATGCTCAGCAACCGCATGCAGGCGGTGAATAGCAGCCCCATTACCGAGCGCCAACGCTATCGCATCGAAAGCCTTAGCGCATGGAAAACCAGCAGTGATGACACGCTGCCCGCCGCATTACAGCTCCCCAAGGCGGGCAATCCGGAGGCCAGAAAACTAGCAGCAAGCTGGAGCACCCTCCCCCCTATAGAGCGTGTCAACCGTGGCCTGCAATGGATACGCAATGGCGGCTACAGCTACACACTCAACCCACCGCTGATCAATGGCGCTCAGAGTATCGATCTGTTTTTATTTAAATATAAACAAGGCTTTTGCGAGCATTACGCAGGAGCATTTACTTTTTTGATGCGCGCCGCTGGCGTCCCTAGCCGCGTAGTGGGCGGCTATCAGGGCGGGCAATGGAACCAAAATGGCCAATATTTAATTGTTCGCCAAGCCAATGCCCACGCGTGGTCAGAAGTATGGCTGGCCGGCAATGGCTGGCAGCGCGTAGACCCCACGGCAATGGTGGCTCCTTCTCGCATCAATGACGGTTTAATGAGTGGTTTCAATAATGCGGATAGCTTGCCCTTTATGGACGGTGCGCCCCCTGCTTGGCTGCAAGATTTACGGCTGCACTGGGATAGCATAGTGAACAACTGGAATCAATGGGTGATTGGCTACGATATGCGCAAGCAAATGCAGCTCTTTAAAAAGCTAGGCATTGACGAGGTATTATCCAGTGAGTTTATCCTGCGCATGCTGTTAGCGATAAGCGTAGTGCTCATTACTTTATTTTTAATCGCCACCCACAGCGCCACGCCTAAGCAAGATGTAGCAAGCCAACTCTGGCAGCAGTTTTGCCGCAAATTAGCCAAGCGGGGCTGCATCCGCGCGCCCAATGAAGGCCCTCTTACATTTAGCCTACGTGCCAGCTTGCTATGGCCTGAGTACAATAGCGCCATTAATTACATTACCCAACAATATATTGCCGCAAGATATGGGGGTGAGCCCGAGGCACTACTTAAGTTAAAGCAAGCAGTGCGTCATTTTCACTCATGACCTATTGCAAGCTGGGCTGTTATGATAAGCACTGCTTATTTTTACGTGCCCTCAGTGAGCCAAACAGCGTGACTAACTGAGGGCGGGAGCACCCCAGCAAATTAATACATCGGAACGGATATTACGCACGCTAAAGCCCAAACATTGAACCCTTGATGCCACAAAGACTACAGAATTTCACGGAGAAAAACATAGCTTAGATTTAGTCGTTTTCTTTGGTTTTCAGCCATTTTCAAACCTAGCCGCCAAAGCTTTTATCACGACTGGCGGCATGGGGCTTAAATTTCCCATTGAAGCACGCCGGAGCCAGGTACAAGCGGGGCGGAGTTTCGGTAAGGGTGCGACTGCGTAATCTCAGATCAAAAACTAAAAACGGCGAGTTTCCCCGCCCCCTAAAATCACACTGCTATATAAGCAGTGGCTTTCACACCGTAGCCAAACCGAGCCTAAATTATGTCCTCTTTCTTGCCCGAGCCATCCTTTCGCCACGATCAACAAAGCCGCATTGGTGTACTTTTAGTTAACTTAGGTACGCCAGAAGCCCCCACTCCGGCGGCAATTCGCCCCTATTTGCGGCAGTTTTTATCTGATCCACGTGTGGTAGAAATACCAAGAGCGGTATGGTGGGTGATTCTTAACGCTTTTATTCTGCCTTTTAGGCCCAAAAAAACCGCATCTAAATATGCAAGTGTATGGATGAGCGAAGGTTCACCCTTAAAAGTCTGGACACAAAGACAGAGCAAACTTTTAAAAGGCTGGCTAGGCGAGCAAGGCCACAAAGAGGTTTTAGTTGACTATGCCATGCGCTATGGCCAGCCCTCGATTGCAGCACAGATGGATAAGCTGAAAGCCGCTGGCTGTGAAAAATTACTCATCCTACCGCTTTATCCCCAATATTCGGCCAGCACCAGCGCCACCGTGATTGATGAAGTAGGCCGCGTGCTCGCCCAATATCGCAACCAGCCCGCTATCCGCACCGTGCGTGGCTTTCATGATGACGCAGGCTATATCAAAGCCCTTGCCGAGCAAGTACGCAGCTATTGGCAAGCCAAAGGACGAGGCAACCATTTACTCATCAGCTTTCACGGTGTGCCCCGCTATACCTTGGATAAGGGCGATCCTTATCACTGCTATTGCCGCAAAACGGGGCGTTTATTAGCCGAAGAACTAGACCTTGCCGAATCGGAGTATACCGTAGCGTTTCAATCAAGATTTGGCCGCGCAGAATGGTTGCAACCTTATGTAACCGCTACCTTGCATAAGCTGGGCAAAGCGAATACCGGTAGGCTAGATGTAATCTGCCCAGGGTTTGTAGCTGACTGCTTAGAAACACTTGAAGAAATCGCAATTGAAGGAAAACAGGACTATTTACAGGCCGGTGGTAAGGAGTACCACTACATCCCCTGCCTGAATGATTCTCCACTTTGGATAGATTCTTTAGCTGCGCTGACAAAAAAAGAGCTTTCTGGCTGGCTACTTACTGACAACACTGCTATAGACAATACACAACAATGCACATTAAGCAGAGCCCAAGCTTTAGGTGCGCAAAATTAACTTGGGTATTGATGAAATTACAGTTAAACTGACGGTAAGCTTATTCTTACAAAACGAGGTTCAGACCATGAGCACAAAGCTCTTTCTCGCTGAAGACGACCTAATTCTCGCTGATGCTCTGAAAACTAGCCTGTCTCAGGCTGAGTTTCAGGTTGATTGCGTGAATGACGGCGCTCTTGCCTTACAAATTTTACTGCACAACGACTACGAAGTTGTGGTGTTGGACGTTGGCTTGCCAAATATGGATGGCTTGCAAGTATTAAAAAACGTTCGTCAGCACAAACCTTCCTTACCCATCCTGATCCTGACGGCTCTGGATGGCTTGGAAGATCGCGTAGCCGGTTTAGATGCAGGTGCAGATGATTACCTTGCCAAGCCATTTGAGTTCTCTGAACTTGAAGCGCGTTTGCGTGCCCTGCTTCGTCGCAGCAAAATCTTACCGCAATCCGTGCAGCAGCTCGGCAACTTGCGTTTAGATCGCGCTGGTCAACGTGCTTGGTGCAATGACACGCCGCTGGATCTTTCTGCCCGCGAACTCACCGTACTTGAAATATTGATGTCTAATATTGATCGTGTAGTGACCAAAGAGCAGATCGTTGGCGAGCTAGGCTCCGAAAATGCTGAAGTGGGCCTTAATGCCATTGAAGTTTACGTTCACCGCCTACGCAAAAAGCTAGATCCTTGCGGCGTTGTGATCCGTACCATCCGTGGCCTTGGCTATTTACTCGAGAAGCAACCTCCTCAAGCGCAGGATGTTGAGGGGTAAGTTCTCTATCAAGCGGCAGCTCCTCCTGTGGTTACTCATACCGCAGGGGGTGCTTTGGCTTGCCGGTGCATTCTTGAGCTACAACGTAGCCAAGCATTATACCAACACGGTAATTGATAATAGTTTGCTCCAAACAGCGCGCGCCATTGCCCGCCAAATCAAGCCGCAAGATAACGGCCTGATCATCGATTTTCCTCGCGCTTCTCAGCTATTACTTGAAGACGATTCCGACGAGCACCTTCATTATATGGTGACGCTCAGCTCTGGTGGCATCATCCTTGGCAATAGCCAACTTCCCCCTTCGCTCAATCATAAAAAACCCGACAATAAAGCGGTTTTTTACGATACCAATGTCCAAAGCGAAGCAATGCGCATTGTCTCGCTGTATTTCCCTGTAGAAATGGCCAACAAGCAGCAATGGCTACACGTACAGCTCGGCAAAAGCACCCAAATACGCAACAAACTCTCTAGAGAGATTTTAATCGCCATCGCCGCACCACTCGCTCCACTGATTTTTATCATGAGCTTATTAGTTTGGTGGGGAATCACCCGTGGGCTACGCCCACTGGCGCGCCTGCAACGCCGCGTAGAAGAACACTCTGCCCAAGACCCTACACCACTACTATTAGATAACGAGCCAGAAGAAGTGGGCGCGCTCACCTCGGCACTCAACCATTTACTCAGCAGCACTAATGAAAGCGTAGCCAGACAACGCCGCTTTATTGCCGATGCCGCTCACCAACTACGCACCCCATTGGCAGGACTAAAATCGCAAACCGAACTGGCCATGCGCGAAACCACGCCCGAAGGCCTAAGCAACCGGCTAACCATGGTGCACACCAGTGCCAACCGCAGCATTCACTTGGTAAACCAGCTACTCACACTGGCCAGATCAGAGCCAGACAGTGCCAAAGGCATGCCCCGCGTTGCGCTAGATTTAGCCAAACTGATTCGTGAGCTCACCGCAGAATGCGTGCCCCGCGCCCTTGCTGCAGGTATGGATTTAGGCTGCGACACGCATTTATCCGAAGCCCCCATGAACGGTAACTCCGCCCTACTGCGCGAGCTGTTTACCAATCTGATCGAAAACGCCATCAAATACATCCCTCGTGGCTGTAATATCACCGCCCGCCTTAGCATTGAAGGCGAACATTATGTGGTGGAAGTAGAAGACGACGGCGCAGGCATTCCAGATTCAGATAAAGAACGCGTGTTCGAACGCTTCTACCGCCGCGAGCAAACCGGTAACGGCTGCGGCCTAGGCATGGCCATCGTCAAAGAAATCACCGAAAGACACAAAGGCAGCATCGAGCTACGCGATGCAGATCCGCACGGGCTAATTGTGCGCGTGATGTTGCCTCGGCATTCGGCTTGATCAAACCCCTATTTTCGTCCACGAAAAACACCAAGTACACGCAAGAAAAAATGAAATACAAGGCATCTCTGCTCGATCAATATTTCATACATCCCCAACAATCAGCTTACCTCGCCCCCCCTTCAAGCGCACCTCCTCTCACCGGACCCAGTGCCATAGAGCAAACACACAAATACGCCCATCTCACCAAAATAAAACTCACGTAAGATGGCTGTTTTATTCAGATAAAACCACCGACAAACGCTTAGGCGCTTCAAGCCGCGCACCCCACTCATTCAAGGAAAATCCGGCATTAATACTGGCTTATACAGAAATAAAAAAGCAAAATTGGTATAATTATGAATTAAAACTGACGCTTTCTTTTCTATATAAAATGGGGAGGAAAATAAACCAACGCATCCACAGCTATTTTTGTTGTAAGACGTAAGTGATGGAACCGAACAAAATAGCGAATCCAACAAAAATTTGTGGTTGGCATTGAGACACTCACGAAAACTGCAGTGCTAGATCGAACCGGAAGTCTTCACCCCCCGTTCAGCCAAATCAGTGCATGCGCTAGTAAAGCTGCTCAGCACGCCATTTATGATTTCAGTACTCCATTACATTCACCCAAAACACAAACAGCCGTTGCCGGAGGCCCAATGAACTACAAATTCTCACTCACCGACGTAGCAGACGAACAAGTACGCAAAGCGATCCTTGGCCCGCTTATTGAGTACAACACAAGCCAAGCTGGCATTGGAAACAACCGCCCCTTGGTCATCACAATAGTAGACGAGGAGGGTGAGGTCGTCGGCGGCCTTTGGGGGCATACAGGATACGAATGGCTGTTCACGCAACTCTTGGTGGTTCCGGCATCACACCGAGGAATGGGCATCGGATCGAAGCTACTTTCCATGGCAGAAGAAGAAGCCATTTATAGAGGCTGCACCGGCGCATGGCTAGATACATTCGAGTTTCAAGCGAGAGATTTCTACGAACGTATGGGGTACACCTGCTTCGCAGAGCTTCCAAATTACCCAACTGGGTTCTCGCGCTACTTTATGAAAAAGAGTCTGCATAAGCCATCAGCTGGAGCCTAGCCCTTCAATAGAGAGAGCATGCACCGGCAAGCCGAGCCATGCCTCTCTTATCAAAGCTTAAGCCAAACATCTAGGGAAGTACTCAAAGTGAACGAAAGAATAAGAAATATTACGAAAAAATTGCTATCTAAAATTGGTATACATTCGAATATAAAAACAACAACCAATGGCAACAGCAAGAGCGCGAGGCACGCAATAGCGATGTTGTTTAAATACCCCCTATCAAACACGTGCTTGGCATTACCGACACAAGAAACCTAAGTTCAATCCGTCTTCTTGAGCGCATTGGAATGCAGAAAATTGCAACAAACCCAGCGATATTCAAAGGCGAACCCTGCACAGAAAATACGTTTTTAGTGGCAAGGAAAAATGTCGTCTAACCTTTATATCAATCACAATCCTTGAGGAATGTTATGAAATCTGTACTTATTGCAATTGCGCTTGTTATTTCCGTACAAGCAAACGCGAACGAATCAACTCGACAAGCAAAAATCTCACAGATCATAGAGGCGCAGGGGCTACAGCAAATGTTCCAGCAGCAGCTTGATCAGTCGAAGACTCAAGCAAAAGATCTCGGAAAAAATCTGTATAAAAAAATACTTGCCGATAGTGGCATTACAGATGGGCAAGAAAATCCGGAGATTGAGAAGATCTTTACTCAGTATATTGAGCGGTGTTCAACCCTGTTTACCGCAAAGGAGTTCGTAGAAACTTGGTCACGCTTTTACGGCAATAACCTTTCGGAACCAGAGCTAGATAAAATTCTGGCTTACTATAAATCGTCGATCGGAAAAAAAGATGTTGCAGCCTCACAAGCCGCGATGGTCGGCTTCTCACAAGTAATAAGCACCGAAAGCCATAAGCGTATAAATGATTCGATTGGGCAACTAATGGCCGACTTCAAAGCAGCCATAGAAACGGCCAGCCCGACAGTCAACACAGAGGTGAAGTAAAAAAACCGCATCCTTCCTGCGACATGGCAACTAAAATATCCAATCAAAAAACTGCGACTTTACATTTTTATTTATCACAAGACGGGTTAGCGGAAGTACAGGCAAAAGTGACGACGGTAACATTGACCAAGCCAAACCCATGCCGCAATATGCGGCAATCCCCCTACTCATACCATCAGGAGCATCAAAAAACCTTGTCCTCTCCACCTGCACCCCAAATGCCAAAAATTCGCGCCGCAACACTTGCGGACTATCCGGCGATTCAAGCCATCCATGAGGAATGCAGAAGCGCCGCCGAGTGGCTTCCCGCATCCGGCCGATTAACAAGCAGTTTTGCGCAAGCATCTATCGGTGAAGACGTATTTGTAGCGATTGGGGAAGATAAGCAGCTGATCGGTTTTGTCTCGGTTTGGATGGCCGAGCCCTTTATCCACCATCTCTACATTAAACCCAGCCATCAGCGCTTTGGCATCGGCCGAGCGTTGTTAATCGCACTGCAGCAATGGCTGCCCTTGCCATGGCAGCTCAAGTGTTTAATCAAAAACACAGCCGCTTTAGATTTCTATTTATCACAAGGCTGGATAGCAGTGGGTACAGGGGAAGGTGAAGATGGGATATTTATCACCTTACAATTAGAACGCGGATAACAACTCGCAGTCGTAATTCATGCTTGGGCGGTTTTACCACCCCCAATACACCGCAAATGACCGCCGCGCTATGGCCGCTTAAAATAGACTTACTGGGTAACGATGCAGCCGCTTTTCTTGAAAAAGCATTGATTACGGCGGCAATCGCTGAAGCAAAAAAATCTCCCTGCACTCCCCTTATTACGCTTTGAATCTTTTACCGAAGGGCGCTGCGCCAAAATGATGCACATTAGCCCGTTTTCTGAAGAAGGCCCAACGACTGAACGGGTACATGATTATATTGATTTCCGCGCCAGCCGAACCGGCAAACATCATGAAATTTACCTTAGCGATATTCGGCGCGCCAATCCGCAAAATTGGAAAACAATCATTCGGCATCCAATAGCGAATCATTCAGAGCCTTCCTCATTGCATTTTTAGCCAATTAAAAGGGGAAGACTATGCTTCCCCTTTTAATTAATGCCCTTATAAAGGCTTGATATTTAACTTAGCAAATAGATTTTTATCACGGCTTACGTCTGGGTTACCCGTGGTGAGTAATTTATCGCCATAGAAAATAGAATTGGCACCGGCCATAAAGCACAGCGCTTGCATGGCTTCGGGCATTTGTTGGCGGCCAGCAGAAAGACGCACAAAGGATTTTGGCATGGTAATGCGGGCCACGGCGATCATGCGAACGAACTCGGTCCAGTCGATAGCTTCACCCTCTTCCAGCGGTGTGCCTTCAATCTTCACCAAATTATTAATGGGTACAGAATCAGGCTGCGGCTCTAAATTGGCCAGTTGAGCAATCAAGCCCACGCGATCTAGCCTTGTTTCACCTAGGCCCACAATGCCACCACTGCAGACATTCAAACCCGCCTTGCGCACCTTGCCCAAGGTATCCAGCCGATCTTGATAGCTGTGGCTCGTCACCACATTGGCGTAGTTTTCTGGCGAGGTATCTAGGTTGTGGTTGTAATAATCCAGGCCAGAATCGCGTAACTCTTCGGCTTGGCCTTCTTTCAACATACCAAAAGTGGCGCAAGTTTCTAAGTCTAACGCTTTCACGCCAGCGATCATTTTCTTAACTTCAACCAAATCTTTGGTCTTAGGGCCACGCCATGCTGCGCCCATACAGAAGCGCGATGCGCCGTTTTCTTTGGCGATACGAGCCACGTCGATCACTTCATCGGCGTTCATCAGTACTTCTTTTTCTAAGCCCGTATCGTAGCGGGCAGATTGCGAGCAGTAGCCACAGTCTTCTGAACAGCCACCGGTTTTTACCGATAGCAGGGTAGAAAGCTGCACTTTATTAGCGTCAAAATGCTGGCGATGTATGGTCTGAGCCTGAAACACCAAATCATTAAAGGGCAGCTCAAAAAGGGCTGCCACAGCATCCAGCGAGTAAGCACCGCTTTCTGGATGAGGTGTAGCACGTTTAAATTCAATCGTTTGATGCGAAGTCATGGGCATAGACATCCAGAAAGAAGTATTGAAATTGCAGCAATTTTCAAAGCAAAAGGCATAATCAAAGAGCGATTGTCTAAAGCGGAGGCGAAGTTGTCAAATTTTATCTTCAATTTTTTGAACAACTGTACGCCACCCTGTAGCTGTGTGCTGTGCGCGGCCAGCTGTAAAAGTAGTGCACTTTGCCCCGCCTGCCTTGAAAAACTACCTTTTTTAAACACAGAGCTTTGCCCGCAATGCGCCCTTCCCTCCAACGATAGCGGCCTATGCGGTGCCTGCTTAAGTCACCCACCCGCTTTTGATTTTAGCTACGCCGCACTGATCTATACCCCACCGATAACCGAGCTAATTATTGCAGCCAAGTTTTCAGGGCAATGGTCATTGCTGCCTACACTAGGGCAATTACTCTTGCAGCGGGTACAAGCTGTGCCTAAGCCAGACTTTATCTTGCCCATGCCATTACACCCCTCCCGCCTAGCAGAGCGCGGCTATAACCAAGCTTTTGAATTAGCCAAACCCATTGCACGGCAATTACAACGCCCTATTCAGTTTTGTTTAGAGCGCAAAATCAATACCGAACACCAAGCGCGTTTATCCCAAACCGAGCGGCATAAAAATATGCGGCTCGCGTTTTATACTCAGCACAATTTAGCCGGTAAACATATTGCAATTGTGGATGACGTGATGACCTCAGGCTCCAGCCTGCACGCCGCGGCCAAGTGTTTAAAACAGGCGGGCGCGGCACGGGTCGATGCATGGGTTCTGGCAAGGGCGTTGTAAGGCAAGGCAAAGGCATAGCCTTTTTGCCCACAAAAAAACACGGAGGGGCGCTGCTTGCTGCGCCCTTTTCGTAAGATTTTGCGCAGCAAGTTAAGCCAGTTTAAAAACTAAATACGGCGGGCTCCAACCACCATACAAAAAAAGTACTAACCTATCAATCTCGGCCACTTATGCCTCTGTAATTTTCTCGCCACACTCACCACAAAACAATGCATCGGGCAGAGTGGCGTTGCCGCATTTACTGCAAAATTTAGGCCGCTTTAATGCAGGGGCGACATCAACAACTGCCGTATCAATCAAAACCCCCTCCCCCTGCGAAATCGCCATCCCCTCTGGCGCATCTGGCCATGCCGCCGCCTGATTAAATTGACCTAATACGGCATGACGTTGCTGATCTGCCTGTGCCTTAGGAGCCAAGATAATCGCCTGATCGTGAGCAAATTTCTTAAAATGGCGTAATAATTGCTCAGCCCGTTCGGCATTACCCACCAAAGATAAGGCATAGCGTTGGCTACCATTTTGAAAAGTCACACTTGTTAGTTCGGTAAGCCACAAACGAAAGGTCATTGATTCAATTTGCACCACATGGCTATTGGTTTTAATGGAATCTTTTAACACATTGCCATGATCCAATTGAGCCGTTACATAATGGCCGCTCATTTCAATACTAATTAATTGAGATTTAAATTCAAAACGCTGCCAAAGTTGATGAGCCGAGCTAATCGCATACACACCCAGAGCAAAAAACACCGCACCGTATGTCAGTAAATTTGCATTAAATGTGCTAGCTGCAACGCTCAGTATTTGCATACCACTTAAGGTAAACAAAACGGTTGCTAGCAATACAAAAGAGGTGCCAATTAAATCCAGAAGAAGTAAGGGCTTTAGCCGTGGCGAGGCCAATGCGCTGGCAAATAAAACGGGTGCCGCATCAATAGGCAAAGGCTGGGTTTCTTCTAAAGCCTCGGCATAAAATCGACCTGATTTTTCATTTAAATCAATATGCGGCTCCAGCCGTGAATAGGTGCGATTTGGAATACTTTCTTGCCAATTATTTTGCATCTCACGTGCAAATTCTTCTAATGCCAAACCAGGGTGGCAATTGATACTCCATGTGTCTTGCTTATTGCTCACCATCGTATTAGGCGGCTGTTTTACATTACGCAGCAACGCTAAATAAAACACGCTATATACCGCCAAGGCCAGCACAATCAACACAAAAACCTGGGGAAAGGGATCAAGCCACGCCACATCAGGTAGCTTAGGAGCAAGCTTTAGCAATATTACGGGGCCAAGAATAGCCAACACCAACATCATCACCAGCCGGGATGGACTAAGCGTTTGCTCCGCATCACGCAAAGATAAGCCAAGTGCGTTATTAACTGGTGCTAACAGCAGCCAAACCACGTAGCCCATAAAAGCCAAGCCAATCCAATTGGCAATATGCTGCCACTCTGGCCCATGCGCTTTGCCACCCACCAAGCTTAAAACCAGCACGGCAAGCACCATCAGCAGAGTGATACCTTTCTTAAAATGCAATAGGGCTAAATTACGAATGCGCTCAGGCGCAAAGGTCAAATTGGGCACAATAGAGTGCAATAAAGTACTTAACGCCCCCTGCGGCTCCTGATAAACCAAAGCCTGCTGGCGTAATACTTCCCGCAAACTATCAGAAGATGGAGATTTGCCCTGCATGCCATTGGGCACCTCATCGGCAAGGCTGACGGGGCGTCCACGGCCAAAGAAAAACCGCAATTGCCGCATGGCCCAGCCCAATAAAGACACACCTGCCCCTAGCATGGCCACCGCCAGCAGTACCGCAGCAAGTTTGTAGTAGATGGTTTCAGCGGCAATGGCTTGCTTGACCATCAACAACAGCAGCAAACCTGCGATCAGTAATGCTGAACCACATAGCAGTAAGAAAATATTTTCTAATCGCATTGGATTAGGAAGATTAAATTTATTACTGTCACTACCATAATCAAACGACATAGCGCCTTACCCCCATATTACTGTTTATTTTTCTGCGGCGATTCTAACAAGATTGTTCGTAGAGGACATAAATTGATTCCGGCCATATAACCCAAAAAAACTACATCAATCACTCATTATACTTAGTCAATTCCAAAATATTGATAAGCCAATGCCTTGCGATTTTTAATCGCAAAAATAAGTTCCAACAAAATAACGTAAATTATCACGGGAATAATCGTGAAATAGTGACGTGTATATTAGGCTTTAGCTAGATAAGATGACGATAACATTGATAATGACATGGGGCTGCACACAGCCTCATGCGTCACAAAGAGGAAGCTTCATGACCAGCACAACCATCAACCCACGCGAAATTCGTCAACAACTCGGATTAAATCAACAAGAGTTTTGGAGCCGCATTGGTGTCACGCAAAGTGGTGGCTCACGCTACGAAAGTGGCCGCAATATGCCACGCCCCGTTCGTGAACTCTTGCGCGTGGTACATGTAGAGCAAATTGATTTAGCGCGAATCAACCGCGAAGACTACCAAGTCATTCAGCATTTGCGTGAAGAACGCACTGAGCTGTACGACACATTGCGGGCCGCTGCCGCAGCGCATGAAGAAGACGCACCTGTACGCCCTAAGCATGCCCACAGCCATTTACAGGCTTAATTTTACCTCCAGCCCAAGCCCAGTGATTCGCTGGGCTAATTTTTGCATCCACTCTATTGGCGCTGCCTTCAATCTATCCGCCTCTGGCTGCATCGATGGCCTAGCTAAGCCATACAACAACACCCCTTCCAGCCTCACCCCAGCCTGAATATTGCTTTGCAAAAAGTCCAAATATGCACTGATTGCTTGCTCATCCGGCAAGGCACCATCCATCTCAAACATGCAGGTTTGAATCCACGTTGGACAATACTTAGCCGCCAGCTGTAAACGCCGCGCCACTTGAGCACGCTTAAGCTGCACTTGGTTAACAGGAGCAAAGCCATCTACAGGTGCACGATCCAGCTTAAACCACACCTCACCACCCAAATCACGCATCAGCGCAATGCCCGCTTGAACTTGCTGACGATCTAGCTGGCTGCCATTGCTAATCAACACCAGCTTAATTTTGCCGATTAAATCAAACGCCTTTAGCACACTCCCCACCCGCTCTACGCAGGATAAAAACTGCAAGCTACTCGTTGGCTCACCATTACCTGAAAAAGCAACATCGTTTAAGCGGCGCGCTTCAGCAGGTACTCGCGTTTGCATAAAATCGCCATGCACAATATCGTTCAGCAAGCCGCGTATTTCAGACTCAAGCAAATCCAAATCTATTTGCGGCGCGCCACCACGGATTAAGTCAGGAACCTGACAATAGACGCAGCGCCAATTACAGGCATTATTCGGGTTTAAATTAACGCCCACCGACACACCGCCAGCTCGGCGTGAAACCACTGGGTAAACGTAAACACAGCCGGCACTATCCCGGCTGTGATCAATCACCTGTAAAACCTTACTTATATTACTAGCCATTCAACATCACTCACTCAAACTCGGGCATAAGTCTCAGACTACTTTTCAGCGGGCGTGGCTCTCACCAATAACACCGGTACGGGGGTGCAATGCACCACCCCTTCAGCAACACTGCCCATTAACAAATGAGTTAATCCACCATAACCGTGGGTTCCCATCACAATTAATTCTGCCGACCAACTTTCTGCCTCTTTCACAATCGCCTGCGCTAAATTGCCCCCCCACGATTCTAGTAAATTAGTTTCCACCTCAATACCATCCGCCCGAAGGCCCTCCGCTAATTCAGCCAATAGTTTTTCACCTGATTGGCGTAAAGCGTTTTGCAATTGAGGCACATCTAAAAACTCATTAGCACTCCAAGCAAACTGAGCCAAATCAACCACATGTACTAATTTAACTTTGGCACGTTGCTCACCCGCAAAACGGCGGCCCTCAACAATAGCTGCGGCACTCGTTTCACTATTATCAACAGGTACTAAAATACGCTTATACATGATCGTCCCCTTTATTAAAAACTTGGATACAATAAAATTAGTTTAACAGCAAGCGGTGTTGCCTTGTATACAGCTTCAGCATACACTCGTTGCGATATAAATAACGAATGATTAGCCTATGCCGCGCCTTAAATTATTATGTCCACTAGGCGCAGATTTCAGCACGCAACTTGAAGTGCGGGTGACGGATCTGAACTACGGCAACCATCTTGCTAATCAGGCATTGCTTGGAATGCTCCACGAGGCTAGAGTACGCTTTCTACACTATTTAAAGCACGAAGAAATTGGCAATGCAGAGACACCTGGCATTATATTGGCGGATGCTGAAATTCAATTCAGACATGAAGCCTTTTTAGGTGATCAGCTCAAAATTACCGTGTTTGTGAGTGATTTAACCCGTATTGGTTTTGATTTATATTACCGAGTAGATCGGATTAGCGATCATACCAAAATAGCATTAGCTAAAACATCGATTGTTTTCTTTGATTATTATCACACACACAAGCGTGCGGATACCCCTGTGTCTTTTGAGCAGGCACTCGCGGCAATAAGGGATACACAATGAAAAAATATGCAATCAATAGCCCTGAAGCAATGGCTCGAATCCTAGTCATGCAAATGGTTTGTGATGGTAATTTCAACCCAGAAGAGCTAGAAGAATTAGAACATCTACATGTTTACGAAGCCATCGGCATTAGCCGCAAAGGGTTTATTCAAGTATTACACGATTATTGTAATGATATTTCCGACGAAGCCGATGAAGAGGGCCGAATTAGTCTGATTAATCGTGAGCGTATAGACTATATTTTAGATAGTGTCAGTGAGCCTAAAAAACGACTGCAAGTCGCAGCAATGGCACTGGACTTATCTAAATCAGATCAAGTTATTAACGATGCCGAGCTGGCTGTATTTAGCCATATGCTTAGCCACTGGCGCATCACTTTGGACTCGCTGCAATCTGCATTTGAATCCTAAGCACAGATAGAGCCTTCCCCATACGGTAGCCCCTATTTGGGCCTAAAAGAGCACATGCTCTTTTAGGCTTTTGCTCTTTAATTAGCTAAAACATTATTTTTAGCTAAAACATTATTTGCTAATGTTATTATGGAGATGCAAGATGGAATGGCTAAAGCAAGCCCACACCACACTAGAGCGTGAACTGATCCCTAGCCTAGCACGAAAGTTTTCATTCATTTTGTTATTTGTATTTTTTCCATTGATTTTGCTAATAGCCAGTTATTCTGCGGCAAGTCGCATGGCCACTCTGTGCCAACAACTACATTTAAACAACACCGTAAGCAATCAACTACAAAATATTATCAGCCCATTGCAAACCCTTGCGTAGTTATGCCTGATTATTGCCGCCGTACTCGCCTTTATTCAAATCAGTTATCTACAATATTGGATTACACGGCCAGTTAATTTAATTGCCAGCGTATTTAAAAATGCCGCCAGTGGCGAGGGTGACTTATCCAATGACATCCCCGCCATTACCCATGATGAAGTCAGCCAATTAGCCCGTACCTGTAATGTATTTCTAGCCAAGCAAAGGGACATTATTGCTAATGTGCAAGCCATGACGGTTGGCATAGCATTAGAAGCTGCTAAATCCATGAAAAACATCAATGATTCAGCGGTAGCTACACAGCAACAAGATCAGCTAGCACAGATGGTTTGCGAGGCAAGTAATATCAGCACATCCGGCATAAACCAGGTCACAGATCGAACCCAAGACATCTCAAAAACAACCACTCAAAATCTATCTCTAGCCCGTGCGTCTTATGCTGAGCTAGAAGACGCTAGCAACAAAATAACCACTATCACCGAGCGACTAGCCAACTTTAACCTCACGGTAGACGGTTTAAATCAACGTTCGGCCAGCATTAAATCCATCGAGGGTTTAATTAAAGATATCTCTAAGCAAACCAATTTATTAGCCCTTAATGCAGCCATTGAGGCCGCCAGAGCCGGAGAGCAAGGGCGCGGCTTTGCTGTAGTGGCCGATGAAGTACGCAAACTTTCAGAAAAAGTCCATAAAGCCACCGATGATATTTCAATAAATATCGACAATATGTTGGATCAAGTTGCTGAAACACTCAATGAAACAGAAACAATTAATTTAGATGCCAACTCAACCAAAGATGTCGTATTAAATGCATCCAAGCAATTTGCTAATATGATGAGTGATTTCGAGCATACTTCAGTAACACTGATTGATATTGCGGGCACATTAGAGCAATTTACCTCAGCCAATTCACTCGTGAATGTTAATGTAAGTGAAATTCATAAATTATCACTATCTGTGAATGAGCGCATGCATTACTCGGCTCAATCTTCGCAAGATTTAGCACAAGCCGCCGAGCGTGTGCAGGCCATGATAGGTAGCTTTACTGTCGGAAAAGGTGAATTAGATGCCGCAATTGCCCGTACTGCTCAGTTTAGAGATAAAATACAAACTCATATCAGCACATTAAAGAAACAAGGTGCCGCTGTTTTTGATCAAAATTATCAAGCCATTCCAAATACTAAACCGCCCAAATACAAAACCAGCTATAACGCATTATTCTTGAAAGATATCCAAGCACTTTATGATGAATTAGTAAAAAGAACTCCTGGCGGAAAATTCTCTTTAGCTGTTGATAGTAAAGGCTATGGTCCAACCCACAATAGCTGGTATTCCAAGCCAAGCAGTGGCGATCTGCAAACAGATTTACTAAATAGCCGAGATCAAAGAATTTTTAATGATACAGCAGGTTTAAGGGCCGCTAAAAATCAGCAGCGTTTTTTATTACAAACCTATATGCGTGATACTGGTGAAATCATGACCGAGCTTGATATGCCTATTATGATAGATAATCAACACTGGGGTAATTTACGCCTAGGATTTGATGCCAGTGCAATGATGCATTGATTTATTCATACAATAAAAAAGCGCCTTTAAATATAGGCGCTTTTTTTACCTAACATTCTTATTTAAGCGCTAGGCGGCGAGCCTGTAACTAAAATTGTGTAAATGCCTTTGGCCGATTAACCTCTTCCCGAGGATATTTCATGTCAGGCATCACAATGGACCGTCAAAAATTACAGGCTCTGGCCGCCGAACTTGCTAAAGAC
>JBDKJX010000013.1:0-69185 GCA_039796405.1 Pseudomonadota bacterium
ATTCAGCAAGGTGTTCAATGACCATGCGAACTGCTCGTTCACGGACTTCGGGGGAAAAGTGAGTTGATTTCTTCATGGCGCCATTCTCTCAAGAATTGGAGCCTCCGCGAAACCCGGTGTGATTCAGACAGTCGGTTACACATCACTACTAACGTTATATCGAACTCTAAAGCGAGAGAGTAGATACTGAATTTACCCGCTCAACGCCGAGTGCAATGCTGCAATAAAGGAGCGTGATTGTTTAAGATAAAATATCACTGGGTTTGCTCTAATAAAGTAATGGTCTTACGTTGCTAAGTAGATAGGTATAAGTTTTACTTGATACGTTCTATTTATAATCAAAGGCTTGTGCGTAAAAAATGTAAGATTACTTATGCCGAACTACTTACGCTGGCAGTTCTGATTTATTTAACATTAAATATTTGAATAATGTCCGAAGGGAAAAAGGCCTCTTGTTCAATTATTTAGCACTTAGTACGGTTATTCTACCCGCAGCATCATTAGCCAAACTCAAATCTCAGATCAATGTGCTTTTTTTTAGGAAAAAAATATTAAAGTTAATTTATATCAATTACAAAAATAAAAATTGGCTTTATATTTATGGGCCTTACCTGCCAATCCATCTTCAGAGATTAAACAGCACTTTGAGCAATTTTTATAAGATTACGGTAGTAAAGTGGCGAAGTATGAGCAAGAAAAAAACCAAATATAGCAAAAGACCAAACAGTTAGAAAGTGAGTGCGATCAAGCTCAGCTGCATTCCAAACCTTTTGGTCTAGCCGTTATTTTTTTAAATTACAATTTTTCTTAGCTCTATTGCTGGATTATTGAAACGTAAACCAGTTTGGTATGCTGCTTGACCGTTAGGTATCATCGTCGCCATTTATTTTGCAGATGTATTTTTGTATTTTTTTAAATAAAGGCTGCTTGTGGTGGCTAATTGAGTAGGGGGCTGCAAGTAAGATGGAGGATTTTTTACGATAAAAATAAAGGTATAAATTTGCTTAATTAGCAGTGGTTAGTTAGTCTACTTCTGACGGCCATTTTTAATGGCATTTAAATTTTTTTAAGTGCAGTTGGCGCAGCAAGATCTGCTTTTTTTACCTACAATTTCGTCTACAGTCTATCAATTTTTAATAAATCTTTAATTGGCAAGTATTACGCTTAATTGGGCTGGGTAGATAGAATTGGCTACTGGCTATTATTTATTAGCAACTCCTTATTTACTTGGTGTATACGCAGCATAAATTACGAGGGAAAGAGCCGTGCAACACCATGCCAAAATACCAAGTGATTAGGCGACATGCTTCCAAACTGATTGCTATATGTGAATTTTTGGACTTGGTCATTTTTGCCAATTAAGTAGTGGTCGGTTTGAGCTAGTATTTTTTATGTACTTGTTTTCCCCATTTTTACGCTTTTTAAAGTGCCATGCGGCAGCCAATTCATGTGAAAATATACAGATAAAATGATTCTGTATTGCTTGCAGAGAAATATAAACCTGAATAAGTAGGAAATACGCCGTGATAAAAATTGTGACATGGAATGTGAATAGCCTGAAAGTGCGTTTGCCCCAGGTATTGGAATGGTTGGCGGCTAATCCAGATGTTACAGCGCTTTGTTTGCAAGAAACTAAAATGGAAGACGTAGTGTTTCCACAGGCGGACATTGAAGCAGCAGGGTTTCATGTGGTGTTTGCAGGGCAAAAAACTTATAACGGCGTGGCGATTATTGCGCGTGAAGCCTTAAGTGATGTGGTGATTAATATCCCTGGTTTTATTGATCATCAGGTGAGATTAATTGCAGCCACGATGCAGGGGGTGCGCTTGGTTTGTGCTTATATTCCAAATGGGCAGGCCTTGGATTCAGAAAAATATCCATATAAATTATCTTGGCTGGCGGCTTTAACTGCTTGGTTAAAAACAGAAATGGTGGTGCATTCTAAGCTGGCACTGCTTGGCGATTACAATATCGCGCCACATGATATGGATGTGCATGATCCTAAAAAATGGGAGGGGCAGGTATTGGTCTCAGAGCCGGAGCGTGCGGCATTTCAGGCTTTATTAGATTTAGGATTAACCGATTCTTATCGCCTATTTGATCAACCAGAAAAATCATTCTCTTGGTGGGATTATCGTGGTTTTGGTTTTAGAAAAAACGCCGGTATGCGTATTGATCATATTTTATTAACTAAAGAATTAGTCCCTTTATGCAGCGCTTGTGTGATTGATAAAGAGCCAAGAAAAAATGAACGCCCATCAGACCATACGCCAGTGATTGCTAGCTTGTCGATTTAAGCGTTCTAAGGTTGTAGGGACTGAGCTACTTGATCGCTGTGGAATTAGGCCATATTAAGTATGTTTTTTTGTTATATCTGGCAGCTTGCTAGTATCAAATTTAAAGAGTGCCATATGGATAAAGCTAAATTATTATCAGGCAGTAGCCTGTTTTGTGATTTAAGTAATGCGGAATTAGCGGACCTTGCTAGCCAAACTGAATGGCGAAGCTTGCGGGCAAAGCAATTGGTTGTGGTTCAGGGCTCTTTGGGCAATGAAATGTACGCCATCTTGCATGGACGTTTAAAAGTAGTTAGAAGTAGTGCTGAAGGGAAAGAAGCTACAATTTGCATCTTGGAAGCAGGGGAGATGTTTGGCGAGATTGCGATGCTTGATGGAGGCGCTCGTACAGCCAGCGTTGAAACGATAGAAGCTTGTGAGCTGCTGGTTTTACGGCGAGAAAACGTGATGCAGTATTTAGACCGCCACCCCAAAGTGATGCGGCAAATGTTGGCAGCTTTATGCCTACGGTTACGCTACGTCGATGACTTATTACAAGACACGCTGTTTTTAAATTTGCCACAGCGCCTAGGTAAAATGCTCAGGCAGCTAGCTAACCAGCATGGAATTAAAGATGCGGATGGCGTTACTATTGATTTAAAACTTACTCAACAAGAGTTAGCCAATATGGTGGGTGCTAGCCGTGAAAGCGTGAATAAGCAGCTTAGCGTTTGGGGGGAGCACGGCTGGGTAAATATGGAGCTTGGCTTTATCCGCTTATTGCAGGCGGATAAATTGCCTGGATAGCTATTTTTTTGCCAGCTTGGTATTTTCACCCGCATAAGCGTAATAGTTTTTCCATGCGCCATATACAAGATTAGGGTATTCGGCACGGCCTAAGCTGCCGTTATAACGACCGAGTGCCCTAAAATAATCACCGTTTTCTATATCTAAATAGTGACGCAAAATGGTACAGCCATAGCGCAAATTGGTATTCATATCGAATAAATTGTGCTCGCTGCTGCCAATTGATCTTTGCCAAAAGGGCATCACTTGCATGAGCCCTCGCGCGCCAACTACAGAAAAAGCATAGCGATTAAACCCGCTTTCTACATGTATTAGGCCTAAAACTAATTGTGGATCTAATCCGGCACGGCTGGCTTCGTAATGAATAGCAGTAAGAAGGGTGCGGCGGATAAATTCATCGGGGATGCGTTTAGCTAAACGGGCCGACATTGCCGCAAGCCAAGCTTCACCATCATTTGGATTGGCAAAAACCAATCTGGCCGACTGCCCATCATTGATGGATCTTTGCATTGAGGTTTGTACTGCAGAAGAAAGCTGCTCTTCTTTTTGGGCACCCGCATGGGTTAGGCCACAACAAACCAAGCTAATTAATAGAAAGTAATGCTTAAACATAGGCTTTTTTTATATTGAGATTAGCTTGGAATGTAGCTTCTATGTGGATATTGGTCAACCAGCTGCAATCAATCTCACGGCTAATGGCTGGCCTGCTGCGGCTAAAGCCAGTAGGCGATCAATATTTGGATGCTTATTTGGAAACGCAATGGCATCAGCGCTGTGCTCCGCATAAAGCCGCACACCCTTGGCAGCTGCAACGGCGTTAATGGCACCAAATTCTTGGTATAAGGCATGATAAACCCGCACACTGCCAGCTTGACCTGGCTTGTTTTCAATCCGTGCCACAATCTTTTCGCCATCAAGTAGCTCAAGCGCGGATAAATGATCAATCGTGGGCAGGCTGGCTAATACATCGTTAAAAAGCATTGGAAATCCTTGGTGTTGGCTGATCGATTACAACTCGTCAAAAGACGCGTCGTTAGGGCCCAGTTTCTGTGGGTGAACCCAGCTAATATCGCGCAGACTATGCGCAACCTGCTGATCCACACCCAGCAGTTTAGCAAAAATCGCCATACGGATCGGCACGCCGTTATCGGTTTGGCGAAAGATGGCGAGGCGAGGATCTTGATTTAAATCGGTAGATAGATCATTGGCTCCGCTGCGGCTATCTCTAGGCAAAGGGTGCATCACAATCACATCTGGCTTGCAAAAACTATTAACGGCCCGCAAGTTGATTTGAAAATTCTCACCATAGCCTTCCATGACCTCACCTTGCATACGCTCTTTTTGCACGCGGGTAGCGTAAATCACGTCGGCATCTGCTAGCCCAGTGGCTAGATTATCGGTGCACTGCACAATGTTGCCATTGCGGCTGGCAGCATCAATGATACTCGCTGGCATTTCTAGGCCAGCTGGGGCAAGTAGGGTGATTTTTAACCCACGATATAAACCCAGTAGTTTGGCTAAGGAGTGCGCAGCACGGCCATGTTTTAAATCACCTACTAGAGCAATATGGCTGCCATCTATTAATTTATTCAGGCGGGAGAATTCGCGCTCCATGGTGTAAAGATCGAGCAGCGCTTGGGTTGGATGCTCGCCAGGCCCATCACCACCGTTAATGATAGGAATATTGCTGGCTTGGGCAAATTCAGCCACCGCGCCTTGCTCAGGGTGGCGCACTACAATCACATCGGCGTAGCCGCTGACTACACGGCTGGTGTCATAGATTGATTCACCCTTGGCCATGGAGGAGAAGGTAAAGCCCGTGGTATCACACACCGAGCCACCCAGCCGGCAAAATGCCGCGCCAAAGCTAATCCGAGTACGAGTGCTGGCTTCAAAAAACAGATTGGCCAGCACTGCACCTTCTAGCACACGGCAAGTTTTTTGCCTGCGGGCAACGGGCTGCATAATATCGGCGATGCGAAACAGCTCTTCAACCGATTCGCGGCTAAATTGCTCAACCGATAATAAATGGGGAGCCCAATGGGCAGAGGCGGAATCAATATTCTGTGTTGCGAGGTTTTTGGGGGCTTGGCTTAGAATTTCAGCTAAAAAACGCTCAACAATGGTGGGCATGCTGCGGTGTTCGTTGGAATGATCGGGGAGTAGCCAGCTATCTAAAGCTCGGCGGCTTACGCCTAATCGTTCTGTTATGGCATCACGGGTTAGGTTGAGGATGCGCATGGCATCGCGGAGTGTGTTTTGTTGCGCGTTTTGCATATGATCACCTTTATCTACACTTTGCGTGTAGTTTACAGGTTTTTTTTATTTTATGTATACACTTTGCGCGTGTTAAGCCCCCGTAGCATCGACACCCCATACGTCTTCCATAGGTACTAGACCCGCAACACGTTGGCTTTCGATTACGGAAATAATACTGAAATCAATATCGTCGCTATCTCGTTCAATAATATTTAAGAGTGGCTGCCATTGCTTATTGAACAATGCCGCCACAACTGGCGTTTGTTCACCACGGCCAGGGCGTTTTACGATACCAATTTCGCCATTTAATAACTGTACAACCGCGCCAGGCGGATAAAGACCCATGGTTTGGGTAAATAGGCGGCCCAGTTTGACATCGATACTATTTTGCGAGCCGGTTAAGGATGTGAGCAGGGCTAAGTCAGATAATTGCCCACGCCGCCAAGCATTGCGGGTCAGCATGGCGCAGTAGCGATCGGCAATCCCAATTAAGCGCGCCTCAAAATGAATATCATCACCCGCTAGGCGCTGTGGGTAGCCGCTACCATCTGGGATCTCGTGGTGCTGCAGCACATAATCAAGCCAGAGTGGATCAGTTACGCCTAATTTGCGTAATAGATCACGACCTTCAATCGGATGCGCCTGCATCAGATGGCGTTGTTCATCGGATAGGGGGCCAGATTGGCTGGAGAGCTTTTCTTGAATGGCATACATGCCAATATTCATGGTGAGGGCTGCGGCAACTACGGGTTTGCGCTCTACCGCGGATCGGCCTAAATCACGTAAGGCCAGCTCCACCACGCAGGCCACATTAATGGCGTGCCGAATGGCATATGTGCCGTCTTGGCGTAGCATAATCATGCCAATAACGACATTGCGATTGATATCACAGGCATGACTAAGGTGGGCAATAATGGTGCTGATATGGCTTGGAAACACCCCAGTGTAAGCTTCTGATTTACTTAAAATTCGATCAAGCGCAGCACGTGATTCAAAGATGAATCGGGGGGCTGATGCAGGTCGAGAAGCTTTAGATTCACTGGGTTGAGGGGATGAGGCCATGCAAAACTCCGTGTTATCTCTGTCATTTTAGCTGAATAAATGGCAAGGCAACGAGGTGTAATGATAATTCATGCGTTTTTAGTTGAAAAAATTAACCGTTCTTGATTAGAAAACAAGCCGTGAGTGCGTGTGTTGAATTCAAAGGCTTTAAATAGGGTGAAAGCAAAGCTTACAAAAAATCTAATCACATCACCTCTGTTATTTTGGCTCGCACTTCGGCTAAGGGCTAAAATAGCTAAGCTCTGTTTATATCCTTAGCTATTGTTGGCATTTTACCAAGTAAAACATCTCTTAATATTGCTATCTAATGAAATTTGAATATGCCGCATCCCCGCTTGCTTCAGCCAAAACAAGGACTGTCTCTTTGCTGTGGATTAAACGCCGTACATTCGCTATAAATTAAAAAGTTTGGATTGGTTTTGATCTCTTATTGGATTTATTGCAACAACTGATCAGTTTGTAAGCATTTTCTAGGGTATAGGAAAACAATGATGAGAAAGTTATCTTTGCTGTTGCTTATGGGGCTGCTTACATTACCTACTTGTTTTGCTGCGAGCCGAGGCAGCAAGGCAGATGCAGAGAGTTTAGTAAAAAAAGCGATTCTTTATTTGCAGCAAAATGGCAGGGAAAAAAGCTTTAAAGCATTTAGTGCACCGAGCACTCAATTTATAGACCGTGATATTTATGTGGTGGCTTATGATCGCAAAGGTAATTGCTATGCTCATGGGCAGACGGCAAAAATGGTGGGGAAAAATTTTATAAATATTGTTGATGTTTCGGGTAAGGAATACATGAAAGATAGAATTAAATTATCAAAAGAAAAAAACGAATTTTGGCATAGCTATAAATTTACTGATCCATTAACAAAGCAAGTGCTGAGTAAAGATACATTCTGCACTAATTATCAAGACTTGATTGTTTGTGCGGGTGCTTATCATGAGGATTGAAGTTGTTTTCCCTTGATTTAGTTGATGCTATTCATGATGTGGAATATTAAAGGATATTAAGTGTTTAGTAAAATGTCCATTAGATATAAAATAATGCTACCTGCCCTGCTGTCTACATGTTTGCTTTTATGTATGGCGCTGGGGGCTTACTATTGGGTAAATAAACAGGTGCTTTCTATTGATGCCTTGTATCAAAAAAACTTTGAATATAGCGATGGTCTTAATAAGATTGAAAGTGATGTTTATATGCTAAGGGGCGATGTTTATCAGCTATTGGCTAATATGAAAATAAATAATAGCCCAGAAGAAAATAAGCGCAAAGCGGGTGCATTACTACGTAGAATTGACGTTTTATATAGCAATATTGATTTGTTGAAGTCAAAAGGATTCAATGTTAATGGTGTTATGCAGATGCAACTTGGCCTTAAGCAATATCGATTAATGATCGGTAATGCGGTAGATATGTTGGGGGCCGATGATAATCTAGCAATTATGTTGGTTTTGTCTGCGGATAAAAGTTTCAATGCATTTAATAATATTTTAATCCAGCAGCTTAAATTGCAGCATGAAAAAGTAAAGACTGAGCAAGTAAAAAATTTAAGCGAATTAGAAGGTTTTAGTCAGAGTTTTATACTGTTCTCCATAATTGCGCTATGCCTATCCTCCATTATTGCATGGCGCTTAGGTGGCAAAATTTCACATATGATTATTCAGTTTTCAAAAAATATCCGTTATTGCGCAAAAGGTGATTTACATCAGCCGCTCAGTAAACAAAGTGAGGATGAAATTGGTGATGCAGAAGAATCCTTTGAATACATGCGCTTAAGTTTGATTCATTTAATTCAAGCGATTCAAGAGCAGGCTAGCCTAGTAAGCAGTTCAGTACAGCAAATTCATCACAGCTGTGATGACACTTTGTCGCATGCTAAACAGCAATCAAGCATGATGGATACCAACACGGCAACACTTCGTGAATTAACAAATACTGCGGGTTTGGTATGCAGAATTGGTGAAGATACCGAACGTATTTTTAATGAAACTCACCAAAAAACCTTAGAAATTTTAAATACGGCAGGAAAGCAGCTTGATCGCTCTATTGCAATTAAGCAAATTGTGCAGTTAATTGAGAAAATTGCGGCGCAAACCAATATGTTGGCGCTGAATGCTGCAATTGAGGCGGCGAGAGCGGGTGAAAAGGGTAGAGGGTTTGCTATTGTGGCGGCAGAGATTAGAAAATTAGCGGAGCAAACCGCAGAAGCTACGGTGGATATCAATCAACTCATTTACGACGATTTAAGCACGATTACAGATGTAGAGGCGCTAGTGAATCATGGTGAAAAAAATGGTGCAATCGATTTGGTGATTAAACAAATTAATAATGAAGCAGAGAGTTTTCAATTAAATCTAATTAAATTGAACCAAGCAATGGGCCAACAAATGTCGGCTGTTAGTGAGATTGCAGAAAATATGGGTGTTTTTGCTGAGCAAACACAGTTCACTCAGCAAAGCACATTATCTACATCACAATTTGCTAAAGATCTAAAACAGAGCACCGAGCCTTTATTAAAAGCAATCGGGCGTTTTTCAATTGGCTAAGCGTTTAGTCTGCTTCATCAATCCACATGAGCTGAATGGCTTCTAGAATTTTTTCACCGCAATGCTTGGCATCGTCATTAAAATCTTCCAGCTCTAGCACCGATTGCATTAAATCAGTAAAACGCACATTCTTTGGGTCTTGGTCTGGGTATTTGTCAGCTAAAGCGATAGCAATTTCACGCGAGTCTGTCCATTTCATTTTGCGGCACCTTAATCTGTATTAAACATCGGCTAAAGTAAAATAATAGGCGTTTATTTAGCGAGGATTGGTTTTTTATTAATGATGTTCACGCGCATGATTAACGGTGTATTTAGGAATCTCTACTACTAAATCAGTGTCTTCAATAATCGATTGGCAAGAAAGACGCGATTCAGACTCTAAGCCCCATGCCTTATCCAGCATATCGTCTTCTAGCTCGTCCGATGGTGCTAAGGAGTTAAATCCTTCACGGATAATCACATGGCAGGTGGTGCAGGCACAGGATTTTTCGCAAGCGTGTTCGATTTCAATATCGTTTTGTAGCAGCACATCGCAAATCGAGATGCCCGCTTCGGCTTCAAGCACGGCGCCTTCGGGGCAGAGTTGGGGGTGAGGTAGAACAACAATTTGAACCATGATTAATCCTTAAAGTCTGCAATATTCTGGCCAGCTAGCCCGCGTTTAACGGCTGCATCCATCCGTTTTGCTGCAAAATCACCAGTGATTTCATTCAGCTTTTCGGTAGCAGCATGTATGGCGTTGGCATCTAAGGCTTGCATGCTTACTTGCAGCGTGGCTAAGCTGTTTTCAATGTTGCTGAGCTCTTGCGCGTTGAGCAACTCAGCATCACTGCTAAGTGCGGCTTGGGTGGCGTTGACAATCGAGTTGGCGTCCACCAGTGCTTCAGCAAGCTTACGTGCTTGTACATCGGCGTTGGCATTTTGCATGGAATCGCTCAGCATGCTGCTGATTTCATCATCAGATAGGCCGTAAGAGGGCTTAACCATGATGCTGGCCTCAACACCGGACGAGAGTTCTTTGGCAGCAACCGATAATAATCCATCGGCATCCACTTGAAAGCTGACGCGAATCCGCGCCGCACCCGCCACCATGGGTGGGATGCCACGTAATTCAAAGCGCGCTAGGCTGCGGCAATCGCTGACTAGCTCTCGCTCTCCTTGCAATACATGAATCGCCATGGCCGTTTGACCATCTTTAAAGGTAGTGAATTCTTGTGCGCGGGCGGTAGGGATGGTGCTGTTTCTTGGGATGATTTTTTCAACCAGATTACCCATGGTTTCCAAACCCAGCGAGAGCGGGATCACATCTAATAGTAGCCATTCATCATCACCCTTATTCCCTGCCAATACATTGGCCTGGATGGCCGCACCAATGGCGACAACTTTATCGGGGTCTAGATTAGTGAGGGGTTCTTGCTTAAAAAAATCGGCCACAGCATGGCGGACTTGCGGCATGCGGGTGGCACCACCTACCATGACTACGCCCTTGATATCACTGACTTGCAGTTTGGCATCGCGTAAGGCTTTACGTACTGGGGTGATGGTGTTGCTGACTAGGGTATGGGTGATTTCATGCAGCGTTTCAGTGTTTAGTGCTACATCAACCACTACGCCTTCGCTCAGCACTGCCGTGATGCGTGTAGTGGGGTGATCAGAAAGCGCTTCTTTCGCTTCGCGGGCGCGGGTCAGCAGCACCCGAGCGTCATGGGCGTTGAGTGCGGATAAACCGGCTTCTTGCAAAATCCAGCAGTAAATACGGTGATCAAAATCATCGCCGCCTAGTCTGGAATCCCCTGATGTGGCACGTACTTCAAATAAGCCTCGGGTCAGCTCTAGGATAGACACATCAAAGGTGCCCCCACCTAAATCGTAAATGACGTAAGTGCCTTCGCTGCCATTATCTAGCCCATAGGCAATAGCTGCGGCGGTGGGCTCATTGAGTAAACGCAGCACATTAAGACCCGCGATGTGTGCGGCGTCTTTGGTGGCTTGGCGCTGCGCATCATCAAAATAGGCGGGGACGGTGATCACGGCACCGACTAAATCGCCGCCCAAGCTTTGCTCAGCGCGAGTTTTGAGCGCACGCAGAATATCGGCTGAGACTTCAACTGGGCTTTTTATGCCCGCACGGGTGGATATTTTGAGCATGCCAGGCTCGTCAACAAAGCGGTAAGGCGTTGCTAAATCGGCAATATCATTGATGCCACGGCCCATAAAACGTTTGACTGAGCTAATGGTGTTGCTTGGATCATCGTTTTGGCGGGCAATCGCGCTGCTGCCAACGCGGGTTGTGCCATCCTTGCCGTAGTTCACCACCGATGCCAATAGCGTGCGGCCTTGCTCATCGGGCAAACAGGCGGCGCTACCGCTTTTTACTGCGGCAACAAGAGAATTGGTGGTGCCGAGATCAATGCCTACTGCAAGTCGGTGTTGATGTGGCTCGGCAAACATACCAGGCTCAGAAATTTGTAGTAAGGCCATGTTTTATCCGTGAGAGCGTTTGATTGGCGGTGTTTTTAAAACAAAGGGTGGGGCACGTCATGTGGTGCCTTTATCAGATCAAAACAGCAATGTTTCAATCGCGTCGCCAATTTCCTGCTCTAGTTTTTCCATAAAGCGTAATTTACGCACGGCCACGGTGGCCGCGCTTAAATCATGGGTTTCATCAAGTAAGCTTGCTAGATGCTGCTCCAGCGCGCTGGTTTCAAGTGCTAGCTCGCGGCCGATGGCTTCGAGGCGATCAATATTTTGTGTGGATTTTGCATCAGAAATAGCTTCGCGCCACTCCATCTGATTCATTAAAAAATCGATGGGCATGGCGGTATTGCTTTCTTCCTGAGTATCTACCCCTGCTAGCTTTAATAAGTAGCGACCACGCGCAATGGGTGATTTTAAGGTTTGATACGCTTCATTAACTTGGGTGGCGATTTGCAAACTGATGCGGCGCACAGCATCGCTTTCGCTGGCAAAGCGGTCAGGATGATACTGGGCCAGCAGCGCGCGATAATGGCTATCTAGCTTGGGCTGATCCAGAGCAAACTGAGCGGGTAGGCTGAAAAGCTGGAAGTGGCTTTGGGCAAAGTCAAATTGAGTAAAGTCGAAGTTCATGGCGTTTCTAGCGGGGGGGAAGGGAGTGAAATACTGCTTTTAAAACCCAAATCTTGAATCATGGAGGGCACATGAGAACATGGAGTTGCACAGAGAAAAGCAAAAAAACTTAGAGAATGAGCCTAAAATTTTCTCAGTGAGACTCCACGTCCTCCATTTTCTTCGTGGTTTAAGATCTGGGTCTTTTTTGCATAGCTTAAGTTTCGTTGCTACACGTTAAAGCTTTCGCCACAGCCACATTCGTTCTTCACATTTGGGTTGTTAAACTTAAACCCTTCATTGAGGCCTTCTTTGGTGAAATCCAGCTCGGTGCCGTCTAAGTAGGCCAGCGATTTGCTGTCGGTAAATATCTTTACCCCAAAGCTTTCAAACGCCAAGTCTGTCTCGTTAGCAACGTCGACAAATTCAAGCTTATACGCCATGCCGGAACAGCCCGAAGTCTTCACTGCCAAGCGCACGCCAAGGCCCTTGCCGCGTTTTGCCAGAAAGTTAGAAATATGGGTTGCTGCACTTTCGCTTAATGTAAGAGCCATTTTTTGTCTCGTTGCATTCTTAGGGTGGGGGGAGAGGCATTTTATTTGCCCTGTATATCCGCCTGGGCAAGATAAACCGCCTTTGCCCACCCTACAATTGTTTTCATTTTTAAGTTGATAAGATTGGGATAAAGCCCCGCCTTGATCAATTTAACCGTGCTTAGTTTTGTAATCTGCTACTGCCGCTTTAATAGCGTCTTCTGCCAAGATAGAGCAGTGAATTTTAACCGGCGGCAGCGCTAACTCTTCCGCGATGTGGGTGTTTTTAATGCTCAAAGCTTGCTCTAGCGTCTTGCCCTTTACCCATTCGGTAACGAGGGAAGACGATGCAATCGCTGAGCCACAGCCGTAAGTTTTAAACTTAGCGTCTTCAATAATGCCGTCTGCACCTACCTTGATCTGCAGCTTCATTACATCGCCACAGGCTGGAGCGCCAACCATGCCAGTACCTACGCTGTCGTCGCCTTTCTCAAACGCGCCAACATTACGTGGGTTTTCATAGTGGTCTAGAACTTGTTCGCTGTATGCCATTTTGTGTGCCTCTTGATTCGGTTATTACGTACTGGTTTGCTGTTAAGTCACTTTGTTCTGGCGATGGATCGCTGTTCTGAGCAAGGCGCAAAGTGGCGACGTTTACAATTGTAAACGAGCTACTTTGCAACGCAGCTCAGGGCAGCGAGGCGTGCCAGATTAGTGGGCTGCCCATTCGATGGTGGAGATATCGATCCCCTCTTTGTACATATCCCAAAGCGGCGACAGCTCGCGCAGTTTGCCGATTTTGCTGCGAATTAAAGCAATCGCAAAGTCGATCTCTTCCTCTGTATTAAAGCGGCCGATGGTAAAGCGAATCGACGAATGGGCCAGTTCATCAGAGCGGCCAAGCGCGCGTAATACATAGGACGGCTCTAAAGACGCCGATGTACATGCAGAGCCGCTGGATACGGCCAGCTCTTTGAGCGCCATCACCAGCGATTCGCCTTCTACATAGTTAAAGCTCACGTTCAGATTATGCGGAACGCGTTGCTTCATATCGCCGTTAAGGTGCACTTCTTCGATATCAGATAATCCTGCCCACAGGCGGTCACGCAGCATACGCATGCGTTCCAGCTCGGTACCCATATCTTCTTTGGCGATATGGAATGCTTCGCCCATACCGACGATTTGGTGCGTAGCCAGTGTGCCAGAGCGAAAACCTCGCTCATGGCCGCCACCGTGCATCTGTGCTTCTAAACGGATACGGGGCTTGCGGCGGATATACAGCGCGCCGATGCCCTTAGGGCCGTAAGTCTTGTGCGCAGAAAAGCTCATTAAATCGACTTTAAGCGCGGCCAAGTCAATCACTACTTTGCCTGTGGCTTGCGCGGCATCCACATGGAAAATAATGCCTTTTTCGCGGCATAATTCGCCAATGGCGGGGATATCTTGAATCACGCCGATTTCGTTATTCACAAACATCACCGAGATCAGAATGGTGTCTGGGCGAATCGCCGCTTTCAGCACATCCAGATCAAGCAGGCCGTTGTCTTTTACATCTAAATAAGTGACTTCAAAGCCTTCTCGTTCCAGCTCGCGCATGGTGTCTAGAATGGCTTTGTGTTCGGTTTTTACGGTAATTAAATGCTTGCCCTTGGCTTGATAAAAGTGCGCTGCACCTTTTAAGGCCAAGTTGTTGGATTCGGTGGCGCCGGAGGTCCAGACGATTTCTTTAGGGTCGCAATTCACTAGCGCTGCAACCTGTTCACGCGCTTCTTCTACCGCAGCTTCCGCTTCCCAGCCAAAGGCGTGCGAGCGCGATGCAGGGTTGCCGAAGTGCTCGGTTAAACAGGGAATCATCTTAGCCGCAACGCGTGGATCAACTGGTGTGGTGGCGGAGTAGTCAAGATAGATAGGTTTGTTTGCGCTCATTTTGCGGTGACTCCAGATTCAATACGAGAAGGCTTGATGCTGCCGAGTAAAATGCTGTCAGTGCAGCGTTTTTGCTTGGCTTGATGTTTGTCTATTAATTGCGCCAAAGTAATGGAGGCCAAGTAGTCAAAGATCGTGTTGTTGAGACTTGCCCAGAGGTCGTGTGTCATACATCGGCCCTCATCATGGCAGTTTTCCTTGCCGCCACATTGGGTGGCGTCTAATGGCTCGTCCACGGCTAAAATAATATCGGCAACGGTAATCAGGCTGGCGTTTTTGGCTAAGCAATAGCCGCCGCCTGGCCCACGTACGCTGTCTACCAGCTCACGGCGGCGTAGCTTTCCAAATAGCTGCTCTAAATAAGACAGCGAAATGTGCTGGCGATCGCTGATGCCGGATAGCGTTACTGGCCCTGCGGATTCTCGCAGTGCAAGGTCTAGCATTGCCGTTACAGCAAAACGGCCTTTGGTGGTCAGTCGCATGATTTTCCTCTCACTTACAGGCCAATCGTAAAATACCAGAGTGATTTAGTCAAGTATTAATGAGGGGGGATAGGGGGCCGTGAGTTGGAAGTGGCTGGGTTATTTGTAGGAGCATTGAGTGGTGAGCGGTGATCTGTTTCGACCTCCGCTCACTGCCCCTCATTCCCTCGCATTTAATCGACAATCCGGTTTAAATAATTAGGGTCAAACTGATCGCCACTGGCGCGTTCTAGATCACAATTCATACCCAGCTGCTCAAGCTTGGCAAGAATGGCTTCGATGCGTTTATCCGTGGTCACCGAGTGATCGATCATGCCGTGTATCGCTTTGACGATAGGATCATTCATATCGGCAGAAATACCATAGGCAGAAAAACCCATTTGTTCAGCCTTGGCTTTGCGAGTTTTATCCGCTTCCTCAATGATTCTGGCGGGGATGCCGACCGCGGTGGCGTTGGCAGGTACATCTTTGACTAGCACCGCATTAGAGCCCACTTTGCCGCCTTCATGTACGGTAATCGGGCCGAGAATTTTTGCCCCAGCCCCAACAATCACCCCGCGCTCTAAGGTAGGGTGGCGCTTACCTTGATTCCAAGAGGTCCCGCCCAACGTTACGCCGTGGTAAAGCGTGCAGTCATCGCCAATCTCAGCGGTTTCACCAATCACAATGCCCATGCCGTGATCGATAAATACACGACGGCCAATCGTTGCGCCAGGGTGAATTTCGATGCCGGTAATAAAGCGCGAAAAGTGCGACACCATTCGCGCAAGCAGCTTGCAATCCCGCCGCCACAGGCCATTGGCCACCAAGTGCAGGGATAAAGCATGAAAGCCCGGGTAACAGCAGACCACTTCCCAGATATTTCGGGCGGCAGGGTCGCGGTCGAAGACCACAGCGATATTTTCACGCAGGCGAGCAAGCATAGGAGGGCAGCTAAGTTAGCAAAGTTGAGTATTTTACTCGACTTTATGGCCGAAGGGGAATGCTTACATCTGTCGTTAAGGTTGACAAAAAGCAGCGAAACCGCAAGCGGTGGCTTATTTTTAATGAAAGCAATTTATAAATACGTTGTATTTAAATGAGCAGCCCTCTATGAACTTGCTGGATATCGGGACAATTGAAGCCATTTGCACCGCTGGCTACGGCGATTCTTTTGCCGCGCTGGGAATGCACGCTGATGGCGCACTCAGTGTGCGTGCTTTTTTGCCCGATGCCACTGCTTGTATCGTGATAGAGCAGGCTTCGGGCCGTCGCCTTGCGGCCTTAACCCTGATTGATGCGCGCGGCTTATTTGCCGGAACCATTCCTCGGCGCAAGAAGCCATTTACTTACCAACTGGCTGTGAGCTGGGGCGAGCATGAAGTGCTGCTGGATGATCCCTATTGTTTTGCGCCTATCTTGGGCGAAATGGATGTATGGCTACTGGCGGAGGGCACGCATCATCGACCGTTTGAAAAGCTGGGTGCGCATCCGCAGCAAATTGACGGGGTCGATGGCGTGGTTTTTGCCGTTTGGGCACCGAACGCCCAGCGGGTTGCGGTGGTGGGGGATTTTAATGGCTGGGATGGGCGTCGCCACGGCATGCGTTTACGCCAAGAGTGTGGGGTATGGGAAATTTTTCTGCCTGCCGTGCCGCTGGGCGCGTGTTATAAATTTGAAATTCTGGGCATGGATGGCGTGCGCAATCTAAAAGCCGATCCTTATGCTTTTGCCGCTGAGCTGCGCCCTGGCACCGCGTCTGTAGTTGCTGGTTGCCCTAGCAAAGTGATTGAGTTTATGGGGCGCGAGGCTGCTAATAACACCCCCATCGCTATTTACGAAGTGCATTTGGCCTCTTGGCGCTGTGTGCCAGAAGAGGGCCAGCGCAGCTTAAACTGGCATGAACTGGCCGCGCAATTGCTGCCTTATGTGAAAGATCTAGGCTTTACCCATATAGAGCTGCTGCCGATTAGTGAGTTTCCCTTTGATGGCTCATGGGGGTATCAGCCGCTGGGCCTGTATGCGCCGACAGCGCGCTTTGGCACGGCTGCAGACTTTAGCTACTTTGTGCAGGCCGCGCATGCCATGGATCTGGGCGTGCTGCTTGATTGGGTACCGGGGCATTTTCCATGCGATAGCTTTGGTTTAGCCCAATTTGATGGCACGCCCTTATTTGAGCACAGCGATCCGCGTGAAGGTTTTCATCATGATTGGAAAACGCTGATTTATAACTATGGCCGCAATGAAGTTAAAAATTATTTAATCGGCAATGCCCTCTATTGGATAGAGCGTTTTGGGGTGGATGGCCTGCGGGTGGATGCGGTGGCCTCAATGCTTTACCGCGATTACTCGCGCCCAGCGGGGCAGTGGCTGCCTAATGAGTTTGGTGGCAGAGAAAACCTTGAAGCCATCGCCTTTTTGCGGGAGATGAGCGAGATTCTGGCCAGTGAATGCCCGCATGCCGTGACTTTTGCCGAGGAATCCACTTCTTTTCCTGGTGTTACACTGGCGGCAAAACAGGGCGGCTTAGGCTTTAACTACAAATGGAATATGGGCTGGATGCACGATAGCCTCGGCTATATGCATATCGATCCGATTTATCGTCAGCACCATCATAATCAGATGACCTTTAGCCTGATGTATGCCTTTGACGAGCAGTTTGTTTTACCGCTATCGCATGATGAAGTGGTGCACGGCAAGGGCTCGATACTGAGCCGCATGCCTGGGGATACTTGGCAGCAGTTTGCCAACTTGCGTGCCTATTACGCTTTTATGTGGGCGCATCCGGGTAAAAAATTATTATTTATGGGTTCGGAATGGGGGCAAATAAGGGAATGGTCGCATCTGCATAGTTTGGATTGGCATTTATTAGAATCAGCATGGCATCGCGGGGTGCAAACGTTGGTACGAGATTTAAATCAAAGCTATCAAGACCAGCCCGCTTTATATGAAATGGATTCTTCGCCAAGTGGGTTTAAGTGGATTGTTGGCGATGACGCGCTTAATTCGGTCTTTGTTTTTACCCGTTACGCAGCGGATTCAAATGACTTTGTATTGGTAATCTGTAATTTTACACCTGAAGTGCGCCACGCCTATCGTATAGGTGTTCCGTTAGCGGGGCGCTATATTGAAATCATTAATACCGATTCAACTTATTATCAAGGCAGCAATGTGGGTAATAGAGAGTGCCAAACAGATAGTATTGCCAGCCACCAATATCCCCAATCCATATCCATCACCATCCCGCCACTAGCAACCCTTTATTTAAAGTGGCTAGAAGAAAAAGCTGAGTATTGAACCAAGGAGGACTCAGAGGGTATGGCGTTTCAAGTTGGTAAAAAATAAAAAGCATTTAATTGTAATAAAAAACAAGAATGGATTTATCGCTAAATAAGTGATTTTATAAAGTAGAAACTCATCAGTTTGAGGTTTTCTGCGTGGAGCTCCGTGTCCCCAGTGTTTCAGGACCTGAATTTTTTGTGGTGGAATAGCAAAGGAAACACTTTATGAAGCTAGAAGAAGGAACGCCGTATCCGCTAGGGGCAACCTTTGATGGTGATGGTGTTAATTTTGCTTTGTTTTCAGAGTATGCCACGCGTGTTGAGCTATGCCTGTTTGATGCATCAGGCATTAATGAAGCCGCGCGTTTTGAGCTGACCGAATGCAGCAATAGTATCTGGCATGGCTATCTGCCGGATGCCCCAGCGGGGCTGGTGTATGGCTACCGCGTGCACGGGCCTTATGCGCCGCAGCAGGGCCACCGCTTTAATCCAAATAAAGTATTGCTAGACCCCTACGCCCGCGCCATTGTTGGGGAGTTTACCAATGACCCGCGCAGCTTTGGCTATCAAGAAGACCAGCCTAGCTTGCCAGACCCGATCGATAACGCGGCGATTGCGCTAAAAGGCAAGGTGGTTGCTGAACTCTATGACTGGGGGAGTGAAAAAGCGCCACGTACTCCTTGGGTAGAAACGGTGGTTTATGAGGCGCATGTGCGCGGCATGACTATGCTGCACCCCGATGTGCCAGAGGATATCCGGGGCAGCTATGCAGGGCTGGCTCATCCTGCGGTATTAGCGCATTTACAAAAAATAGGCATTACCGCCATTGAATTATTACCGGTGCATTTTTTTATTGATGAATCGCATTTATTAAGGCAAGGATTAAGTAATTACTGGGGTTATAACAGCCTAGGGTTTTTTGCTCCAGAAACGCATTATTGGTCTGGGCGGGAAGGTACCACGCCATTATCTGAATTCAGGGATATGGTAAAAGCATTGCATGCCGTGGGAATTGAAGTATTACTCGATGTGGTATTCAATCACACCGCTGAATCTAGCGACATGGGCCCTACTTTATCTTGGCGCGGCATAGATAACGCCAATTACTATGTATTAAGAGCGGACCAATTAGATCAATATGAAAACTGGACGGGCTGCGGCAATGTCCTTAATTTAAGCCACCCTCGCGTATTGCAAATGGTGATGGATAGCCTGCGTTATTGGGTGAGCCAATGCCATGTGGATGGGTTTAGATTTGATTTAGCACCAATTTTAGGGCGGGTCGATCATCATTTTAGCCCGCAAGCTCCGTTCTTTATTGCTATTCAGCAAGACCCACTCTTATCCGGTGTAAAACTCATTGCCGAGCCTTGGGATATTGGTAGTGGCGGCTATCAATTGGGGCATTTTCCAAATGGCTGGGTGGAATGGTCAGATCAGTTTCGCGATGTGATGCGCAAATTCTGGCTGCATGATGGTGTGCACCGTGCCTTATTTGCCCAGCGTTTTGCGGCATCCAGTGATTCATTTCATCGCCAAGGGCGGCGGCCCGTCTCTGTGGTGAATTTTATTTGCGCACACGATGGTTTTAATCTACGTGACATGGTTTCGTATAATCATAAGCACAATCAGGCGAATAAAGAACACAATCGGGACGGGCATAACCATAACCTGAGTTGGAATTGCGGAGAAGAAGGCCCAAGCAAAGATGCGGGGGTTAATATCTTGCGATTACGCAGCATGAAAGCTATGCTGGCAACCGTTTTGCTGGCGCAGGGTACGCCGATGTTTTTGGCCGGAGACGAGCTAGGGCATACTCAGCAGGGTAATAACAATGCTTATTGTCAGGATAATGAAATAAACTGGCTGGATTGGGAAAAAGCCGAGCCTGGCCTTGCTGAATATGTAGGGGAGCTCATCGCAATTCGTAAATCCTGTGCGGTACTGATTTCTGGCCGCTGGTGGACTGGTATTCATGATGAATGGGGTCGGGCCGATGTAGAATGGTTAAATCCCTCTGGCGCACCGCTGCATTCGCACGATTGGCAGGATGCAGGTGGGCGGGCGATGATGATCCAGCTGGATGGCCGTTTACTCATCATGATTAATGCCTCGGCGCATCAGGTGCATTTCAGATTGCCCGCAGGGATGTGGAGCCTGAGACTAGCGAGCACAGGGGACGCCGAATCAGCAATCAACCCCCACGATTGCCGCGTTGCCGCAAGGAGCGTGACGATTTTGGAGAGTAGTTGAGTTATGTTTGGTGAGTTGCTCCGTAATCCTATCAACTTAAGCGTAATGTTATTTGTAGGGCGGGTGAAACCCGCGAGCAATGCTGAAAAGTACGCGGCTTGTACCCTATATGCGCTAAGCAAAATCAAAAAGTTCTTTTTAGTGTCTTCGGCACATTGTTTTAGGTGCGGGATCCCCGCGGGGACTCACTTTCTTGAACGGCCAATCATAGTACGTAAAGAGGCCGCCCCGACCAGCACGAAAGCCCCTCAGCTGTGGACAATCGAGTCGGCGGCGGGCGGGATTGGCTCGTTCCTCGCTCCCTTGCCGAAACCCCGCCCGCTTGTTCCTCGCTTCGGCGTGCTTCAAGGGGGGGCTTAAGCCCCATGCTGAAAGCATGGTCAGTACATTTTCTTGTTGTCTGCTACAACAAAAGCAAATTGCTTAGCGTGTATGGGGTTATTCCTGCTTTACGAGGGGGCAATGTTTGCAAACATATGGTGGTTAACGATTGTGTAGGGCGGGTCAAACCCGCGTATTTTAAGCTTCTATGGCTGCTTTTCTCCATGAAACTCCGAGTTATCCGTGCCCTCCGTGGTTCAAGATTTGGGTTTCGCTAGATTACCTCATTCATTTCAATAAGGAACACCGTTTGAAAGTCATTCACACACAGCCTATCTCTGGTCAACGCCCTGGTACTTCGGGTTTGCGCAAGAAAGTCACCGTATTTCAACAGCCGCATTATTTAGAAAACTTTGTCCAAGCTATTTTTGATGCCGTGCCCGCACTCAAGGGCGGTACCTTGGTGTTGGGTGGGGACGGACGTTTTTATAATCGTGTGGCGGTGCAGATTATTTTGAAAATGGCGGCGGCTAATGGCGTCGCTCAGGTGATTCTCGGGCGGGGCGGGATTTTATCGACGCCAGCGGCGAGTAGCGTGATTCGCAAATACGCGGCCACGGGTGGGATTGTTTTATCGGCTTCCCATAATCCGGGCGGAGCAGATGGCGATTTTGGCATTAAATACAATACCGATAACGGTGGCCCCGCAGCAGAAAAAATCACCGAAGCCATTTACCAGCACACCACCCGCATCAGCCAATACCAGATCAGCGATGCGGCTGATTTAGATTTAGACGTGCTGGGCAGTTTTAGCATGGCAGGCATGGCGGTAGAGATCATCGATCCGGTGGCCGATTACGCCGTATTGATGCAGGACTTATTTGATTTTGACGCGATCCGCGCATGGTTCGCTGCTGGCCACCGTATGCAATTTGACGCCATGTCGGCGGTTGCTGGCCCTTATGCGCTTGAGATTATCGAAGGCCTGCTTGCCGCGCCGCAAGGCAGCGTGGTGAATGGTGTGCCGCTGGAAGACTTTGGCGGCCATCATCCCGATCCTAATCCCGCCCATGCTACAGCGCTGATTGCCGCGATGTCTGCAGACTATGCGCCGGACTTTGGCGCGGCCAGTGATGGCGATGCAGACCGGAATATGGTGCTGGGCCGCAACTTTGTGGTGACGCCATCGGATAGCTTAGCTGTATTGGCTGCGAACGCCACCTTGGTGCCGGGTTATCGCAAAGGCTTGGCCGGCGTGGCTAGATCGATGCCAACCTCCGCAGCGGTGGATGCCGTAGCCAAAGCGCTGGGCATTGCCTGCTATGAAACGCCAACGGGTTGGAAGTTTTTTGGCAATCTGCTCGATGCGGGCAAGGTGACGCTCTGTGGCGAGGAAAGCTATGGCACAGGTTCGGATCATGTGCGGGAAAAAGACGGCGTGTGGGCGGTATTGTTCTGGCTGAATCTGCTGGCGGTAACGGACAAATCGGTTGAAGAAATCATCACCGCGCATTGGGCACGTTTTGGAAGGCATATTTATTCCCGCCATGATTTTGAAGGCATTGCTAGTGAATCTGCCGAGCAGTTAATGGCCGCACTACGCTCACAGCTGCCTGAGTTAGCTGGACAAACGCTAGGTGGGCAAGAAATTCATCTTGCCGATGATTTTGCTTACGATGATCCAGTCGATGGCTCGCACAGCGCCAAGCAAGGCGTGCGGATTATTTTTGCCAATGGCGATCGGATTATTTACCGGCTTTCAGGCACCGGCACGGCAGGGGCGACGTTAAGGGTTTATTTGGAAAAATATCAGCCAGATGTTGCCCTGCATGGCGTTGAAACACAGGCGGCTCTCGCTGATTTAATTAAAATTTCACGGGAATTAGCAAAAATCACGCAATTTACGGCAATGGATCAGCCCACCGTTGTGACTTAATGCGCTGAATCTGTTTAAAAAAATGAGCACCGAATGAGGTGCTCATTTTTTTTGAATTAAACTTAAATAGTTTAAATCGCTAATTAACTGGGAAATTACCTTCAAGCTTGCTTAATATCTATAGAGGTAGGTTTATCTAAGGGAGTGGTGAGATGGAAGCAATCGATAAGCTGGTTTTGGCGCGTCAACTCCCTAATCAAGCCGTTGCGCTGGTTTTGGCAGGAGGCCGAGGCTCACGTTTAAAAGACTTAACCAATCATCGCGCCAAGCCTGCCGTGCATTTTGGTGGAAAATATCGAATTATTGATTTTGCCCTGTCTAATTGTTTAAATTCGGGAATTCGCCGAATTGGCGTGATTACCCAATATAAATCCCATAGCTTATTACGACATTTGCAACGCGGTTGGTCTTTTTTGCGTAATGAAATGAATGAATTTATTGACCTTTTGCCCGCGCAACAAAGGGTAGACGAAGAACATTGGTATCGCGGCACTGCTGATGCGGTATTTCAAAATCTAGATATTATCCGCAGCTATAGAGCGCAATATGTGGTGATATTAGCGGGGGACCATATTTATAAAATGGATTACTCCCGCATGCTGCTCGATCATGTAGAAAACGATGCTGCATGCACCATTGCCTGCATCGAAGTGGATCGAGTAGAAGCCTCTGCATTTGGTGTAATGGCGGTGGATGGAAATAGAAAAATAACCGCCTTTATTGAAAAACCCACCGATCCGCCCTCGATGCCTAATAAAAGTGATAAAGCTTTGGCCTCGATGGGCGTTTATGTTTTTAATGCCGATTATATTAACCGCATGCTGGCCGAAGATTTAGCCGATGAAGAATCCACCCACGATTTTGGCAAAGATATTATTCCGCGCATTGTGGCTGAAGGCCGCGCCTTGGCTCATCCCTTTAGTGCATCTTGTGTTTCTAGCGACCCGAATGCGCCGCCTTATTGGCGGGATGTGGGTACGGTGGATGCCTATTGGGAGGCTAATTTAGATTTGGCTTCGGTACTGCCTGATTTGGACATTTACGATAAAAACTGGCCAATCTGGACGCACCAAGAGCAGCTATCCCCCGCTAAATTTGTGCAAGATATCAATGGCAGCCATGGCATGACACTCAATTCCCTCGTCTCTGGCGGCTGCATTGTTTCTGGCTCATTAGTGAATAACTCGGTGCTGTTTTCTAAAGTGCGTTTGCATTCTTTTTGCACCATCGATTCAGCCGTGATCTTGCCCTCGGTTACGGTGGGGCGCTCCAGCCGATTGCGCCGCTGCGTGATAGACCGAGGCTGCCAAATCCCTGAGGGCACGGTGATTGGCGAGGATCGAAGCAAAGACGAGCAGCGCTTTTACTGCTCCGAAGGCGGCGTGGTGCTGGTGACAAGAGAAATGCTGGCGAAGTTGTAGCTCTGGGTTCTCTGTGGTTCAAGATTTTGCTTGCTCTGATGCATGTGTTCTGTGTCTACAGAGCTTTTGTAAAAACCAATCCAATGGTAGCCATTTATGCGCGTTTTACATGTTTGTGCCGAGCTGTTTCCACTATTAAAAACCGGTGGGCTGGCCGATGTGGCGGGGGCTTTACCCTTAGCGCTGGCCCCTTTGGGCTGCGATGTGCGTGTGCTTTTACCTGGCTTTCCGGCGATTTTGGCGGGGCTTAATATTGATGGCGAAGTGGCTGCTGTGAATAGCATGGCGGGGCCGATTAGGATTTTATTTGGACATACTGCCAGCGGCATTGCCGTGTATGTGATCGACGCGCCACATTGCTTTGATCGCCCCGGCAGCCCTTACCTTGATGTGGGCCAGCAGCCTTATAGCGATAATCATCTGCGTTTTGCCCTCTTGGGCTGGGTGGCGGCGCAGCTTGCCAGTGGCTTAGATCCTTATTGGCGGGCAGAGCTGGTGCATGCTCACGATTGGCACGCTGGCCTTGTGCCCGCTTACCTAGTGGCAGCGGGTCGGCCTGCAAAAAGCGTGTTTACCGTGCACAACTTAGCTTATCAGGGCGTGTTTCCGGCCTCGGCCTTTGCTAGTCTGGAATTGCCGCCTGAATTCTTTTCGCTGGAAGGCATCGAGTTTCACGGCAAGATTTCTTTTATGAAAGCAGGGCTGTATTTTTGCGATCATATCTCCACCGTTTCCCCACGCTATGCCAGCGAAATCACCCATGATGAGCAGGGCTGCGGCCTTGATGGCCTGCTCAGAACCAGAAAAGCAGATCTAACTGGCATTTTGAATGGCGTAGACGATCAGGTGTGGAACCCGAATCTCGACCCGCTGATCGCCGCGAATTACAGCGTAGAAAAAATGCAGGGCAAGGCCAAGTGCAAGCTAGATATGCAAACGCGCATGGGTTTAGATCAAACCAGCGATCAGCCGCTGTTTGCCGTAGTTAGCCGCCTTACCGAGCAAAAAGGCCTGCATCTGGTGCTGGCAGCACTAGATGAAATCACCTCCAGAGGCGGGCAGTTTGTGCTGCTAGGCGGAGGGGATACGGCTTTGGAAGATGCATTCAAAGCCGCTGCCGCCGCCAACCCCGCGCAAATTGCCGTGCAAATTGGTTACGACGAAGATTGCTCGCACCGCATTATGGCGGCCGCCGATGTGCTACTCGTACCCAGCCGCTTTGAGCCCTGCGGCCTCACCCAGCTCTACGCCCTAAAATACGGCGCACTACCCTTGGTGCGCAGAGTCGGCGGCCTTGCCGACACCGTGAACGATTGCAGCCTAGAAAATCTAGAAGACGCCAGCGCCACCGGCTTTGTATTCAACGACTTTAACGCAGCCAGCCTCAGCCGCGCCCTGCGACGCGCCTTTATCCTTTGGCATCGTACTAAAGACTGGAAAACCGTCCGCCGCAGCGCCATGCAAGCTGATTTTGGTTGGAGTACAGCGGCCGCGCAGTATGTGGTTTTGTATGAAAGGATGATTGATGGATGAGGAAAAGATGTCTGTAGGCACTAATAGCCGGTGCGCAACGACTTGCACATCCTAAGCTAGGGCGATGATTACCTGCGTTTTTTAAAGGAGTACCTGATGACGGTTTCTTTTGAATATGATTCTCCCGGTAATGATAGCGATGCTTTAAAGCATGCCATTGCCAATAAGTTAGTATTTTTTATTGGTAAAGATCCGATTGTGGCTCAGCCTAAAGACTGGTTGAATGCCACGTTTTTGGCTGTGCGGGATAGATTAGTTGAGCGCTGGATGCGCACCACGCGGGCGCAATATTCTCAGGATTTAAAGCGGGTATATTATTTATCGATGGAGTTTTTGATTGGCCGCGCCTTATCTAATGCTTTATTGGCGCTGGAATTATTTGAGCCGGTTAAGGCAGCTCTGGATGAAATGGGTGTGGATTTAAATGAAATTTTAGATTACGAGCCTGATGCGGCTTTGGGTAATGGCGGCTTGGGCCGATTGGCTGCGTGTTTTTTAGATTCAATGGCGACGATGGGCGTGCCGAGTTTTGCCTATGGTATACGTTATGATTTTGGTATGTTTAAGCAGCGCATTATTGATGGCCAGCAAGTTGAAGCACCGGACACTTGGCTTTCAGCCCTCAATGTGTGGGAATTCCCCCGTGATGAAATTCAATATGTGGTTCAATTTGGCGGGCGTATAGAAACCACCGGCAATACGATACGTTGGCTGGATACGCAAGACGTATTGGCGATGGCTTATGATTATATTATTCCCGGCTATCAGACCACGGCCACCAATACACTTAGGCTTTGGTCGGCTAGGGCATCGCGCAGTATTAATCTACATATGTTTAATCAGGGCGATTATTTTGCGGCGGTAGAGGAAAAAAACCATAGCGAAAATGTATCTAGAGTTTTATACCCTGACGATTCTACCCAGCATGGTAAAGAGCTTAGATTGCGGCAGGAATATTTCTTTGTTTCAGCCTCTTTGCAAGATATTGTGCACCGTTATTTATTTACCCATGAAGATTTTAATCAGCTAAGCGATAAAACCGCTATTCATTTAAACGACACCCATCCTGTATTGGCAGTGCCAGAATTAATGCGCATTTTAATTGATGAATATCATCTAGATTGGGATACGTCTTGGGGATATACACAGAAAATATTTTCATATACTAATCATACTTTAATGAGCGAAGCGCTGGAAACTTGGCCGGTGGAAATGTTTGCACATTGGTTGCCCCGTCATTTAAAAATTATCTTTGATATTAATGAGCGATTCCTTGCCGAGGTAAAACAGCGTTTTGCGAATGACGCCGATTTAATTCGCCGTGTTTCCCTAGTGGATGAGTCGGGGGAGCGAAAAATTCGCATGGCTTATATTGCCGTAGTGGCTAGTCATAAAGTGAATGGTGTTTCTGCTCTGCATTCACAATTAATGAAATCGACCATCTTTGCCGATTTTGCGCGGATTTATCCAGAGCGCTTTACCAATGTAACTAATGGCATTACGCCTAGGCGCTGGTTAGCACAGGCGAATCGGCCGCTGGCTGCTTTGATAGACGATAAAATTGGCAAAACTTGGCGGGTGAATTTAGATGAATTAGCCGAGCTAAAACCTTGGGCCGAGGATGAAGATTTTATAATTCGTTTTATGGCGGCAAAACGGCAAAATAAACAACGTTTGGTTCGTTATATTGCTACGCATTTGGGCGGGGTGGTATCTTGTGATGCACTATTTGATGTGCAAGTAAAACGTATCCATGAATATAAACGGCAGTTGTTAAATGTATTGCATGTGATTGCGCGTTATCAGTATATTTTAAAAAATCCAGATGCTGCAATTGTGCCTAGGGTAGTTATTTTTTCAGGTAAAGCTGCATCTGCATATAAAACAGCTAAATTATTAATTCATTTAATTAATGATGTGGGTAGCAAGATTAATCATGACACTAGGGTGGGCGATAAGCTAAAAGTGGTGTTTATTCCGAATTACAGCGTGAGCCTTGCTGAAATCATTATTCCTGCTGCAGATTTATCCGAGCAGATTTCCACCGCAGGCACCGAGGCATCGGGTACAGGAAATATGAAATTTGCATTAAATGGTGCGTTAACAATAGGCACTTTGGATGGTGCAAATATAGAAATTGGCCAAGCGGTGGGCGCAGATAATATCTTTATTTTTGGCAATAATAGCGATGAGGTTCAGCGCCTAAGGCAAGAATCCTATAATCCACGGGCTATTTATGAGGCAGATCCTATTTTGCACGAGGTATTAAACAGCATTGCATCGGGTGTATTTAGCCCTGATGAGCCGGAGCGATATCGGGTGTTATTTGATTTACTGGTTAATTGGGGCGACCATTATCAATTATTGGCTGATTTTGCCGATTATGTCAAAGTGCAGGGGAAAGTAGACGCCCTGTATTTAAAACCATTGGAATGGCATAAAAAAGCCCTGCTGAATGTGGCTGGAATGGGGCGCTTTTCATCGGATCGCAGTATCAGCGAATATGCGCGTAAGATATGGAATAGCAGCAGTGTTAAATTGTAATGGCTATTGCGATCAAATTAGAGCGATGATGAGTCAAATATAGGCTTGATGCTATTCTTGTTTGTTCAGGGATCTCCGTGGGTTTATTTATCTCTGTGTTTACAGAACTTTTTAATTATTAAAAGCTGGGAATCCATGCAAAAAGATCAACATTTAATCGAAGAAAAAATCAGTAGCGAGCGGGTGTTTAATGGTGCGCTCTTGCATATCAACCGCGATACCGTACGCTTACCCGATGGCAGCCAAGCCACGCGTGAATATGTGATCCACCCCGGTGCGGTGATGATTATCCCCGTGTTGCCGGATGGAAAATTGCTGATGGAGCGGCAGTATCGCTACCCCATGCATCGTGTTTATCTTGAGTTCCCGGCAGGGAAGCTTGATGCCGGTGAAGATGCACTGGCTTGTGGCAAGCGCGAGCTGCAGGAAGAAACCGGCTATACCGCACAAGAATGGCAAAAACTAGGCGTTCATCATCCGATTATTAGCTACACCAATGAAGAAATTCATTTTTACCTGGCGCAAAACCTAACTGCAGGTAAGGCTCAGCTGGATGAAGGTGAGTTTGTGGAGTGCGTAGCGGTGAGCTTGGATGATTTGATTGCTGGCGTGTTAGATGGCTCCATTACCGATGGCAAAACCGTGGCAGGCATCTTTTGGGCAGAAAAAATACTCAATAGATAGGGCATATCTAAGCGGCGTTTGTTTTTTACCTATTTTGGTAGGCGTTGCTGATTTTGCTTGGATGCCAGCGGCCTATGCCAATATAATCTGATCTTTCTCCGCACTTTCTGGTTTATGACAGCACGCCGCTATCAGCTCAGCATAGGTATTGCCTTCTTGGCGATCATGCTGCACGTCCTGATGCCCTTGCTGCACGCCACATTGCCGCAGTCTGCTTTAAGAAGCAGCGTTTTCTGCGGCACGATGACGCCGATTGTTGAATATCAACTCAGCCAGCTTCCTGGTAGTAAGTCTGAATCTTTATTAGCTAAGGCCGCCCCAGCCTGTGTGCTCTGTGCCCATGCCGATCAGACTCAGGCACCGGCAGTCGCTATACCGGCAACGATAGCGGCTGTGGCCATGTTGCCGCATAGTTTTGGCATGCCAGCAGCGCCACCGCTGCGCCTGCATCGCAATATATCCCATCCTCCCCCGGGCCATGCCCCGCCTGTTTTCTCCTAGCAGATTCTTGATATCCGCGTGCTAGGGCTACCCCCTTAAATTCTGTAAATATAGTGAGTGGTGAGAACACAAAGTGCACAGAGAAAACCTAAGGTTTGTCCTGTTTGCTTTTGTTCTTATTTGGCTCTGCGTCTACGGATCTGAGGTTTTTCAGCCTTTTGTCTAAACACTCGCGTGTTTGCATGGATCTGCTCAGCCTTTTTGCACCCAGTTTATCTGGCGTGCTTTTTTATGCTGTTTGGAGAAAACCATGCGTTTATATGCCATTCTTGCCTGCCTTATTTTGTCTGCCTGCAATTCCAGTGGTGATAGCGCCACAGCCACGCCTATTAGCCCACAGCCAGATCAGGCGGTTGCAGTGCAGTTTGCGCTAAAAGCCGGTGGGCAAACGGCGGAATGTAATACCACATTGCCAGCACTGGGGAGCCGAGCTACACCGGCCAAGCTGCGCGATGCCCGCCTTTATGTACACGATATCAAACTGATCAATGCCTTGGGGCAGGAAGTGCCGCTGGCGCTCACGCAAAATGCCTCGCAATACCTGAATGTGGTGATGCTGGATTTTGAAAATAAAACGGGTAATTGCGTCGGCAGCTCAGAGCTAAACCAGCAGGTTACAGGTACTGCGCCAGGCGGCCAGTATGTGGGGCTTAGCTTTAAAGTGGGTGTACCTGATACCGCCAAAGATGCGGCAGGCAAAGAGGTGATTCTTAATCACAGCGACACAATGGCCATGCCTTCGCCGTTGGATAATATGGCACTGGGCTGGAGCTGGCAGGCGGGGCGTCGCTTTGTGCAGCTGGAGCTTAATCCGGATGTGCCCGCAGTTAACGGCAAAACCGTGAATTGGTTTTTTCACTTAGGCGCAACGGGCTGCAAGGCTGATGCAGTAAATGCCAATTTGTTTAGCTGCAGCAATCCAAATATTCTGCCGCTGCGTTTTGCCAGCTTTGATGTGGCAAAGCAGCGGGTGGTGCTGGATTTAGCTAGCCTCTTGCAAGGGGTGGATCTCAGCCAAGATGCGGGTGGGGCGATGGGCTGCATGAGCGGGCCGACTGATCCGGAATGCGCGCAAATCTTTAATAATCTTGATCTGAATCTGAATGAATCAGCTGCAGGTAAGAAGGATGCGGGCCTGCCTAAGGGCGATGGCAGCTTCTCTAAAGTATTTAAGGTTGAATTGAAATGATTTTACGCTGCCTGCTGGCAGCGTTAGTGCTCGGTGGCTGCGTGCAGTCGGGCACTTCTACCGATGACCCAGCTCGCCAAAGTGCAAGCTGGTCATGGGAGCTGCCGTTTTATTTCCCCACCCCCAAAGTACCTAGCAACAACCCAATGAGCGAGGCCAAGTTTCAGCTCGGCCGCGCCTTGTTTTATGACGTAAGGCTGTCTGGCAACGGCCAGCAAAGCTGTGCTTCCTGTCATGAGCAGGGCAAAGCATTTACGGATGGCCGCGCTGTGGCGACAGGCTCTACCGGTGAACACACGCCGCGTAATGCGCAGAATCTGGCCAATGTGGCTTGGCACAGTACGTACACTTGGGCGAATCCGGCATTGGTTACGCTAGAGCGGCAAATGGAAGTGCCCTTGTTTGCCGAGCATCCAGTAGAAATGGGCGTCAATGATCAGAACAAAGCCACGGTGTTGGCGCGCTTTCAGGCTGATCGTGATTATGTGCAGCGCTTTGCTGAGGTTTTCCCTGGCGAGCCAATCGGCTTTAGCCAGATCATTAAAGCCATTGCCACTTTTCAGCGCGGGTTGATTTCTGCTTCTTCTAAATATGATCAATATTTGCAAGGTAAGGCCACGCTGTCGGCAGCCGAGCTGCGCGGTAAAGATCTGTTTTTTGGCGAGCAGGCGGAGTGCTTTCATTGCCACGGTAGCTTTAATTTTAATGATCAGGTGGTGCATGCCGGTTCTGGCCTGACTGAGGCTTTGTTTCATAACACGGGTCTTTACAATATCGATGGTAAGGGGGGCTTTCCCGAGCCTAACCGAGGCTTGTTTGAGCTGAGCGGTGTGCCGCGTGATATGGGCATGTTTCGTGCGCCCAGCTTACGCAATGTGGCGCTAACCGCCCCCTATATGCACGATGGCAGCATCGCTACGCTGGAAGAAGCGCTGGATTTTTACGCCGCAGGGGGGCGTGAAATTAAAACCGGCCCGCATAGAGGGGATGGCCGTCTTAATCCATTTAAAAGTGATTTGATTGTTCGTATTCAGTTAAACGAGCAAGACAAAGCCAATATCGTCGCCTTTTTAAAGACTCTGACCGATGAAAAATTTATTAATGATCAGCGCTTCGCTGATCCTCGCCGCAGCAAATAGCGCGCTGGCGCACGACGGGCCGCATGATGATGAAGGGGCTGCCACAGAGATTCATCTCTTAAGCAATGTTCGCTATTTAAGCGCAGAGTCAGCGTGGCCATCTGCTCTGCCAGTATTGGCCGCCAGCCAAGAAGACCTGCGTGGTATGCGCTACGGTGGCTCTGGGCTTGCTTGGCAGCAGCGCTGGCTGCAGGATTTAAGTAGCCATGTGGTGCTGGCTTATGACGACCATGAGCAGGGTATGGCCGTGGATCATGCTGCTTTTTTTTATCACGCAGGGGCTACGCAGTGGACGCTAGGACGGCAGTCGCCACTATTAGCTAGTGGCGGTTTAAGTACTTGGGCTTTGCCAGAGCTTTGGCTGAACACGGTACTGGGAGATGATCACTGGCACGAAGATGGCTTAGCGCTGCGCTATGCCACTGGTGCGGTGACTGGCCACGCGGGTGTATTTAGAGGAGCAGGTTTACCTGGGGCAGAAAGCGCGCTCTGGAGCACAGGGCTGGAATGGCAGGATGGGCCTTGGCATATCAGCGGGCATGCGGCTTACGTGGCGGAGGTTAAACGCTCTTTGGCCTCTGATGCGCACACCGGCCATAGCCATGCAGGGCAAGTTACAGGTTGCGCTCAACTAATTGATTGTTTTGCTGGAGATACCCTGCTCATGCGCGCCAATGCACGCTGGCAAGGCGATCAGTTTTGGCTGCATGGGGCTGCAAGTTGGCAAAAGCAGGATGGCCAACTTGAAAGCACCTTGGCTAAGGTTAATTATCAGGGCGAATTAGCAGGATTTGCGCTGGAAGGGGGTGTGTCAATCAATACGGAGCTAAGCCTTGCGCTAAGGCATGAGCAGATGGCTATCCATCATCAGCTAAGCGGCGTTAACGCCGCACAAATTGCCAGTAAAAATGGCATTGCCAATAGCAATGAATGGCCACGGCAAACGGGCGTGCGCTTGGCTTGGCAAGCTCACCCCGCGCATTTGTTGGCGTTAGAGCTGTATCAGACTCACAGAAATGGTGAATCAAACCGCATGGCTATGTTGCAATGGCAAATGAATGCCCAGCTTTACTGATTTATGCAGTGCACACTGCAGAGAAATTTTGAACTAGGGGGGGCTCCAGAGAGCACTAGCAGCCTGTCGGACTTAAGCGATCGTAACGAGGGAAAGACCGGTTTGAGACAGATTTCGCGGGTTTTTGAGGCGAATAGCTGGCTATTCAACGAGAAAATGCGTGAAATATGGCCAAATCCGGCTTTTCCGTAGTAGATCAGTCTTAAGTCCGACAGGCTGCTATGTTTCCATGCGAAAAAAAGTGCTTAAATGGTGTCGTTTTTTTTAATGTTTTTAGAGTGCGCAAGATCCATCGCCTTTGCACATTCTAGCGTTTTTACCATGTTTTTGTGGTGCGGAGTGAAACGAAGCCCAACAATCCTATCCATGTTTCAAAACCATCTTCCACTTTTAAATCAGGGATTCTAAAAATGAAAAAAATCGCTTTATTACTCGCTTCTTCCGTGTTGTCTGTTTCGGCGTTTTCCCATGAATACAAGGCTGGGGATATACGAGTGGTTCATCCTTTTTCAGTGCCAACACTGCCTGGTAAGGATGTTGGCGCGGCTTATATTGGGCTTGAAAATAAAGGCGAGGCCGATGTGCTGCTTGCTGCTAGCACAGAGCGTGCCGAGCGGGTTGAGCTGCATACTATGAGCATGGAGGGCGATGTAATGAAAATGCGCCAGATTAATGAGCTGGAAGTCAAAGCCGGTGAAACCATCAAGATGAAGCCGGGTATGGGCTATCACTTGATGATGTTTGGCCTAAAACAGCCGTTAAAAGCTGGGGACAAATTTCCGCTGAAGCTTCAGTTTAAAAAATCGGGTGCGGTTGAGGTGTCGGTGATGGTGCAGGAGCGCGAAGTGGGTGCTAAGGCGGCAGAAGGGCATTTCCATTAATGACGCAGCTTAAGTAGGGTTCAGCGTTATCCAGTGCATGGCTGGCTAGCAGCCTGTCGGACTTAAGACTGATCTACTACGGAAAAGCCGGATTTGGCCATATTTCACGCATTTTCTCGTTGAATAGCCAGCTATTCGCCTCAAAAATCCACGAAATCTGTCTCAAACCGGTCTTTCCCTCGCTACGATCGCTTAAGTCCGACAGGCTGCTAGGCCTGATATTCAGCAGGGCGCAGCCAGCCGTGCCCTTCGTTTTAATGATTTTCGTGACTTCGCTCTTCTTGCTGCAAGACGGCTTTCGTAAAGCTAGATACATTTCTTGTTTTGTAAGTAATTGATTGTCTATTTTTGCTTTAGGCAAGCTTATGCTGTTAGCAATATTTTTGCCTTTCATTTCCTGTTATTCTCAATTTACGGCAATTTATGCGTTTGTCATTGGCATAAAATGCCAATATCTGCGCTAAATCAAGCACGCTTTTGGCATAAAGAGCGATGCTCTTGCTTCTTTACCTCTGCATTGGCCTAAATTGCCACATATAGAAAATTGCTTCTGTCTATAAGTAAGTATTTACGCGACATGGCGGGCAATTTACACACTTATAAGGCACATTATTTACGTCGCCTTAGTTATTTTTTTTTTGTTTATAGTTCCATCGGCGTGAAAATTACCTCAGTAAAAATGAGATATTTAAGTAACGCACCGCTACGTTTGTAAGGTATTAATAGTAGCAATACAACACTTCATACTTACAAAGGATGCCCAGATGGCAAATCAGTCTAGCCACCCTAAAGGCCTCTACCTTTTATTCGCCACTGAAATGTGGGAGCGCTTTTCTTACTATGGCAACCGTGCTTTATTAGCGCTGTTTATGATTTCTGCGCTATCGTTTGACAAGCACTTTACCTCGGCGCTGTATGGGCAATATACGGGCTTGGTGTATTTGGCACCGCTGGTCGGCGGCTATGTCGCTGATCGTTTCTGGGGTAATCGTCGTTCTATTGTTGTTGGCGGCGTATTGATGGCACTTGGTCAGTTTCTGTTGTTTTGTGCAGGAACTTGGTATCAAGAAGCAAAGCTTGCCATTCCACTTTTTTATAGTGGTTTAGGTTTTATTGTTGCGGGTAATGGTTTTTTTAAACCGAATATTTCGACGATGGTTGGCCAGCTTTACGAGGCAAACGATAGCCGCAAAGACACCGCCTATACCATTTTTTATATGGGGATTAACTTAGGCTCGTTTATGGCTCCGCTGATTTGTGGTGCTTTGGGCGACACGGGTAATCCGGCTGATTTCCGCTGGGGCTTTTTAACTGCGGGTGTGGGGATGCTGGTTTCTTTGGCGATCTTTATCTCTTTTCGTGATAAGTATTTGGTTGATCCAGTTGGTAAGTTAATCGGCTTAGCACCAGGAAAAATCAGCGCAGAAGAGCGGGCTAAGCGTGATACACCCCTGACTCAAGTTGATATCGAACGTATTATCGTGATTGGCGTATTATCATTTTTCGTGATTTTCTTTTGGTCGGCATTTGAGCAGGCGGGTGTGTCGTTGACATTCTTTGCTGCTGAATCGCTAGATCGTGAAGTACTCGGCTTTACGGTACCAACATCATGGTTTCAGTCGCTTAATCCTGTATTTGTGCTGATTTTTGCACCGGTATTGGCATCCCTTTGGACATTTCTATCCAAGCGCGGCGCAGAGCCTAGCTCACCCACTAAAATGGCATGGGGTCTGTTGTTTCTAGGCTTTGGTTATATCGTGATTGCCATGGCGGTAAAACACATCGAGCCAGGCGTAAAAGTATCCATTATGTGGCTGGTTACGATGTACTGGCTGCACACCATGGGTGAGCTGTGTCTTTCCCCGATTGGCCTCTCTCTTGTGAATAAACTAGCTCCGGCCCGCTTTGCCTCGCTGCTCATGGCGGTATGGTTTACGGCTAGCGCGGCAGCTAACTGGTTTGCGGGTGTTTTGGCTGGTTTCTATCCAGAAGCTGGCCAAGCTATTCCAAGCTTTATGGGCTACCAAATCAGCAGTATCTATGAGTTTTTTATGCTGTTTGTAGGGATGGCGATGGCGGCGGCGGCACTGTTGCTGCTTTCAACCAAAAAGCTGCAAAAAATGATGCACCAAGACGTAATCGCTTAAATTTTTGCGCTCTGATCAATAGCCCGCTGCTGCGCTTTGCGTACAGCGGGCTGTTTTTTTGCCTTAGAGTAAAATGATACTCGCATTGCTTAAATATCTAGCTCGCTCTGATCGGCGCTCAGGCGTAAAATGCCTCCCCATGCAAAATCCATCTCTTCCTTCTCATCCTATTGGCGTGTTTGATTCTGGCGTTGGCGGTTTAACTGTAGTGCGCGCCCTCATGGACAGACTGCCGTTTGAAAATATTATTTATTTTGGTGATACCGCCCGAGTGCCTTACGGGGTGAAATCGGTGGATACTATTGCCCATTTCACTCAAGAGATCGCCCAATTCTTGCACAATCAGCAGGTAAAAATGTTGATCATTGCCTGTAATACGATGGCGGCGGTAGCGGCCGATTTGGTGCGCGCCAATTCCAATGTGCCGGTGCTTGATGTGATCGAAGCCGGTGCTCGCAATGCGGTAGAAGTCAGCTGGACGGGGGGTATTGGCGTGATTGGTACGCCAGCCACGATTAACTCTAACGCCTATGCCCGCGCAATTCACCAACTTAATCCTAGTTACCGTGTGTATTCGCAAGCCTGCCCGCTGTTTGTGCCGCTAGTCGAAGAGGGGTGGTTAGATCATCCGGTCACTAAGCTCACGGCTCAGGAATACTTAAAGCCTGTTTTCGTAGAAAAGATCGACACGTTGGTATTGGGCTGTACTCACTATCCGCTGATTAAGCCGCTGCTTTTAGATTTGGTCGGTGGGCGAATGAAACTGGTGGATTCGGCCTTATCCATTGCCGATCAGGCGGCTGATTTATTGCAGTCTTCTGGTATGGCAAACCCCAGTCATCTTGCGCCGGAATACCGCTTTTATGTGACCGATGTGCCAGTTAAATTTCAAAGTGTGGGCGAGCGATTTTTGGGGCGCAGCTTGAATAAAATTGAGCGGGTTAATTTGTAATCGCGCTCTGGGTATAACGGGGGAGTCCACAAGAAGCACGAACAAACACCGAGGTTTAAGGTGGTTTCTTCGTGTTTTTTGTTGGTGATTATTTTTGGGTATGCAGTTTAAGCCCAGTCTGCTGCCATCGCCCTGACGGTATCTATGACGAGCTGCTTGCTGCTATCGCTGCGTTTGCCGCTGCGCCACGCCATCATGACCTCCCATTCCCAAACCGGTAAATCGCTGATTGCTAGTTTGATCAGCCGCCCTTCACGCAAATCCCGCTTAACGGCGACTTCCGGCATAAAAGTTAAAAAACCATGCTCCATCGCCATTTCGCGGGCGGCGCTGGCGGGTTGAATGGCGTGGATGGGGCCGCTAGCGGTGCGATAACTGCGTAGCTGGCTAATAAGTTGATCACAACCATCCCCCCAAAATTGCGGGGCGAGCTGCTCGTTGGCGATATCCGCCAAGCTTAAAACGCCGGAGCGGGCAAGCGGGTGGCGTTTGTGCACCACCGCCACAATAGAGGAGCGCCAAATACGCTCCATCTGAATGCCTGCCATAGGTGGACATTTTAAAATAAAGCCTAGCTGGGCTTTACTGCTTAAAAGTTGCTCCATGATATTGGGCGAATGATCGGTATTGCAGCGTATTTCAAGCGGCGCTTTGGCCAGCGCGACCAAAATAGGGCCAAAAATCACCGATGCCAAAGAGGGCATACAGGCTAACTGCATTCTGGGTAGGGCTGGGGCGCCTTGCAGAGCTTGGCGGCCGGTTTCTAGAGCGGCTAAGGCTTCTTTTACCGACGGTAAAAAGCCGAGGCAAGCGGCTGTGGCAATGGCTCCTCGGCGATGGCGTTGAAATAACTGCGTGCCTAAATCAGCCTCTAGCAGGCTTACGCGCTGACTCACCTGAGGCTGTGACCAGCCCCGCCGTGCTGCCGCTTGACTAAAGCTGCCACAGGCCTCGATATCAAGCAGTAATTGCAAATCATCAAGGCTAAGAGCCATAAGAAAAACCCATATTAAATATTAGCAGTTAACGACTTCTATAATAACTGTTAACGGCTCAGAATATGCACAAATCATTCACAAGGGGCAAGAAAATGGCGGGGGCAGAGCGGGCAAGGCGCTTGGGGCGGCGTTTTATTATGTTGGACAATATGCTGGTGGTTTGTGGTTTCTTTTTAGTGTTTCCGCTGATTAGCCTGCACTTTGTGGACCAATTAGGTTGGGCTGCCGCGGCCGTGGGTTTGGCTTTGGGCGTGCGGCAGTTATCGCAGCAGGGTTTGGGTTTAATTGGTGGCTCTTTGGCGGATCGTTTTGGGGCAAAGCCTTTGATTGTGGCCGGGATGCTGCTGCGGGCGGCAGGTTTTGCCGTGATGGCATGGGCAAGTCACCCCAGTATTTTAGTTTTTTCCTGTGTGCTATCTGGCTTAGGCGGCATGTTATTTGATCCGCCCCGTGGCGCTTTAATCATTAAGCTGACTCGCCCTGCTGAGCGTAATCGTTTTTATTCGCTATTAATGATGCAAGAGAGTGCTGCAGCCATGTTGGGGGCTTTGATTGGCTCATGGTTGCTGGCTTTTGATTTTTATTGGGTGGCGATGGGCGGCTGTGTGGCCTTTGTATTAACGGCCTTGGTGAATGCTATTTTATTACCCGCGTATAAAGTTGCTGCAAGGCGGACTTCGGCTTTGGCTGCTATTCGCACCGTGTTGGCAGATAAGCCTTTTCTGGTGTTTGTGCTGACGCTAAGCGGCTATTACGTGCTCTGTGTACAGATTATGCTGCTGATGCCTGTGGTGATAAAGCAATTGGCAGGTACGGCGCAGGCGGTGGGTTGGATGTATAGCTTGGATGCCATGTTGGCGCTGTGTTTACTTTATCCATTGGCAAGATTAGGAGAGCGATATTTTAGTCTAGAAGCACGGGTTTTAGCGGGAATTGCTTTAATGACTTTGAGCATGGCGGCTATGGCTATGGTGAATGAAATTGTGGCGGCATTTGTGGTGCTGACTTTTTTTTATTTGGGTACATTAATTACCGAGCCAGCCAGAGAAGCGCTGCTTGCTCGTTTTGCTCAACCAGAGGCGAGAGCAAGCTATATGGGAATGGGGCGGATGGGCTTGGCTTTAGGTGGCTTATTTGGTTATACCGGTGGGGGATTTTTGCTGGATAACGCGCGTAGCTTGAATGCGCCAAGCTTGCCTTGGCTCACGCTGAGTCTGATTGGTAGTCTTACTTTTATGGCTTTACACAGGCAGTTTTTTCCTTTATTTAGGGGGTTTAAGTACCGTTTAAGGCTGGGTTGATTACAGTATTGTGTCGGGCTTGAAAATAATTTCACTGAACACGTTGTAAGCTTAAGCCCATGAAAAATGGTATATATCCTTTATAAGTAGCGCTTGTTAATTTTTTTTTCTTACGCCTAGCCTGCTCTGGAGTCTCTGGAGCGGGCTTTGTTCGTTTGAGTGTAAATAATGCACATGCTAACAAGTAAGACTTGCGGTGTAATAGCATGGTGTAAGAGTGCATGATGATTCGAATTTCAGTTAGAAAGATACCTTGTTGGCTGCGTTTGTGAGGCCTCTGTGTTGCTTATGCCTCGCATGGCGGCCTTTGCGTTTTACTTGCTAATTGAATTGGAATAAAAATATTTCATGAATTAAAAATAGAATATTAAGTAATTTTAAGTCGAAATAGATATCATTTATTTATATTTTAATCTGGTTAATACGCTAAGATTTTTTTGTATATTGTGTTTTCTATTGCCGTACTAAATTGCTTGGTAAGAATACAGAGAATTGTAATGCAGTCTAAAAATTTAACTTTATATATTATCCTAGCGATGGTGCTAGGTATTATCTGTGGCTATGCAGTGAATCAGTATGCGGATAACTCCGCTTCGCTAGCGTCTTTTGCCTCTTATATATCGCTGCTGAGCGATATCTTTCTGCGCTTAATTAAAATGATTATTGCCCCGTTGGTTTTTTCTACTTTGGTGGTAGGGATCGCCAGAATGGGTGATAGCGGTGCGATTGGCCGGATTGGTCTTAAAACCATGAGCTGGTTTATGTTTATGTCACTCACGTCCCTTGTATTAGGCTTGGTGATGGTGACCATTCTTGAGCCAGGAGTAGGCTTAAATCTGCCTTTGCCCGCCGTAGGTACAGACAGTGGCGTGGTTAAAACCGCGATGAATCTAAAAGACTTTTTGCACCATGCTTTTCCAACCAGCATTTTTGATGCAATGGCTAAGAATGAAATTCTGCAAATCGTCGTGTTCTCTATTTTCTTTGGGGTAGCGGGCGCAGCGCTGGGTAAACGGGTTGCCCCACTGGTGGATGTGATTGATATGGTGGCCCATGTCATGCTCAAAATCACCACCTACATTATGAACTTTGCGCCAGTAGCCGTATTTGCCGCAATGGCCGCGGTGATTGCTAAAGAAGGGCTGGATGTATTGGCAGTGTATGGCAAGTTTGTGGCGAGCTTTTACCTCAGTATCTTTATGCTGTGGTGTGTGATTACATTGCTGGGCTTTATATTCTTAAGAACGCGGGTTTTTTCATTATTACGCCGGATTCGTGGTGCGGTATTGCTTGCCTTTACCACGGCCAGCAGTGAGGCGGCTTATCCGCAAACATTAGAGCAGCTAGAGAAGTTTGGCTGCAATAAGAAGATATCCAGTTTTGTACTGCCAATTGGTTACTCGTTTAACCTTGATGGCTCAATGATGTATTGCACATTTGCTACCTTGTTTATTGCCCAGGCTTACGGTATAGAGCTGACCTTGATGCAAAAAATCATGATGCTACTGATTTTGATGCTGACATCAAAAGGTATGGCTGGTGTGCCGCGCGCTTCTTTAGTGGTGATTGCCGCTACGCTATCGCAGTTTAATATTCCTGAAGCAGGGCTATTGCTGATTTTGGGCGTGGATCATTTCTTAGATATGGGCCGCTCTGCCACTAATGTACTTGGCAATGCCGTGGCAACTGGGGTGGTTTGTAAGTGGGAAAACGAGCTGGGCGAAGAGCGTGATGTGTTGCCTGATGAGCTAGAGCCCGCAGTTGTGGCCCAGCCCGTGCCCGTTTTGGATAAACCCGTGACGGCTTGATGGTTTGATGATTACAATAAAAATGGCCCAGATGATTCTGGGCCATTTTTTTGCTGGAGCAATCATCTTTATACGCTGCGTGGGCACACGTGCCCACGCTATATCTTTTAATGCACCGCCTGCAACATCTGCTCAACCACTTTCTTTGCATCACCAAATACCATCATTGTTCTATCCATATAGAACAAATCATTATCTAGCCCTGCGTAGCCTGCATTCATTGAGCGTTTCACGACCATCACCGTTTTGGCTTTATAGGCTTCTAAAATTGGCATGCCATAAATGGGGCTAGCGGGGTCGTTTTTGGCGGCGGGGTTGACCACGTCGTTGGCACCAATAATCAATACCACGTCGGCAGTGGAGAATTCGCTATTGATTTCTTCCATTTCTACCACTTTATCGTAGGGTACTTCGGCTTCAGCGAGCAGCACATTCATATGCCCTGGCATGCGGCCAGCGACGGGGTGAATGGCGTAGCGTACGTCAACACCTCGGGCGCAGAGTAGATCGCTTAGCTCTTGCAGGGCGTGTTGAGCGCGGGAAACGGCAAGGCCATAGCCCGGCACAATAATCACTCTTTCCGCGTTTTCCATTAAAAACGCTGCATCATCGGCACTGCCCGTTCGGTAGTTTTTTTGCGCCGAGCCAGCAGGGCCTTCAATCGCAACTGCAGCCCCAAAGCCACCGAGCAGCACTGAGAGAATCGAGCGATTCATGGCTTTACACATAATGTAGGAAAGAATCGCCCCCGATGCGCCAACGCAAGCTCCAGCAATAATCAGCACGGGGTTATTGAGCGTAAAGCCAATCCCCGCTGCTGCCCAGCCTGAGTAAGAGTTGAGCATCGACACCACGACGGGCATATCGGCTCCGCCAATCGGAATAATCAGCAGCACACCCAGTGCCAGCGCAATCGCGGTCATGATCAGGAAAGAAGACTGACTATCGCTCACCACATAAATGGCCCCAAAGCCCAGCATGGCGAGGGCGAGCACTAAATTTAAGCCATGCTGACCTTTAAAGTTGATCGCTCTTGCGCCAAATTTGCCAGAGAGCTTACCGTAGGCAATCACCGATGCACTAAAGGTGATTGCTCCGATAAATGCGCCGATAAATAACTCGGTTTTTTGCATGCTGCCGTGTGCAACCCCAGTATGGAAGATCGCGGCAATGGCAATCAGCACCGCAGATAAACCCACCAAAGAATGCATGGCGGCAACCAGCTCAGGCATAGAGGTCATTGCTACGGTGCGCGCTCTGTAAGCGCCAACCACAGCGCCTGCGCTCATGGCGGCTAAAATCAGCCAGATTACCGGTTTATCTGCCACAAAAAACGAGGTGGCAATGGCAATCGCCATGCCAATCATGCCAAATAGGTTGCCGCGTCTGGCAGATAAAGGCGATGAAAGCCCTTTGAGCGATAAGATAAACAGTACGGCAGATATCAGATAAAGAATGGAAGTAAAGTTTTGCATTATTTTGCCTTCCTTTTAAACATCGCCAGCATGCGTTGTGTGACTAAAAATCCACCAAAGATATTAATACTGGCAAGGAAAATAGCCACGGCACCTAATACGCTGGTGATGCTGATTTCTTGTGCGTTGATATCCACAACTTGCAGCATCGCCCCAACAATAATGATGCCGCTGATCGCGTTAGTTACCGCCATCAGTGGTGTGTGTAGGGCTGGGGTGACATTCCATACCACGTGATAGCCAACAAAAATTGCCAGAATAAAAATAGTCAGGCTGCCAATAAATGGATCCGTGCTCAGCGCATGGCTGCTGACTTCTGCAACGGCAGAGGCTGCTAAAGATAGAGACATTGCTTACTCCAATCATGTTTTGAGTTTTGCTTAGGGTTGGGTGCGCTTTTTTGCCCACGCGTTGCAATGCTATTGATATCGCGTGGGCTAGCAGCCTGTCGGACTTAAGACTGATCTACTACGGAAAAGCCAGATTTGGCCATATTTCACGCATTTTCTCGTTGAATAGCCAGCTATTCGCCTCAAAAACCCGCGAAATCTGTCTCAAACCGGTCTTTCCCTCGCTCCGATCGCTTAAGTCCGACAGGCTGCTAGCAGCCTGTCGGACTTAGCATCAGTCAGCTGCAAAATCACCTGATCGGCCCATGTTTCACCAGATTTTTGACCAATAACTCGTTATTGGCGCTGCAAATCCGGCAAAATCTGGTCTCGACCATGCGATTTTTCGCTTCGACCGTCTAAGTCCGACAGGCTGCTAGATGACGGTTTCTGCGCGGCTGGGGGCTGCCTCGGTTTTTTTGCCTAATAAGGCCGCACCCTGGTGGCAGATTAGCGTGGCTTTAATGATTTCATCCTCAAAATGCGGGGCGTATTTGCCTTCGGCATCTTGCAGCAGGCTTAAGAAAGTCAGCATATTGCGCGCATAGAGTGCGGATGCATCGGCAGCCAGCAGGCTGGCCAAATTGCCGTGGCCTACAATAGTGACGCCATTATTGCTATGCACTACTTTATCGGCTTTGGATAACGGGCAATTACCGCCGCTATCTACTGCTAGATCAATAATCACCGAGCCTGCCTTCATGGCCTCAACTGTTTCGGCTGAAATCAATACGGGCGCGGCTTTGCCTGGGATTTGTGCAGTGCTGATAATAATGTCGGCAAGGCGGGCTTGGCTGTCAATTAAGGCGCTTTGGCGCAGTTTGTAATCATCTGACATCTCACGTGCGTAGCCACCGGCGGTTTCTGCTGCAGCTTTTTCGGCATCGCTGAGCGCGACTTCAATAAACTTGCCCCCCAGCGATTCCACCTGCTCACGGGTGGCAGGGCGCACATCAAAGACTTCTACAATGGCGCCAAGCCGCTTGGCGGTGGCAATGGCTTGTAGGCCCGCCACGCCCGCGCCCAAAATCAGCACTCTTGCTGGTTTAACTGTCCCAGCGGCGGTCATTAGCATTGGCATAAAGCGGGGATAGTATTGCGTTGCCAGTAGCACGGCGCGATAGCCCGCGATATTGGCTTGTGAAGATAAAACATCCATGGATTGTGCACGGGTAATTCGTGGCACTAGCTCTAGCGCATAGCTGCTGATGTGCTTGCTGCTCAGCGCTTCTAAATGGGGGTAGTGATGAATATCAAATAGGGCAATAAGGGCGGAGTGGCTTGGCAGCTTGGCAATCTCATGCGCGTCTGGCGCACGTACTTTTAGCACCAGCTCTGCACCTTGATAAAGTGCATCGCTATCTTTGGCGATTTCTGCGCCAGCCTCGGTATAGGCGGCGTCGGTAAGGGCGGCGTGTTGGCCTGCTTTGCTTTCAACTCTGACCTTATGCCCCGCTTTTATCAGTTTTTTTATGGTTTCCGGCGTAGCGGCTACTCGGAATTCTCCGTGCAGTTTTTCGGCGGGAATGGCAATCAGCATGTCTGTGTCCTCATGGGAGATGGGTCTGGGGCAAACAATGAGCGCTAATAACTTTTTGATTCTTGGCCTAGGTTAAAAAAACATCAATTTGATCTTATCGCAGTGCAACATAATTTAAGTAAGTGGGATTACTGTTTGTTGAAAAGGTGTTGTATTTAGCGTGAAAGAGGTATTTTTTTTGTTCATTTTTGTAGGGTTTATTGCTTATGTTTATATTAAACATGCTCGAATTATAAAAACAGCAGCGCAGAGTAGTGGGTTATTTTCAAACAAATGTATGAAAAATTTATACCGTATTAAGATGATTTATTGGGGTTTTTTATCTTGAGTGGGGTATTTTTTATTTAAAAGGAGTGTGTGCCGCGATCAATGTCATAAAGGAAGGAATGCTTACATCAAACATGTAATAAGTTCGCTATTGATAATCATTATCATTTGTAGGAGAATGAATTTATCCACTCTATCGAGGCAATAGCATGAACGCATATTTGGTTGGCGCAGACGTACTGGGCAATATTCCTGATCTTTTATCTAGCTATGGCATCAAGGTACACAAACATGTTTCTGGCCGAAATGCTGCTCACCAGCGCAAACCTGCCAGCTTAAAAGGTGCAGATCTATTAATCTTGTTTACTGATTTTTTAAGCCACAATGTGATGCGCGCCTATCGTGATCTAGCCCATGAAGAGAACGTGCGCTTTGTAGCCTGCCGCCGCTCGGTCTGTGCCTTAAGCCAATCGCTAGACAAAATAGAGTGTACGAAGGTGTGCGATGCATGCCCAAATAGAAAGACGCACTGATCGAGATATGTGTTGTGGTTAGCAGCCTGTCGGACTTAAGCGATCGTAGCGAGGGAAAGGCCGGTTGGAGACAGATTTCGCGGGTTTTTGAGGCGAATAGCTGGCTATTCAACGAGAAAATGCGTGAAATATGGCCAAATCCGGCTTTTCCGTAGTAGATCAGTCTTAAGTCCGACAGGCTGCTAGAAGTGCTGGGCCAGTTATTTTGAGTGTTGCAATACATCGCTTGTCCAGCGCATCAACGAACAGGGGTGAAGCTTGAGTTTCAGCTCGAACGCATGGCGTTGCTCGAGCCTGTGGATGAATTTTTCTCATGTTAGTCGAGGTGAGTTATTTGGTTAATCAGATCATGTACGATGCCCCTCGCCAGAAACAAGGGCCAGCTACGCATGGGGACATGATTGCCCGAAACTAAATACTTTTTGGGCGGCAATAATTGCCGAAGCCCTACATTAAATAGCCCCCAAGCCCGCTGAATGCGGGCTTTTTGCTTGGCACGTTTCGTGCTTAATTTATATGCGTAAACAGCGTGTCTTATGGCTGGTGATGATTAAAACGGGAGTTTGGCTATGTTAGGTCGTTTGGACGATTACTTCCGCCCGCAAGAAACTGCGTTGTCACTACGCAGCCAGCGGCAAGAAGTGTTGGCTTCAAATATCGCCAATAACGATACGCCAGGGTATAAGGCACGCGATTTTGATTTCAAAAAATCGTTTGAAGCCGCCCTGCAAAAAAATCCAGTGAAGCCTTTAGCCGCAACCGATGCACGCCATCTACAGCCTAAAGACAGTGTTGACCCTTTATCTAAAGCCTTGCTCTACCGCAATCCACGTCAATCTGGCATTGATGGCAATACGGTGGATATGAATGCCGAAATGGCAGCGTTTACCGATAACGCAATCCGCTATCAGGCAGGGATTACTTTTATGCAGAAAAAGATTGAAGGTCTGCGCTCCGCGCTGACGGGCCAATAAGAGAGCTAAAGCATGTCTATGTTCAGAGTGTTTGATATTGCTTCAACCGCCATGCACGCACAGACCACGCGTTTAAACGCTGTGGCGTCCAATTTAGCCAATGCAGAATCCATTACCAGCTCTAATGGCCAGCCCTATCGCGCCAAGCAGGTGGTGTTTCAATCGGCTCAAATACCAGGCGGTGGCAAGGAATCAGTTGGGGTACAAGTGGCTGGCGTGATCGAAGATCAAACACCGCCTAAACTGGTGTATGACCCAAAAAACAGCTTGGCTGATGCCAATGGCTATGTGGCCATGCCTAATGTGAATGTTGTGGAAGAAATGACCAATATGATTTCAGCTTCACGCTCGTATCAAACTAATGCAGATGTCATGAATACCGCCAAAACCTTGTTGCTACGCACCTTGGCTCTTGGCCAATAATCTAAAGGAGAATCATCATGGTTGCTCGTACAACGGTTAATTCAACGACGGATTATTCTGCGCTGAATCAAAAAGCGGGAACGGCCAAGGCATCAGCGGCCGATCAGCAGCAGGATCGATTTCTTAAGCTGCTGGTTAAGCAATTGCAAAGCCAAGATCCAATGAATCCAATGGATAACGCGGCAACCACCAGCCAGATGGCCCAGATCAGTAGCGTTACGGGGATTGAAAAGCTCAATACCACCATGCAAACCATGTTGGCGAGTTTTTCTGCTGCACAAAGTTTTCAAGCTGCGGCTTTAATTGGCAAAGAAGTGCTAACAGTGGGTAATAAAATGAAGTTTGATGGCACCAAACCCGTTGATACACGGATTGATCTGCCATCCGGTGTAAGTAATATTAAAGTATCCATTATGGATAAAAACGGTCTTGTGGTGGATAACATCACCTTGCCACAACAGCCAGCGGGTGCCGCGGCCGTGGCTTGGGATGGAAAAATGGATAATGGCGAAAAAGCCCCAGCAGGCGATTATTTAATTTCTGCGCGTGGCGTGCAAGATGGCAAGGAAATTGCTTTAAATACTTTAACGTGGCAAACCGCTAGTAGCGTTGAGTTGGCAAAGACGGGTGTCAAAGTGATGTTGGCGGATCAGAGCAGCATTGATTTTAGTGCGGTAAGGCAGATTCGCTAGTTCAAGGCACCTGCAGTAAACAATTTTTGAGGATACGGTTATGGGTTTCCAGCAGGGCTTGAGTGGTTTAAGTGCGTCGTCAAGAAGCCTAGACGCGATCGGTAATAATATTGCCAACTCTAGCACGGTCGGTTTTAAGCAATCGCGTTCAGAGTTTGTAGATATGTATGCCAATACATTTGCTAATTCATCGACTATCTCTGGGATGGGGGCGCGCACGGTTGCGGTGACTCAGCAATTTGGTCAGGGCAATCTCACTTCTACCAATAACCCGCTGGATATCGCTATTACTGGGAACGGTTATTTCCGCATGATGGATGGCGACGCTGTTAGCTACACGCGTAATGGCCAGTTTCAAGTCAATAAAGATGGTTTTATTGTTGGCAATACTGGCCAAAAACTCACTGGTTGGCCATTTGATATCAATGCCAATGCCTTGCAAAAGGGCGGTAACCCTGCGCCTTTGCAATTGTCTGTAGGCAATATCGGCGCAAAAACTACCGGTTGGACAGAAGTTGCGGGTAGCGGCATTAGCGCAGGGCTGCAGTTCGGGATGAATATGGACGCAAGTCAGCTGCCTAAAGACAGAACCAATCCACTTGCAACCAATTATGTGGGGGCGCTTAACCCTGCTGATGTAAAAACATTTACGAATTCAACCTCGGCACAAGTTTATGATTCCCAAGGTGTTTCGCATAGTTTGACCATGTATTTTACCAAAACCGCACCTAATACTTGGGAAGTGAGAACGCGCTTTGATAGCGATCCGGTTTCGGCACCCAATGTGGCAGGGCTGCCCTATCCAGATGTTACTTTTGATTCAAATGGTAACTTGATCAATACCACGCCACTGTCTTTTAGTACCACCCTCACTTCCGGTGCAACTTCGCCCTTGGCTTTTCGTATTGGTCTAGAGGGCACAACTCAGTATGGTAGTCCATTTGGGGTAAATACCATTAAGCAAGACGGCTACCCTGATGGCGTGCTAACAGGGGTTTCGGTTGATCGTGAAGGCGTTATGCTGGGTAAGTACTCCAATGGGCAAAACAGGGCCATTGGCCAAGTCACACTGACCAACTTTGCTAATTCACAAGGGCTGCAAAACTTAGGCGACAATCGTTGGGCAGAAACCTTTGCTTCGGGCCAGCCTAGGACCAACGATCCTGGCACCAGCGATCTAGGCTCCTTGCAATCGGCTTCGGTGGAAGATGCTAACGTCGATCTAACCGCTGAACTGGTTAATTTGATTACAGCGCAGCGCACTTATCAGGCCAATGCGCAAACCATTAAGGCCCAAGACACTATTTTGCAAACGATTGTGAATTTGCGTTAATTGAATCATCTATAGGGTAGGAATGGTTTTTTAAAATCATTCAGCCCCGTACTTTTATGCCCATGCCCGAGTAAAAAAATGGATCGAATGCTGTATATCGCGATGACTGGGGCCAAGCAAACCATGCTGCGTCAGGCATCGGTTGCCAATAATTTAGCCAATGTGGCTACGCCAGGGTTTAGAGCGGAGCTAACGGCTTTTCGCGCGGTGCCGGTGATTGGTGGTGTGGGCGCCCCCAGCCGAGCTTATGTGGTGGAGCAGGGCACGGGCGCTGATTTTACGCCGGGGATTGTCCAGCAGACTGGGCGATCTTTGGATGTGGCGGTGAATGGGGCGGGTTGGTTGGCGGTGCAAACCCCAACCGGTGAGGCATATACCCGTAACGGTGGTTTTGAAATTGATGCAGCTGGCTTATTAAAAACCCGCAGTGGCTTGGTAGTGCAGGGCGAAAATGGCCCATTGTCTATACCAGAAAACACCCGCATTACCATTGCAAAAGACGGCACGATTAATGGCTCACCCTTTGATAATCCGTCGCAGGCAGTAGAAATTGGCCGGCTTAAACTGGTTAATCCTCCAGAGAGTGAGTTAGAAAAAGGCAATGACGGTTTGTTTCGCCAAAGAAATGGTGAAGTGGCTCAGGCAGATGCGAGTGTAAAACTGGCTTCAGAATCCTTGGAAGTGAGTAATGTGAATCCGGTAGATCAGCTGGTGCATATGATCGGTGCGCAGCGCCAATATGATTTGCAGATTAAAATGATGCAAACCGTAGATCAAAATGCACGCAGCGCGGCGCAGTTGCTTTCATTAAATGGTTGATGATTAAGTTGTTGCTTGAAAATTTTATCCACTCAATACACGAAAATATCCCTTTTAATTTCTTGCTTAATTGCAGATGAAATTCACTTCGTGCTATTGCTGTTTGTGGATAAGGTCATTTATGTTTTATATCAAAAAATACAATAGGAAGTACGCATCATGATGCGCTCGCTGTGGATTGCTAAAACTGGCATGGATGCCATGCAGATGAATGTAGATGTCATCTCGCATAACTTGGCCAACGTCAGCACCAATGGCTTTAAGCGTGAACGCGCGGTGTTTGAAGATTTACTCTATCAAAATTTACGCCAGCCTGGTGGGTCAACCAGTGCGCAAACCCAGCAACCAACGGGCTTGCAGCTTGGTACAGGGGTGCGGCCCGTCGCCACGGCCCGTATCCATATGCAGGGTAATTTGCAGCTCACTGATGGTCCGCTGGATCTGGCGATTAATGGCCAAGGGTTTTTACAAATTGCTATGCCCGATGGCACTACGGCCTATACCCGAGATGGCTCGTTTCAAGTGGATAGCCAAGGTGCCGTGGTGACCGCCAGTGGCTATGCTTTGCAGCCTGCTTTGCAAGTTCCGCAAGGCACTACAAAACTGACTATCGCTAAAGATGGTACGGTTACCGCGATTGTAAATAATGATGCGGCAGCGCCCGTGCAGTTAGGTAATATTCAGCTGGCTACGTTTATTAATCCGCCAGGCTTGCAATCAGTGGGTGAAAATCTTTACTTAGAAACCACGGCTTCTGGTGCGCCAACGGTGGGTACGCCGGGTACAAATGGCTTGGGCGCGCTTAACCAAGGCTATGTGGAAACATCAAATGTGAATGTCACTGAAGAGCTAATCAATATGATTCAAGCGCAGCGCTCGTTTGAAATTAATTCGCGGGCAATTAAAACCTCAGATGAGATGTTGCAAAAGCTCACTCAGTTGTAATGAGGGGATTTAAATGAAATTTTGCCACAGCGCAGCGGCAATGATTGCCGTACTGCTTGCCGCTTGTACTACGCCGCCGTCGGTAGTTACTTTGCCAACTACGGCCAGACCTGCTCAGCCGGTTGTGGCCAGCATCAATAATGGCTCTATCTTTCAGCCCAATAGCTCACGTTTACTGTTTGAAGAGCGGGTGGCGCGCAATATTGGTGATCTGCTTAATATCACCATTGAAGAAAACCTTGCTGCAGTCAATACCTCCAATAGCAGCAGCAATAAAGCCGGATCCTTGGATTACAGTACGAAGGGTAATATCCCGCTGGTGCCGTGGGATATCGAGCAATACTTCTCGCGCGAAGGAACGGCTGCGGTTAAGTTGGCAGGAACGAATAAATTTGAAGGTAAGGGGGCGACTAATAGCACCAATACTTTTAAAGGCACGGTTGCTGTGACCGTAATTGATTTGCTAGCCAATGGCAATCTGATTGTGGGTGGTGAAAAGCAAGTTGCCGTGAATAATCAAATTAATACCCTGCGTTTTACTGGGGTGGTTAATCCGCTAGATATTAAAGCGGGTAATACGATTTCATCGAATAAGGTGGCCGATGCACGCATCGAGCAACTGGGTGTGGGCTCGATGGCTGATGCCAACACCATTGGCTGGTTGCAGCGATTTTTCTTAAATGTAATGCCGTTTTAAATAGGTTGTGTATATGTACCGTTTTGCCCTTATCTGCTGCTTTTTGTTTGCTCTAGTGCCTGCGCAGGCTGAAAAGATAAAAGACTTAGCGTCGGTTGCTGGGGTAAGGAATAACCAGTTGGTAGGTTATGGCTTGGTGGTGGGCTTGGATGGCAGTGGCGATCAAACCACGCAAACGCCGTTTACCGTGCAATCTGTAGTGAATATGCTGACTAATTTGGGGATTCAAGTACCCGCAGGCGGTAATATGCAGCTTAAAAACGTTGCTGCGGTAACGGTTACCGCAACCTTGCCGCCTTTTGCTCGGCCGGGGCAACCGTTGGATGTAACAATTGCTTCGATTGGGAATGCAAAGTCTATTCGTGGTGGTTCCTTGCTGATGGCCCCGCTTAAGGGGGCGGATGGTCAGATTTATGCGATGGCACAGGGTAATATTATTGTGGCTGGGGCAGGCGCATCGGCGGGTGGATCAAGCACACAGATTAATCAACTGGCTACAGGGCGCATTCCCGCTGGTGCGACGGTAGAAAAAGCCGTGGCTACTTTATTGGGTAATGGTGAGTTTGTTCAGCTTGAATTACTGACAACGGATTTCACCACCGCTAACCGCGTTGTGAATGCCGTGAACTCCCAGTTCTCAGGTACGGCTGTGGCTTTGGATGGCCGAGTCATCCAAGTGCGCGCACCGCAAGATAATAATTTGCGAGTGGCTTTTTTATCCCGCTTAGAAAATATTGACGTCATTCCCGCAGAATCAAGTCCTAAGGTGATTATCAATGCGCGTACTGGCTCAATTGTGATGAATCAGGCCGTTAAGCTTGATAGCTGCGCCATTGCTCATGGCAACTTAACTGTAACCATTACGGCAGATAACGCCGTTTCCCAACCTGATCCGCTCGCTGGGGGTAAAACCACTAAAGTGCAAAATGCCGATATTCAAATTAAATCGGATAAAGGCCCAATTGTGCGTTTGCCTAAGTCCAGTACGCTGCGAGATGTAGTACGTGCTTTAAATGCTGTAGGCGCAACGCCGCAGGATTTATTGGCTATTTTGCAAGCCATGAAGGCTGCGGGTAGTTTGAAGGCTGAGCTGGAAGTCATTTAAGATTTTGTGCGTCGTGGCTTATCTATCTGCTTTGCAACTATTTTTTATGGTGGCTTACGCCAAAAAAGCGGGCTAACCCACCCTGGAAATCCTCAACTACCAAGCCCTTAATTATAACTCGGCATGCTTATTGCTTAATACTTGCTTAACCTTTTATATAAGCGCCGAGCAGGATGATCTCTTCCGCCACTCCTTCCAGTAATGATCTCGCCATCGATGTACGGGGCGTAGATAGCTTACGTCAGCTGGCCCGCAAAGATCCGAGCAAAGCCGCTTTAGAAGTTGCGCGTGAATTTGAGGCTTTGTTGACCAATCAAATGCTCAAATCAATGCGTGAAGCCACGCCTAAGTACGATGAGATGGAATCAGGCACGGCGGATATGTTTCGCGGCATGCATGATCAACAGCTCTCGCAAATGTGGTCTAAGCACGGTGGTGTGGGTTTTGCGGAATCCATTGTGCGGCAAATCGAATTACAGCGTGATCCTTCGCTTTACCAAAAACCATCGCGTGCTTTGCATTATGATTTACCAGCGGCAAAAGCGGCCGAGGTTTCGGCAAAAGATGCCGGATTGGGCGATTCGTTTATTGTAAAACAGGTGGGGAATGCTAGCGCAGCATCAGCAGCTTTAGGCGTATCTGCGCATGTTTTGGTGGCCCACGCGGCGTTGGAGTCGGGCTGGGGTAAAAAGCCGATTCGGGATGCTGCAGGTGCGGATAGTCATAATCTCTTTGGTATCAAGGCAACTAAAGATTGGAAAGGTAAAACCACAGATATCACCACCACTGAGTTTATTGGTGGTCGGGCTCAAAAGCGGGTAGAGCGTTTTAGAGTGTATGACTCTTATGCAGAAAGCTTTAATGATTACGCAAGCTTAATCAAGCGTCGCTACACCGAGGCGATGGGCCAAGGGAGTAATGCGCAGGGCTTTGCAAAGGCTTTGCAGACAGGTGGCTACGCTACAGACCCACAATATGCAAATAAACTGGCGCAGCTTGCTGAACAATTACGGCGCCAATTAGCTTAGTTGAGTTGGTACATTAAATAAGTGGTGGCAGATAGGCTTTTTTATTCCGCCTTCAAGCATTGGCCGTTTGTGCCGATAAATAGTAGCAAAGGAGTTGCATCATGGGAGCCAGTGTTTTTGGTATTGGCCTAAGTGGCTTAAACGCGGCAAGCTTAGGCTTGAGTACATCAGGGCATAATATTGCCAATGCCAATACTCTAGGCTATTCCCGCCAAAGCGTGAAGCAAAGTGCGCCTTATCCTCAATATACGGGTAACGGTTTTACTGGGCTTGGCGTGCGCGTGGATACCGTGCAGCGCTCTTATGATGAGTTTTTAACTAAGCAAGTTCAAACAGCCACCTCTCAAGATAGCTATTACGGTACTTATCTTGCCGAAATTAAGCAGCTCGATAATTTAGTGGCCGATCCTGCTGCAGGGGTATCACCGGTGCTGCAATCGTTTTTTAGTGCGGTTCAAGGGATGGCCACCAATCCCGCGTCTTTGCCTGCTCGTCAATCTTTGATGAGTAATGCTCAAGGCTTGGTGAATCGATTTCAAGTGTTTGATCAGCGGCTTTCTGAAATGCGTGCTGGTGTAAATGGCAATTTAGTCAGCGCTGCTGACCATGTCACAGCATTATCTAAACAAATTGCCCAAATTAATGGCCAAATTGCCGTTTCGAGCAGCGGTGGGCAATTGCCCAATGATTTATTAGATCAGCGCGATCAAATGGTGCTGGATTTAAATACGCTGGTAAAAGCCACCTCAATTAAACAAAGTGATGGCACGATCAATGTGTTTATTGGAAATGGTCAAAACTTAGTGGTAGGTGGTACGGCGTATTCTATTGCGGCAAAGCCTTCGATTAGTGATCCACAACGGCTTTCGATTGTATATACCCAAGGCGCCATTGATGCCGAGATCCCTGAAACCATGCTTACGGGAGGGCAGTTAGGTGGGCTGCTAGAGTATCGCAGCAAAACATTAGATTCAGCACAAAACTCAATTGAGCGTATGGCGATGGTATTAGGGCAAACATTTAATGCCCAGATGCGCCAAGGGCAAGATTTGTACGGCAATATGGGGACAAACTTTTTTGATTATAAGCAGAGTAGTGTGTCACTTAACCATACCGTTGCAGGCGTGAGCACAGCGTTTGCAAGTGTTAGCCTACCTGCTGGGGTGAAAAGTGTGGCGAGCGATTACTCGCTCACCTTTACCGGCACAGCAGGCAGTGAATACAGCATTACTCGCCTGTCTGATAATGTGAGTCAAACTGTCAGTGCTGCCGTGATGGGAACGACACCTACCGTCTTGGGTTTGAATTGGAGTGTGCCAGGTGTGATGGCTGCGGGTGAGACCGTGGGGATTAGTATGCCGCCAGCGGTGGGAAATGTGCTTTCCAATCGCAATAACACCGTGCAAGCGCTACCCCCTTTATTGGGAGGCTATATCGAGGATGTAAGCAAAGTTCAGGCGAGCGATTACGAGGTGTCGTTTGATGGCACAGATTATCAAGTAATTCGTCAGTCTGATGGCCAGCGTACGATGATTACTGGTGCACAGTTTACAAATGATGCGCAATCGCTCAGCGTGGATGGGCTCAAGCTGAAGTTCTCACAAGGAGCAGCCGCCGCTGGTGATCGTTTTATGGTCCAGCCTTTTACAGGCTTTAGCCGTGGTATGTCGATTAAACCGACTGACCCACGTGTATTAGCCGCAGGCGTGCCGATTATCTCGGATACACAGCGCACGAATACCGGAACGGGGAAAATTGGCCAAGTTGCCGTGGATACGCCATCTGCGCTCACGACGTCGTCCGCAGTTAACCCCGCATTAAAAAATCTAGTGAATATCACATTTACTACGCCAACAACATATACCTTAACGGATACGGTGACGGGAGCTACATCGGCTCCAGCAATCTATACCGCAGGGCAAACTATTTCTTTTAATGGCTGGAATTTGAAAATTGATGGCCAGCCTGCGCAGGGCGATAAATTTTCGATAAAGCCGGGCACATCACAAGATGCCGATGGTCGTAATGCTCTGAAATTGGGCGAATTACAAAGCCGTAAAATTATTGATGGCAATCGGTCTAATTATCAAGAAGCTTATGGGCAAATGGTGGCGGTGATTGGTGCAAAAACCAATGAAGTTAATATTATGTCGACTGCTCAAACAGAAGTATTAAAACAAGCAGAGATATCTCGTGATTCTGTTTCGGCGGTTAATTTGGATGAAGAAGCCGCGAATTTATTGCGCTATCAGCAGGCTTACCAAGCATCCAGTAAAGTGATTCAAATTGCACAACAAGCGTTTGATGCCATTGTGCGAATTGGTGGCTAATAGGTGTTTCACCCCTGTTGCCCAGCATTTATAAGGAATAAACAGCATGCGTATCGCCACCACGACCATTTACAAACAAGGCGCAGCAGAGTTACAGCGTCATTCTAGTGTGCAAGCGAAGCTGCAAAATCAATTGTCGACTGGTCGCCGTGTGCTGACGCCGGCTGATGATCCTATTTCATCAGCAAAAATATTAGATGTAACCCAAGCTCAAGAGCTAAATAAGCAGTATGCAGTGAATAGCCAAACGGCTGATTCGGCAATGCGCCTTTCTGAATCAACCTTGCAGCAAGTTACTGAGTTGCTACACGATATTTACTCTTTGGCGGTAAGCGCGGGCAATCCTTCGCAAACCGTTGCAGAAAAAAAGCTTATTGATGCTCAGCTGCAAGGCCAATACAAGGAAATGATGAGCCTTGCCAATGCAACGGATGGTGTTGGCGCTTATTTGTTTTCTGGCTTTAAGGGCTCAACTCAGCCTTTTAGTGAAACGTCATTTGGTAATGTGACTTACGCTGGGGATGATGGGCAGCGCCTGATGCAAATATCTGGCTCTAGGCAGATTCCCGTTTCTGAATCAGGTTATCAAATTTTTCAAGCAGGCCGTACCGGCAATGGTAGCTTTGTAAGCTCTGCCAATAGCGTGGCTCCGGGTAATAGCGGTAGCGGTATCGTAAGCCCTGGTGAAGTGGTTGATGTCACTAAGTGGAATAACCCCGCTCATTCACAAAAATTTAAGCTTGAGTTTCAATCGGTAAATGACCCTGCTAATCCTGGTAAGCCGGTTATTTCTTATGATCTGATTGATAATCAACCCCTACTTGCCGATGGGGTGACTGCAAACACTAATTTCAATAAATCATTAATTGATGGGCATGATTACACCGCGGGTGTAAGAGCAGCTATTCCAGGGCAGCTTAATAATTATCCTCGGCCTTATGTGCCAGGCGGTGATATTCAGTTTAAAAATTTAGCGACCGATCCGGTAGGTGTGCCACCTGTTGCTGCTTGGGATTACGGTATCAAAATGAATGTAACTGGGCAGCCAAGTACCGTCGTTGGCCCCTTGGGATCGAGCGCTACCCCAACAGGGATTGTTTCTAGTGGCGTATTAGATTCATTTAATGTTGATCCAAGCCGCAATAACGGTGATATTTTTCAAACCATGAAGGTCTTTTCTGATGCATTGAATAACTATCAGACCAGTCCAACAGGGATGGCTAATTTTCATAATCAACTAAATGCTGTCTTGCAAAATACCAGTAATATGCTGACGAATGTGTTGAGCTCAAATGGTAGCTTTGGGGCTAAGATGGTTGAAACGCAATCCGTACAAGACACCAATGGCGATTTAAAAGTGCAGTACGGGCAAACATTGTCACAATTACAGGATTTGGATTACTCCACCGCACTGAGTGATTTCTCTTTAACGCAGACCCTGCTTGAGGCCTCGCGCAAATCTTTTTCCCAAGTGCAAGGTTTAAGTTTATTTCAGTACATTAACTAGCTACACCTTAGCGATCAGGCGGCCATGATTTGGCCGCTTTTTTTTTGCAAGCAAGCTGGCCTTGGTCGACTCCTGTATTATTCGGCTTATGGCTAAAATTCGATCTACTTTTATTTGTCAGCTTTGCGGCACAGCATCGCCCAAATGGCAGGGGCAATGTCCAGGTTGTGGCGAGTGGAATACGCTGCAAGAAGGTGTGGCAGAGGCCGCACCCAGTACGCGTTTTCAATCTTTGGCTGCTGATGGTGCAATTCACCAACTAAGCGATGTAGAAGCGGCTGAAATCCCCCGCATCCCTACCGGTATGGCGGAGCTTGATCGTGTGCTAGGCGGTGGCTTAGTGCCAGGTGGCGTAGTGTTGATTGGCGGCGACCCAGGAATTGGCAAATCAACGCTACTCTTACAGGCGATGACGCTGCTGGCGGCGGCAAGAGCGGTTTTATACGTATCGGGTGAAGAATCGCCACAGCAGATTGCTTTACGGGCCAAACGCCTAGGTTTGCCTGCTGGCAAAGTGGCCTTGTATGCCGAAATTGGCTTAGAAAAAATTTTAGCTGCCCTAGAAAAAGTTGCCCCCCAAGTGGCTGTAATTGATTCGATCCAAACCGTTTATTCTGAGGCTTTAACCTCCGCGCCAGGTAGCGTAGCCCAGGTTAGAGAATGCGCAGCCCAGCTTACGCGTTACGCAAAGCGTACCGGCACAACTATTTTCTTGGTTGGCCACGTCACCAAAGATGGTGCCATTGCTGGCCCGCGCGTGCTTGAGCATATTGTTGATGCCGTATTGTATTTTGAGGGCGACACGCATTCTAGTTTTAGGCTAATTCGTGCCATTAAAAACCGCTTTGGAGCGGTTAATGAGCTGGGCGTATTTGCCATGACGGATAAGGGCTTGCGTGAGGTCTCTAATCCTTCGGCGCTGTTTTTATCCCAGCATAAAGAGCCGGTGCCAGGGAGTTGTGTGCTGGTAACGCAAGAGGGCACTCGGCCGCTACTGGTGGAGATTCAAGCCTTGGTGGATGATGCGCACTCACCACAGCCTAAGCGCTTGGCTGTTGGGGTGGAGCAAAATCGCTTGGCTTTACTGCTTGCGGTGTTGCATCGCCATGCAGGGATTGCTGCATTTGATCAAGATGTGTTTATTAACGCGGTAGGCGGGGTGCGTATCGCTGAGCCTGCGGCAGATTTGGCGGTTTTGCTGGCGATTGTTTCCTCTCTCAAAAATCGGCCCTTGCCAGAAAAATTAGTGGTGTTCGGTGAGGTGGGGCTGGCAGGTGAAGTGAGGCCCGTGCAGCGTGGACAAGAGCGCCTGCGTGAAGCTGCTAAATTGGGTTTTACCCATGCCATTATTCCTAAAGGTAATCGTCCGCGCCAAGCGATTGAAGGCATGACCGTGACCTTGGTTGATCGTTTGGATGAGGCCGTTAGCGCGGCAATGTAAGTTTTCTAGTACAATGGGCTTGAAAAATAAGCGTACGCCCACATCAATAAAACATTGCTGGCTGCTTCATCCTTCGTCTAGGATTTGATAAGCCAATTGATTACCCCCATGTTGGAGATTTAATATGAGTGAACATATCGCACAGGTAACAGATGCCTCTTTTGATGCTGACGTTTTGCAAGCACAAGGCCCTGTTTTAGTTGATTACTGGGCTGAATGGTGCGGCCCGTGCAAAATGATTACTCCTATTTTGGAAGAAGTGGGAGCTGAATACGCGGGTCGTTTGAAAGTCGCTAAGCTGAATATTGATGAAAATCCAACTACACCGCCTAAGTATGGCATTCGCGGTATTCCAACATTAATGCTGTTTGTAAATGGTGAAGTGAAGGCAACTAAGGTTGGTGCGTTGTCAAAATCACAATTAACTGCATTTATTGATAGTAATATTTGACAGCACTAGTTAAACCCGTATAGGCTAGTATTTATTCAACTGGGCCAGCCGGATATTCTTTTCGACCAGCCCAGTCTCTAACTCTAATTTTCCCTTCCCGATTTATTCAAGCGCGCCCTCCTATGCACCTGTCTGATTTAAAACACCTCCACGTTTCCGAACTTGTTGATATGGCTACGTCTTGCGAGATTGACGGTGCAAACCGGCTGCGTAAGCAAGACCTTGTTTTTGCCATATTAAAAACAAAAGCCAAGAAAGGCGAAAACATTTATGGCGATGGAACGCTAGAAGTGTTGCCTGATGGTTTTGGATTCTTGCGAAGCCCCGATACCTCGTATTTGGCGGGCCCTGACGATATTTACGTTAGCCCCAGTCAAATTCGCCGCTTTAATCTGCATACTGGTGACACCATCGACGGCGAAATTCGAACGCCTAAGGATGGTGAGCGCTATTTTGCTCTAGTTAAAGTCGATAAAGTAAATGGTGAATCGCCTGAAAATGCTAAGCATAAAATCTTATTTGAAAACTTAACGCCGTTATTTCCAAATAAGCGCTTACATCTTGAGCGCGATATCCGCGCCGAAGAAAACGTCACCGGTCGCATTATTGATTTGATCGCACCTATCGGCAAAGGCCAGCGCGCACTCTTAGTTGCACCGCCAAAAACCGGTAAAACCGTGATGTTGCAGCATATTGCCCATGCTATTAGTGCCAATCACCCTGAAGTCATGCTGATTGTCTTGCTGATTGACGAGCGCCCAGAAGAAGTAACCGAAATGCAGCGTTCCGTGAAGGGCGAAGTGGTTTCTTCTACTTTTGATGAGCCAGCAACTCGCCACGTACAAGTGGCTGAGATGGTCATCGAAAAGGCCAAGCGCCTTGTCGAGCACAAAAAAGACGTGGTGATTCTGCTGGATTCGATTACCCGTCTGGCTCGCGCCTACAATACCGTTGTGCCCGCTTCTGGCAAGGTATTAACGGGTGGTGTGGATGCAAATGCATTGCAGCGTCCTAAGCGCTTCTTTGGTGCTGCACGTAATATCGAAGAGGGCGGTAGTTTAACGATTATTGCCACGGCGCTGATTGATACGGGTAGCCGTATGGATGATGTGATTTATGAAGAATTCAAGGGTACGGGTAATAATGAAATCCACCTTGATCGTCGTATGGCAGAAAAACGTACTTATCCAGCACTCAATGTAAATCGTTCCGGTACACGTCGAGAAGAATTGCTGATTCAGCAAGATCAACTGCAAAAGATTTGGGTTCTGCGCAAATTACTTTATCCAATGGATGATTTGGATGCGATGGAATTCTTATTAGATAAAATCAAAGGCACTAAAAATAATATGGATTTCTTTGATTCGATGCGTCGATAATTACAAAAGCGCAGCTTGTTCAAATTGCGCTTTTGTGCGATCATCTCGTTTTTATGGCTAGTGTTGGCACAACCCCAGCACGCTAACAAGGGAAGTAAAATGAAAGACGGCATTCACCCAGAATATAAAGAAGTGGTATTCCACGACACAGCTGCTGATTTCAAATTTATCAGCCGTTCTACTCTGACTGCTAAACAAACTATCGTTTGGACAGACGGTAAAGAGTACCCACTGGTTAAGTTGGATATCTCTTCGGAATCACACCCGTTCTACACCGGTAAGCAAAAGATTGTGGACACTGCTGGTCGTATCGACAAATTCCGTCAAAAATACAGCATGTACGGCAGCAAGGAATAACTGTTCCTGCGCAGTATCTGAAAAAGGCAGCCGCGCGCTGCCTTTTTTGCATTTAAAAATTAGTTTTCAAAAATTCTGTAAAAACAACCGAGCTACCTTGAGCTTTGGGTAAACACCATGCTGACTTATATTCCTCCTGCAGAGCGGGAACCCCTGCCTGTTGGGGCAGAAAAGCCTTGGCTACTGCTGCTTCTGTGTCTAGTTTGGCTTGTGCCAGGCTTGATCGGTCATGATCCTTGGAAGCCAGATGAAGTTGAAACTGCTGCAGTTATTCAGCGCTTTATGCAGGGTGCTTATTGGTCTATCCCACAATATGCAGGCCAGCCTTATTTAGAAAGCGCACCCTTGTATTATTGGGCCGCTGCCTTGTTTGCTTGGCCTTTACAAAAACTAGGGATGGCCGTGCACGATGCTGCTCGTTTAACGACGGGTATTTGGATGGCGCTAGCACTTTGGGGTTTGGGCTTGGCTGGGCGTGAGCTATATGGCCGCCGTTATGGCCGTGTTGCTGTAATTACCATGATTGGTTGTATTGGTTTGATTATTTGGGGGCATCATCTATCCCCTCAGATTTTGGTCTTGGCAGGGTTTTCTTGGCACGCATATGGGCTCGCCTATGCACTGCGCCAGCCGCTAAGGGCTGGGTTTATTCTAGGGCTAGCATGGTTACTATTATTGCTAGGGGGAAATTGGGCCGAATTTATCTTGGCGTTAAGCTCTGCCTTGGTTTTATTTCTATTTAAGCCTTGGCGAAGTACTTCTTATGCAGTGAGTATTCTTTGCGCTTTAGTGATTGCGGTGCCGCTAAGTGCAATTTGGCCCATTGATCTTTATCAGCATGCGCGGCCAGTATTTGATTTGTGGCTTGGGCAGTATGCATTAGGTCCATTTGGTGGCTTATCTGATTTCAAAGCATTTCATGCGTTTGGTTTTTTCTTTTCTATTGTGCTTTGGTTTGCATGGCCAGCATTGCCCTTGGCAGTGTGGGGGATATGGGCGAATCGTCATCAGCTAAACCAGCCTAAGATGCTGTTGCCAAGTGTGTTGCTGCTTATGCACGTGCTTTGGTTTGTGATGGCGGGGGATGCGCGTGAGTCTCATGCTTTGATTGTGTTATTGCCACTCTCTATCTTGGCCGCCAGTGGCGTGGATGATTTACGCCGTGGTGCAGCTCAAGCCCTGAACTGGTTTGGTTTAATGACTTTTGGCCTTTTTACAGGCCTGCTGTGGCTGGGTTGGCTTGCCGTGCATACCGGCATACCAACGGGTATGGTTAGAACGCTGCGCGAGGCAAGCCCTGCTTATCAAGTACAATGGAGCGGGCTAGGCATCGTATTTGCGCTTTGCTTGACGGGGATTTGGTGTATTGTGATTGCTCGCAAACGCCCACCAGGGCGCTTAGCGGTCACCAATTGGGCTTGTGGCGTAACCTTGATTTGGGGGGTGTTAATTAGCCTCTGGCAGCCATGGTTAGATGCATCAAAAAGCTATCGAGCCGTATCTTATTCTTTGCGAGATGCCATGCAAGGACAAATCTCATGCATTGATGGGCGCAATATTCCATCTGCACCACTGGCTTCTTTTGAGTATTTTGCAGGGATTGCCCTTAAACAGGGAAGTAAGGCTGAAGCATGCCATTTAAAAATGACGCTGGGTGGAGAGCCTTTAGGTAGCATAGTGGTATGGCGTGGCAACCGCGCGGGTGAAAATAAAGAGTCGTTTGCATTGATTGAGGTTCAGCCGTAAAAAAAGGATCGTTTACTTTATGTAAGCGATCCTTTTTTTAAATCTACAGCATCAGCGGCAGGTGATTTTATTTTATATTTAAGTGAGTCATTTTTTTAGCCGCATTAGCTGCAGTATCTTCTATCACCTTGCGGCGCACGTAGAAAAATATATACGCAGCCATGCTTAAAACAAACAAGATAGTAAATAGGCTCAGTAAGCCAATATCAGAAGTAAACAACGTTTGTAGTGGTGTATTTTCCATCTCGATCTCCTTGCTTTTATATAGGCCTAATATAAAAGAAGAATGGGGGATGAGGATTTGATTTGTATCAAGGTCTGTAGGTGTGTTGCGTAAATACTTGTTTTTTTATAAATTTTTACCTGACTCTGCCTCTTGCTCAAATAAGACCATGTATTTCATGTAACCAATATATATTAGGGGCGTAACAAGCAGCGCCCCTAGTGGCTATATCTCTTCTGAGCGTTGATATTCTCAGGAAAACGACAAAAAATGAGCAAGATGCATAATCTGGAGTTTTTATTTTTTGGATTTAAAAGCGATAAGAGCTATTCACCTGATAGGCTAAAATAAAAATCATCCCTAGGCCAAAAAACATAGCGAGTAGGGCGAGTAAGGCTGATTGGTGAGTCGTCCGGCTCATGGTTTGGGCGGAAAAAAAAGTAATAATCTAAAAGGTGCTAGCTCTCTTGTCTATTTGCTTCATGATGTAAATAGATGAGTTATGCTTTAAACCTATATTGACTTATTCTACCACCCTAGTCCTAAGTAATTAGTCGCGGAAATTTTGATATTGTAATGGGAAATCAGTAATTGATTTACGCATTAGTGCAATAACTTCTTGTAAAATATCGCGCTTAGCACCTGTTACGCGCACGGTATCACCTTGGATTGCAGTTTGTACTTTGAGTTTTTCATCTTTAATCAATTTAATGATTTTTTTAGCTAAATCTTGATCAATGCCCGCTTTAATCTTCATTTCCATTTTTACTTTGTTACCAGATACTTTTTGCACATCGCCACTTTCAAGGCGTTTGCTACTATCGGCTTCTTTTTTTTCTAGCGCTGGAAATAAGATGTCTTTAATTTGATCAAGCTGAGCATTAGAATCACCGTGTAAAGTGATTGTCTCGTCTTTTTCGTTTAACTCGACTTTGGCGCTGGTACCTTTAAAATCAAAGCGATTATTGATCACACGATCAACTGCATCGATGGCGTTTTTGAGGGCAACCATATCGAGTTCGGAGCTAATATCGAAAGAAGGCATGTTGCTTCCCTTTAAAGTAAATAGTTAATAAATAAAATTATGCAAAATGACAAACATAATGCAGTGTTTCTAGTGTTTCAATTGCAAAGCTGGAGTTCGCTGGCACATTAAAGCTTTGACCGGCAGTATAGGCGGTGCTACTTGCTTCTTCTGCCAGTTTAACTTGGCAGTGACCAGCAACAATTTCCATTATTTCTGCTGCAGCGGTATTAAAGACCAGCTTAGATGGCAGAATCACCCCAACGGTTTTTTTCTCACCACTGGCTAAAATAAGGGTGTGAGAAATACATAGGCCATCAAAGTAAACATTGCCCTGCTTCAAAACAGATACATTATCAAATTGAGACATTATAACTCCATTATTTTTGAATGATTTCAGTTAGCACTGTTTTAACAATAAAACCGAATACGCCAAAGCCTAGGGTGAAAAATAAAACCAGCGAGCCATATCTGCCAGCTTTAGAATCTGCGGCCAAGCGATAGATAATAAAGCCCATATAGATAATGAGGCCGGTACAAAGGATGGACACCGATAATGTGGTGAATGTTTCCTCTGATATGTTTTTCAGCGCCTCAAGCATGCTGGTTTCCTTTTACGTACAAAGCCGGCAGCTGCCGGCTTTGTTTATTTATTGATGATTAGGTGTTACTTGCAACTTAATTACGTAACTTCGCGGCAATTCGCATACGTAATGCATTCAGTTTAATAAAGCCTGCGGCATCTGCTTGATTATAAGCACCGCCATCGTCTTCAAAGGTGGCAATATTGGCATCAAAGAGTGATTCTTTAGAATCACGGCCCACTACAATTACATTGCCTTTATAGAGTTTAAGCCGAACCCAACCATTAACATGAGCTTGGCTGGCATCAATCATTGTTTGTAGCATCAGGCGCTCTGGTGCCCACCAGTAGCCGTTATAAATGAGGCTGGCGTATTTTGGCATCAGCTCGTCTTTGAGGTGAGCCACTTCGCGGTCTAGGCAGATGGATTCAATGGCGCGGTGTGCTTTGAGCATGATCGTGCCGCCTGGGGTTTCGTAGCAGCCACGGCTTTTCATGCCAACAAAGCGGTTTTCAACCAGATCTAGACGGCCAATGCCATGCTTGCCACCCACTTTATTTAATGCAGCCAGCACGGTGGCAGGGCTCATTTTTACGCCATTGATGCCAACGATATCGCCGTTTTCGTATTCAAGCTCTACGTACTCAGCTGCATCTGGTGCTTGCTCTGGGCTAACCGACCATAGCCACATATCTTCTTCTGGCTCGGCGGCTGGGTTTTCCAGTACTTGGCCTTCATAAGAGATATGCAGTAGATTGGCATCCATAGAGTAAGGGCTGCCGCCGTTCTTTTTCTTGGCGATATCCATGCCGTGTTTTTCAGCGTAAGCCAATAGTTTTTCGCGGCTGTTTAAATCCCATTCACGCCAAGGCGCAATCACTTTGATGTCTGGACGCAGCGCGTAATAGCCTAGCTCGAAGCGGACTTGATCGTTGCCCTTGCCTGTTGCACCGTGGCTTACGGCATCCGCGCCAGTTAAGTTGGCGATTTCAATCTGGCGCTTGGCAATCAGTGGGCGGGCAATTGAAGTGCCAAGTAAGTATTCGCCTTCGTAAATGGTATTGGCGCGGAACATAGGGAATACAAAGTCACGCACAAATTCTTCGCGCAAATCATCAATAAAAATATTTTCTGGTTTAATGCCAAATTGCACTGCTTTTTGGCGGGCAGGTTCTAGCTCTTCACCCTGGCCCAAGTCTGCGGTAAAGGTCACCACTTCACATTGATAGGTATCTTGCAACCACTTCAAAATCACCGAGGTATCGAGGCCACCGGAGTAGGCAAGTACTGCTTTTTTTACATCAGACATGTAGGAACTCCAAGGGGGAGAAAAGGCAATGGATTAGTGAGATAGAGCCAGCCGCAGACCAAAACTGATGAAAAGTACACCAGTTAGACGAGCGAGCCAACGGCCCAACCACTGTTTGCCTGCTAGTCGCCTAGAAAGGCCAGCACCAGCAAAGATTAAAAAGGTCAGATAAGCCAAACTTACGGCTTGAACGATCATGCCAAGTATTGCAAAAGTCAGCGGAACGCGATCATAAGTCGGATCCACAAACTGGGGGAAGAATGCCATAAAAAACAAAATGGCTTTCACATTTACCAGAGAAATAGATAACGCCTGCTTATAAATATGGCTAGACGGTATATTTACTGGGATATCACTCGCTGCTTGCGGTTTAGCCAGCAGCATTTTTATGCCCATCCACGCTAAATAGGCTGCACCTGCATAGCGAACCCAGTTAAACGCTTCGGGGTGAGTACGCATTAAAGAGGCAACGCCTACGCTGGCTAGCAACATTAAAATGAGATCACCAGTCACAATGCCAGCTGCCGCAGCATAACCCGCGCGCACGCCTTGCTTGGCTGCTACGGATAGAGCAAAAATGGAATTTGGGCCCGGTAATAAAATAATAAAAACAGTGCCTAGAAGGTAGCTCGTTAAATCGGTAATGCCAAACATTTAAGTACTCATACAAAAGTGATCCGGTGTTTGCTAAGTTTATTTTCCTTAGCACATACAAGTGATAACGCAAAAATAAGGCGTAATCCTATGTTGCAGAGCTTAGAAATGGCGTTGAAAAGACTATTTCTACGGTTTTTGAGCATTTAGCCCTCTACTTTACCGAGTAATAGATATTCAATCACTGCTTTTTGCGTATGCATGCGATTTTCTGCTTCATCCCATACTACTGATTGCGGGCCATCGATCACTTCTGGGTCTACTTCTTCGCCACGGTGGGCGGGTAAGCAGTGCATAAACATTGCATTCGCCTTGGCTTGTAACATGACTTTTTCACTCACACGATAGTGTAAAAAGTCTTTTCTGCGTTGCAGTGTTTCACGCTCAAAGCCCATTGACGTGCAAACGTCGGTGGTCACGATATCGGCATCGCGTGCGGCTTGGTATGGATCGTAAAATGTTTCGAAATGCTCGATCCCATATTTTTGCCCATCTAAAACCGTCATCTCATAGCCGCGTGGGCAGGCTTGGTTGAGCTTAAAGTTGAAGATTTTTGCCGCTTGCAGCCAAGTGCGGGAGATATTATTACTATCGCCAATCCAAGCTACAGTTTTGCCTTCGATCGAGCCATTTTTTTCGATATAAGTGAAGATATCGGCCAAAATTTGGCAAGGATGATATTCATTGGTTAGGCCGTTAATAACCGGTACCAAAGAGTTATCTGCAAAACGCTCGACGATGGTTTGCTCAAAAGTGCGCACCATGACGATATTGGTCATGCGGCTGATCACCTTTGCTACGTCTTCAATGGGCTCGCCCCGTCCAAGTTGAGTGTCTTTAGATTGTAAAAACATCGCATGGCCACCAAATTGGGCCATGCCAGCTTCAAATGAAACGCGGGTTCGAGTGGATGATTTTTCAAAAATCATGGCCAAGACTTTGCCGATTAGCGGCTGGTATAGCTCGCCAGTGGCCAGTTTGGCTTTAAGGATGGCGGCGCGTTTGAATAGATATTCATATTCTTCGCGGGTGAAGTCGGTGAATTGCAGATAATGGCGCATAGGGCACAGTCCGTACGGGCTGCCAAATTAAGAGCGTGATCGAGTTCTGCTAATACAACGTGCCTGAGCGTCATCTGCATTATTTGAGCGGTGCGGATAGCTGCTACAAAGAATACTTACAGCTTTTCGGCCGCGCATTATGATTTTTGGAGTTCATCAAAACACGATCATTCTTAAAATGGATCTAGCCACTTTGAGAAAAAACAACCATTATTCAACCGTTTGCAGGTGGCTGGCAAGCTTTGTCAGTGTGTTGGGTGTTTACGTAGTAACTTGTACGGAGAATAGATTAAGAATTTCTAAGGCGGCAGTTTGCCCTTGGATGGTATAATCTGAAAGATATTCAATCCGCCACGCTGTTCTTCAAATGATCTGTAATCCATACGAAATCATTATTCAGGGCATTACCAGTAATGGCCGTGAATTCCGACCTAGCGATTGGGCAGAGCGCTTATCAGGTATTTTATGTACCTTTGGCGCCGACCAAAAGCTTTCTTACGCCCCTTTTGTACGCCCAATGATGCACGAAAACGTGCGCTGCGTAGCCGTTGATAAGCAGCTTGAAAAAGTGGACCCACGCGTTTTTGACTTTATCATGACTTTTGCGCGTGATAATGATTTACGCATCGTGGATTGTCGCTCTTTATTGAGCGAGCATTACGCCGACAAACCAGCCGAATAAGCGTATTGGCCATTTTCCCAGCAGGTGCACTATCTGTTGGGGGCCGCTTTGATTGGTAAATCTGCTTAGCCTCTCTTTTTTATCTGCCCTCACTCTGCATGTTTTACTCCCTTTGTTTGTGTAATGACGTTTGCTAATGTCTAGTGCAGTCATTTTTCTAAAGTGCGCATATTTTGACTTGTTGCATTGCACAAGTTACGTCTATGCTGAGCTTGTTGTGCCTGCTAGCTGCAGCCGTTTCCAATTGACCGATAAGGTGTGCATATGAGACTTAAAGACAAAGTAACCATTATCACGGGTTCTGCCAGTGGTATTGGCCAAGCCACCGCCGTTAAGTTTGCAGCAGAAGGCGCCAAAGTGGTGGTGTGTGATGTAAATCAAAGCGGTATTGATGGCGTGGTTTCTAGCTTGGTGGCAAGCGGTGCGGTTGCTGTGGGCTATGTGGTGGATGTCACCAATAAAACTCAGATCGCTGACATGGTGGCGGCGGTGAAGGCGCAATTTGGCCGCATTGATGTGCTGGTGAATAACGCAGGGATTGTGCAGGATGCCCAGCTGATCAAAATGACTGAAGATCAGTTTGATCGCGTGATCGATATTAATTTGAAAGGCGTATATAACTGTGCTCGCGCCGTGGTTGACACGATGGTAGAGCAGGGCAGTGGTGTGATTTTGAACGCTTCATCGGTGGTGGGCGTATACGGCAATTTTGGCCAGACCAACTACGCTGCGGCAAAATTTGGGGTGATCGGTTTTGTAAAAACATGGGCTAAAGAGTTAGGCAAGAAGGGCATTCGCGCTAATGCAGTTTGCCCCGGCTTTGTAGCAACCCCCATCCTGAAAGCCATGCCAGAAAAAGTCATTCAAGATATGGAAGCACGCGTGCCAATGAAGCGCATGGCCAGGCCAGAAGAAATCGCCAATGTGTATGCGTTTTTAGCCAGCGACGAAGCCAGCTATATCAATGGTGCCGCGATTGAAGTGACGGGTGGATTGACGTTGTAAGTTTGTACCCTCTAAATTCTGTAGACACGGAGAGCACAGAGAAAACCTAATGCAGGTTTTCTCTGTGTGTATAGAGCTTGGGATGTTGTGCTTGATGGTTTATGGTGCATCACTTAATTACATGTACTCATCGTTGATTTCTTGTCCCCAGTCTTTGCCGTATTTGCTTTGGTAATCCCCCCATTTTTAAGCTCACTTAGAAGTAGAGGCTAGGCATGTAATGCCAGTTTTTGTTTCGGGGTGATGCCGCCCAATCCCATATGCGGGCGCTCGTTATTGTAAATCCAAAGCCAT
>JBDKJX010000014.1:0-68802 GCA_039796405.1 Pseudomonadota bacterium
AAAAAATGGACGATGCCAATTCAAAATTGGCGCATGGCGCTAAATCGTTTCGTTATAGAATTTGGTGACCGCCTAAACGGCCACCATTAATTCCACAGGCATTTACACAGAAAGATTTACAGGCTCCTAGGCGGCTCGCTTTTAATTTTTCTAACGTTTTTAATTACCCAAGCAATACTGTTTCTGGCATTAAGGCTAAAGCCTGTAAACCTGCTCGTAATAACTCACTTTTCTTAACCGCTACACCTGCGGCCAAGCACCGCTGTTTTAGCGCCGCCAACTGGGGGTATTCCAACTCTGGAATAGTAAAGCAGTCCCTTACTAACTTAGCTTTTTTAACCCTAACCGCCTTCGTCTTTTTCCCAACTGTAATCATTTCGGGCACATCAAGTGCGGCAACAGGCGTGACATTAATAGTCAATGCATCTTCCTCAAGTTTAATTACAGCTTTGCTTTGTCCACGCCTCTCCATAGATTTCTTGAATATAACAAAAACAAACTCCAGCATTACAATTTATTTACTTTAAGTCATCGCTTTCCCTCCCATACAAGGCAAAAAAAGTATAAAATATCTAAATAGTATAAACCGTTAAATTCACTTATCAGGTTATTATGCGCAGCATTCTTATTGCAAATCCCAAAGGTGGCAGTGGAAAATCCACCCTCTCAACTCATTTGGCAGCATGGTTTGCATGGCAAGAAGAGGCCGTGATGCTGGGAGATATTGATGTTCAGCAATCTAGCCGCCACTGGCTGGCGATGCGCCCTGCAAGCTCGCCGCAAATTCGTGGCTGGGATATCAATGATGAAGAAAAAGCACACCCACCTAAGGGAACAGGCATTGCGGTGCTGGATTCACCAGCAGGCTTACATGGAAAACAGCTAAAACAAGCCTTGATGCGCGTCGATCATGTGGTGATCCCCGTATTGCCATCTGCTTTCGATATGTGGGCCAGTGCTGATTTTTTTAACACACTCTCCGAAGTAAAAGCGGTGCGGCGTGAAGAGATTTCAGTAGCAGTAGTGGGAATGCGCGTTAACCCACGCACTCAATCCGCCGTTCAACTTACAGATTTTTTACAAAAATTTGAATTACCATTACTGACTTGCATTAGAGATACCCAGCTCTATGTGCAAAGCATTCAGCGCGGACTCACCCTATTTGATCTACCCGTTTCACGCACTAAACAAGATCGCCTACAATGGCAACCCTTGCTCGACTGGCTAGTCAGCAATAAGCGCCAACGCCGCTAAACAACTCTAAAAATGTGGCAGCTGCAAAACGTAGCATGAACTCTAAAAGACGACAAAAAACCGTAGTTTACAAATCATAAATGAGTATTTTTAGCCATTGTTGAACACAGTAATCGGAAATCGCTGTCGCTTTAAAACCACCTCAAATAACAGACAAAAAAATACCGACCCTTTAAGGTCGGTATTTTTTTAGCTAAAAACTTACTCTGCAGCTTCCACTGCCGCAGCCACTACTTCAGCAGCTACGACGGGTGTTTCTTCGTTTGTAACGGCTTTAATTGATAAGCGGATACGGCCACGCTCGTCTTGCTCGATCACTTTAACGCGAACAACTTGGCCTTCTTTCAGATAATCGCCGACGTTTTTGATGCGCTCGTTAGCGATTTGGCTGATGTGAACCAGACCATCTTTACCCGGCATAATCGATACAATCGCGCCTACGTTGTTATCCAAAATCTTAACTACTGGACCTTCGTAGATCTTGCCGATTTCAACTTCAGCAGTGATATCTGCAATGCGACGCTTCGCTTCATCCGCGCCTTCAGCAGAGATCGAAGCGATGGTGATGGTGCCATCTTCTTGGATATCAATCTGAGTGCCTGTTTCTTCGGTCAGCGCACGAATTACGGAACCACCCTTACCGATTACATCGCGGATTTTTTCCGGATTAATTTTCATCATGTAAAGGCGTGGGGCATGCTCGCTCACTTCAGTGCGCGCGCCTTCCATTGTGCCTTTCATGATGGCAAGGATATGCACACGGCCTTCTTGCGCCTGATCCAGAGCCACTTTCATGATTTCTTTAGTGATACCGTTAATCTTGATGTCCATTTGCAGTGCGGTGATACCGTTTTCAGTACCTGCCACTTTAAAGTCCATATCGCCCAGATGATCTTCATCACCCAAGATATCGGACAATACTGCAAAGCGATTGCCTTCCTTGATCAAACCCATGGCGATACCAGCCACGTGGTTTTTCATCGGAACACCCGCATCCATCAAGGCCAAACAACCACCACAAACTGAAGCCATTGAGCTTGAGCCGTTTGATTCGGTGATTTCCGAAACAACACGCATTGAGTAGCCAAAGTCTTCAACCGACGGCAACATCGCAGCCAGTGCGCGCTTAGCCAAACGACCGTGACCAATTTCACGACGCTTCGGTGTACCTACACGACCCGTTTCACCGGTCGAGTACGGAGGGAAGTTGTAATGCAGCATAAAGCGATCTGTGTAAGCACCGGCCAATGCATCAATTTTTTGCTCGTCTAGCTTCGTACCCAGCGTTGCTACTGCAATCGCTTGTGTTTCACCGCGAGTAAACAGTACCGACCCGTGAGTACGTGGCAACACGCCAGTACGGATCGTAATAGGACGCACAGTGCGTGTATCACGACCATCAATACGCGGATAGCCATCCAAGATCTGACCGCGAACGATTTCCGCTTCGAGGCCTTTGAAAATGCCTTTGATTTCATTCGAAGCTAAAGTACCTGTTTCTTCAGTAATCAGCTCCGCTTTAACCAAAGCCCAAGTTTCATTGATTTTGATGGTACGTAATTGCTTTTGACGCAGTTTGAATGCTTCTGACAGGCCCGCAGCCGCAACAGCGCGAACTTGTGCAATCAGTGCTTCATTAGCAACAGGGTTTTCCCAAGCAAACAATTCTGGATTAGCTTCATCAGCCAATTCATTAATGGCATTGATGGCCACTTGCATTTGCTCATGCCCGTACACAACCGCGCCCAGCATGATGGATTCAGATAATTCGTCTGCTTCAGACTCAACCATCAAGACCGCTTGTGATGTACCGGCAACCACCAGATCCATTTGGCTCGTTTTTAGCTCGGATAAGGTTGGGCATAGTACATATTCGCCATTGATGTAAGCCACGCGTGCGGCACCGATTGGGCCGTCAAAAGGCACGCCAGAGATAGACAATGCAGCAGAAGCACCCAGCATCGCCACGATATCTGGATCTACTTCTGGATTAACCGACATCACCGTCGCAATGATCTGGATGTCGTTATAAAAACCTTCAGGAAACAGGGGACGAATTGGGCGATCGATCAAACGGCAGGTTAAGATTTCTTTTTCGGAAGGGCGACCTTCACGCTTAAAGAAACCACCTGGGATGCGACCCGCAGCATAGGTACGTTCTTGATAGTCAACGGTCAGCGGAAAGAAATCCTGACCAGGCTTAACGTCACGAGCGGCTACAACAGTCACAAGAACAACGGTATCGTCCATATTAATCAGGACTGCACCACTCGCTTGGCGGGCAATTTCACCCGTTTCCATGGTGACATTATGCTTACCGTACTGGAATGATTTCACAATTTTATTGAACACTGACTGATCCTTTTTTCACACTAACGCCTCCAGTCCAAGGCGTGATTGATTTTCCGCTGCAGCTCGACTGAGGCGCTGCCGGCTCCGGCACAACCACTACTCCAACCCGCCGCCGAAACCGCTATTTGACAGGCATGAAGGGACTTACTTAAAAAAGTGCCACAATATCTTGCGTAATTTTGACAAGTTTGAGTATCACTTCTTTAAACTGACTCAGCCAACAAAAAAGCCGCAGTCTTAGCGACTGCGACTTTTTTTATTACTTACGCAGACCGAGTTCAGCGATCAGAGCGCGGTAACCTTCAGAGTTAACACGCTTGAAGTAATCAAGCAGACGACGACGTGTGCTAACCATCTTGAGCAGACCACGACGTGAATGGTGATCTTTCTTGTTGGCTTTGAAGTGAGGTGTTAAGTCATTGATACGTGCAGTTAGCAGTGCAACTTGCACTTCAGGACTACCAGTATCGCCTTCAGCGCGTTGGAATTTCTTAACGATGTCTGCTTTTTGAGTAACTGTTACTGACATTTTACTGCTCCATTGAGATAAGGCGCTTTACACATATAAAGCCACCGTCGAGCTAGGCCGAGCGTCTATCCCTAAGGATGTCAACCCAATCAAGCTCCCTTTAATCTGCCTTGCGTTTACAAACCAGACAGAAGTCGTTTAGGCCGCAGCCATGCATGCGGATTCTCAGCCGCAGTGGCCACTTCGCCCAAACCGATGAACCGTGCATTATCCCTAGTTTCACCCTCGGCGTAAAGACGATACTCGCTAGGGATTAAACCAGCGCGCTCAACCGTCATGCCAACGCGGATTCTTTCAAACTCTGCCGCATCAAAAAACAAAGCGGGTAAATCAAGCAATAGGCAATCTGCCGGTAATAAATAGCCATCACGCTCTTCAACCGGCACATGGTTGTAATCGTCTAAATTAATCGAGTTTTCCAAAAAAAAACCTGCCGTGCGGGTACGACGCAAGCCAGTAAGATAAGCCCCACAACCTAATGCCTTGCCGATATCTTCCGCCAAAACACGAATATAAGTGCCTTTTGAGCAGCTCACATCAATGACAATCACGTCGCCTTCTATAGAAACAATATCAATACTATAGATGGTGATTTGACGCGATTGACGCTCAATCACTACGCCCTCTCGGGCGTACTCATACAAGGCCTTGCCTTGAAACTTGAGCGCAGAATACATCGGCGGAGTTTGTATTACCGGCCCAACAAAGGTGTTAATTGCCGCGCGAATCAAGGCGTGATCGCTAGGCGCATCACCACTTTTAGTGATCTCACCCTCGCCATCAAGAGTAGTAGAGATTTCACCAAGTTTAATGGTGGCGCGATAGCCTTTATCGGCCTCCAGCATACGCTGAGCAAATTTAGTGGCCTCACCAAAACAGAGCGGCAGTAAACCCGTAGCAAACGGATCTAACACCCCGGTATGCCCCCCTTTTTCTGCTTGCAATAACCAGCGCGCTTTTTGCAGGGCATTATTACTTGAGATACCAAAAGGCTTATCGAGCAATAAAACGCCATCAATCTTACGTTTAGCCATTTAGTGGCTTGCCAGTAGATTCATCATCGCCATCTTCTTCAGGAGCCTTTGGCAAGCTGCTGGCTTGATCGATCAGACGAGATAAAGTCATACCATGCTCAACCGAATGATCATATTCAAAATGCAATTCCGGCATTTTATACAGAGAGATACCACGCGCTAATTGGCTACGCAAAAAGCCTTTGGCCCGCTCCATTAAAGAAGCCACCTCAGCGCCCTGCTCTGGCGTACCAAGAAAAGTATAAAACACATTGGCATGCGAGTAATCACGCGTGACTTCTACGTCAGTAATCGTAATTAAAGATGCTTGGGGATGATCCAGCTCCGCACGAATCACGGTGGCTAAATCACGCTGAATTTGTTGTGCTACACGATCAGCACGCGTAAATTGTTTGGCCATTTTTAAACCTTTTGGTAAAGCGCAAAAGGGGAAGCGGGACAACGCCCTCTTCCCCCATCGGTTCACCGTTTAATTAATTACAGTGTACGAGCGATTTCAACAATTTCGAAGATTTCCAACTGATCGCCAAGCTGTAGATCATTGTAGTTCTTCAAGCTTAGACCACACTCAAAACCAGCCTTCACTTCTTTTGCATCGTCTTTATAGCGCTTCAGGCTATCAAGCGTACCTTGGTGCACAACCACATTATTACGCAGCAAACGAACACCCGCATGACTGCGGATCAAGCCTTCCATTACCAAGCAACCCGCAATTGTACCCACCTTGGAAACAGTAAAGACCTGACGGATCTCAACCATACCAATGATTTGTTCACGTTTTTCTGGAGCCAGCATACCTGACAGCGCCAGTTTCACATCATCCACTACATCGTAAATGATGTTGTAGTAACGAATGTCCACGCCTTCGGCTTCGGCAAGCTTACGCGCCGCTGCATCTGCACGTGAATTGAAACCAACCACCACGGCTTTCGATGCCAGTGCCAAGTTGATATCGGATTCGCTGATACCCCCCACGGCGCTGTGCAAGATCTGCACGCGTACTTCGTCGGTTGATAGTTTTTGCAAGCTTTGTGACAACGCTTCTGCAGAACCTTGTACGTCGGCCTTGATGATGATAGGCAGATTGCGAACTTCGCCTTCTGTCATTTGCGCCATCATGTTTTCAAGCTTAGATGCTTGTTGACGAGCCAGCTTCACATCACGGAACTTACCTTGACGGAACAGGGCGATTTCACGCGCTTTCTTCTCATCAGTCAGCACCATGGCGTCTTCACCAGCAGCCGGCACATCAGACAGGCCCAAGATTTCTACCGGAATAGAAGGACCCGCCTCAAGGATAGATTTACCATGTTCGTCAATAATTGCACGAACGCGGCCTGATACTTGTCCAGCAAGAATCACGTCACCCTTACGCAATGTACCTGATTGAATCAGCATAGAAGCAACAGGACCACGCCCCTTGTCAAGACGCGCTTCGATGATAATCCCTTTCGCAGGTGCATCTTCTGCAGCTGTTAGCTCAAGCACTTCGGCCTGCAGCAAGATTGCGGTCAGCAATTCATCGATACCCAAGCCTTTCTTAGCCGAGACATCCACAAACATTGCATCGCCGCCCCAATCCTCAGGAACCACTTCATGCGTTACCAGTTCTTGGCGGATACGCTCTGGGTTTGCTTCAGGCTTATCGATCTTATTCACGGCAACCACAATCGGCACACCGGCGGCTTTCGCGTGAGCGATCGCTTCGATGGTTTGTGGCATCACGCCGTCGTCAGCGGCAACCACCAAGACCACGATATCGGTCAACCTAGCACCACGAGCACGCATTGCGGTAAACGCTTCGTGACCTGGGGTATCAAGGAAGGTGATCATGCCTTTTTCGGTCTGCACATGGTACGCGCCGATATGCTGAGTAATACCACCCGCTTCACCCGACGCTACTTTCGCAGTACGGATGTAATCAAGTAAGGATGTTTTACCGTGATCAACGTGACCCATTACAGTCACAACAGGTGCGCGTGGCAAGAGCACGTGCTCTACAACGGTGCCATCGCCCAGATAAATTTCTGGGTCATCAAGCTTGGCTGCCATTGGTGTGTGGCCCATGTCCTCGACGATAATCATCGCGGTTTCTTGGTCCAGCACTTGGTTAATGGTAACCATCATGCCCATCTTCATCAGGGCTTTAACCACTTCCACACCCTTCACTGCCATCTTATGGGCAAGATCGGTTACGGAAATTGTTTCTGGAACCATAACTTCGTGCACAACTTTATCAGTTGGCGCTTGGAAGCCGTGTGCATTGTCCGGATTAACTGCAGCCTGACGGCCTTTGCCACCCTTCTTGCTCTTCCAATCATTACCGGCATCGCCACCACGACTGCGAATACCTTTCTTACCACGACCATCGCTCCAAGGCTCTTTCTTGCCTGGGGCTGCCGCTGGCTTTTTATCACCAGGTTTTGCCGCAGGTGAAGCGCTGCTTGGCGTAGCGGCTGGTTTTGGTCGGCTAGCTGGCGCAGGTGCGGCCATTGGAGCCGGTGCTGGCGCAGGTACTGCAACCGGAGCTGGTGCAACTGGCTCAGGTGCTTTCATTGGCTCATTGCGCGGCTTGCGCAATTCAACACGCATCCCAACGCGTGGGCGATCTGGATGACTAGCTTGCGATGCGCCCGGTGAAGGGCGCGCTGCAACTGGCGGCACGACCGCTTTTGCCACTGGAGCTGCTGGTTTTGCAACCTGAGCAACAGGGACAGCAGGCTTCGCTGCAACCGGAGCTGGCGAAGGTTGAGCAGGCTTAGCTGGCGCAGCAACCGAAGCTGACTTTTGCGCTGGTGCTGGTGCCGCTACCGCAGCCGCAGCTGGTGCAGCAACAGTCACAGCAGTAGGCACTTCAGCAACCGCTTTACCACCTTGCTTGGCACGCATTTCTGCAGCCTGGCGCGCAAATAATTCATTCTGGCGACGCGCTTGCGCTTCGCGAGACAAGCGCTCTGCATCATCAATCACTTGACCAGCAGCAGTTGTAACCACAGCCACTTCAGCGGAGCGTGGCGCGGCAACTTCTGCCACAGCACTGGCTTCTACTACACGCTTTTTACGCACTTCAACCGGAATAGATTTCGCTTTACCTGTTGCATCTGTCTTACGAATTTCATTGTTTTGTTTACGATGAATTGTGATTTTTTTATCACCGTCGCCATCATGTTTTTTCTCAAGATAAGCGCGTAAGCTTGCTTTATCTTCAGTAGTAATCACATCGACTTCACTCGATTTATTTACGCCAGCTGCGCGCAATTTCTCTAGCAGCTCTTGCGATGGCATTTTCAGCTCTACCGCATATTGGTTGACATTGAGGTCACTCATGCATTTCTCTCCCGAGCGTTAGGCGAACAAGTGCTCGCGCGCCTTCATGATCAGTTGCTTGGCAGCTTCTTCATCAATTCCGGTCATTTCTATCAGTTCGTCGACGGCTAAGTCGGCGAGATCGTCTCGGGTATGCACCTCTTTATCAGCCAGAAGGGCTGCTAATTCTGGTGTCATTCCCTGAAGATTTTTAAGGTCTTCTGCTTGATGCTCAAGCTTTTCTTCGCGAGCGATGGCTTGTGTTAACAAGGCATCCCGTGCGCGAGTACGCAGCTCATTGACGGCGTCTTCATCGAAAGCTTCAATTTCTAGCATCTCAGCAATCGGCACATAAGCCACTTCTTCTAGTGTGGTGAAGCCTTCTTCTACAAGAACGTCCGCCACTTCTTCGTCGACACCCAACACATCAATAAAGAGCTGACGCACATTCGCGAACTCTTCTTGGTGTTTTTGCTGAGCTTGGTCAACGGTCATGATATTGATCTTCCAGCCAGTTAATTCAGCGGCTAGTTTCACATTCTGGCCACCGCGGCCAATGGCCATGGCTAAATTATCCTCATCCACCACGACATCCATACTGTGCGTTTCTTCATCAAGCATGATGGAGTTCACTTCAGCAGGAGACAGGGCGTTAATCACAAATTGCGCGGGATCTTGTGACCACAACACAATATCAACACGCTCACCGGCCAATTCATTCGTCACGGCATTCACGCGAGTACCGCGCACACCGATACATGTACCTTGTGGATCGACACGTGCGTCGTTCGACTTAACCGCCACCTTGGCACGTGCGCCCGCATCACGGGCTACGGCTTTGATTTCGATCAGCTGATTTTCAATCTCAGGCACTTCCATTTCGAAGAGCTTGGTCATGAATTCATTTGAAATACGTGACAACACCAACTGCGGCCCACGCCCCATGCGATCAACACGCAATAAGAACGCTTTAACGCGATCGCCAACCCGTAAGTTTTCCTTGGGGATCATTTGATCGCGCGGCAACACGGCTTCTAGCTTACCCAGCTCAAGAATGGCACTGCCACGCTCGATGCGTTTGATATTGCCAGAAACAATGAATTCGCTGCGTTGCAGGAAGTCATTCAGGTTTTGCTCGCGCTCTGCATCACGGATTTTTTGCAAAATCACTTGCTTAGCGGTTTGCGCGCCAATGCGACCAAATTCAATCGCTTCAAGCTCAACCATCCAAGTTTCGCCAACCTTCAGCTCTGGATCGTAATCCGGCACATCAGTCATGGCGATCTGACGAGATGGCTCTTCATGATCATTGTCTTCAACCACCGTCCAACAGCGAAAACTTCTGTAATCGCCGCTATCTCGGTCGATATCAACCTGGATATCGACATCTTCTTCGTAACGTTTTTTGGTCGCCGAAGCCAGTGCCATTTCTAGTGCACTAAATACGACATCTTTTTCTACGTTCTTTTCACGCGCCAGCGCGTCGACCAGCAACAGAATTTCCCGGCTCATCTCACTACCCCTCCGGCAAACAACCCGAACATTCTAGGCTGATTAGTTCTTAAAACTGCGGCTCTAACCGCACCTTGTCAATTTGTGATTGCGGCAGGGATAGCTCTTGTCCATCGACTTCTACGCGCACCACATCATTTTCTAGCCCAATCAAAATACCGACGAGCTTTTTACGTTTATCCGGCAACGGTAAGCGCAATTTCACTTTCACCATCTGCCCAGCAAAGCGAGCAAAATCTGCCGCCTTCGCGATCGGACGATCCAGACCTGGGGATGAAACCTCTAAGCGCTCGTAATTCACGCCTTCAACAATAAAAAGTCGTTCAAGGTGATGACTTACGGTTACGCAGTCAGTCACATTAATACCACCCTCTTTATCAATAAAGACGCGCACTAAGCCATTACGCGCCAGCTCCAGATCTACGAGTTCATACCCGAGTCCTGGCAGGGTAGTTTCCAGCACATCTTGTAAATTTGCTGCCATACATTCCTTCATCACTTATCTGGCTAATCCCGCCGCTGCATCCATCGCAAAAGCTGCACATCGAATACGGCACGCTATCGCCACAAACAAAAAATGGGCTGCAAAACTGCGCCCATTTCTTTACCACCTCTCCGGCCTTTTACCGAAGAAGGCGGGATTGTAACAGAAACAATCACTTGGCGAAACAGGGAACATAGATACTTGTTCACCTGACAGCAACACAATAGAGTTCTATGATTACCTGTAATTAAACAGAGGACAGTTAGATGGAACAAGCATGGTGGGCAAGCTATCAACCTGGGGTTCCCCAGACCATTGATATGGATGAATTCGCAGCAATACCTGCAGTACTTGCTCGCTCAGTAGAGCGTTTTAGCGAGCGGCCCGCCTTTCTTAATATGGGTAAGTCGATTACCTACAAAGAACTTGATCAACAATCCTCTGCGTTTGCCGCCTATTTGCAGCACGAGCTAAAACTTCCTCGTGGCTCCCGCGTTGCGGTGATGTTGCCTAATTTATTGCAATACCCCATCGCCATTTTCGGCATTTTGCGGGCGGGCATGGTGGTGGTTAACGTCAACCCACTCTATACGCCACGCGAGCTAAGCCACCAATTAAAAGACTCTGGCTCAGTCGCCATTGTGATCCTAGCCAACTTTGCCCACACGCTTGAAGAAGTCATTAAAGATACTGAAGTAAAGCATGTTTTGCTAACCGAAATTGGCGACAGGCTTAGTTTCCCTAAGCGCTTGATCGTGAATGCCGTCGTCAAACACATCAAAAAAATGGTTCCGGCGTTTAATCTACCTGGCCACACCACCTTGAATGACGCCATTGAACGCGGCAACGCGCTCACAGCCACAGCAGTGGATCTTAACCACAGTGATATTGCATTTTTGCAATATACCGGTGGCACCACAGGTGTTTCTAAAGGCGCCATTCTTACTCACGGCAATATTGTTGCAAACATGCAACAAGCGCACGCTTGGATTGCCCCTGTAGTGAATGAAGGCAGCGAAATGATTGTGACAGCACTACCGCTGTACCACATCTTTTCGCTCACTGCGAACTGTATGGTTTTCTCTAAAATTGGTGCAACCAATCTACTGATTACCAATCCGCGCGACATCCCAGGCTTTATTAAAGAAATGGGCAAATATCCCGTCACCTGCATCACCGGCGTTAACACATTATTTAATGCATTATTAAATAATCCCAGTTTTGCAAAACTAGACTTTAGCAAATGGAAGCTGGCCTTAGGCGGCGGCATGGCGGTACAACATGCGGTAGCGGAACGCTGGGTAAAATCAACCGGCGTGCGTTTAATTGAAGCTTACGGCTTAACCGAAACATCGCCAGCAGCCATGATGAATCCCATGAATTTGCCAGAATTTAACGGCATGATTGGCCTACCTATCTCCTCCACCATTGGCGAAGTACGCAATGACGAAGGCCAAGCCCTGCCTCCTGGCGAAGCGGGTGAGCTATTTATTCATGGTCCTCAAGTGATGGCGGGCTACTGGCAGCGCCCCGACGAAACGGCAAAAGTACTGGGTAAAGATGGCTTTGTGAGCACGGGCGATATTGCCATCATGTCGGCAACTGGGTTTTTCCGCCTAGTTGATCGTAAAAAAGACATGATTTTAGTTTCAGGATTTAACGTCTATCCTAATGAGATTGAAGATGTAGTGGCCAGCCTTGCGGGCGTTTTAGAAGTGGCCTGCATTGGCGTCAATGATGATAAATCTGGCGAAGCGGTAAAAATATTTGTGGTTAAAAAAGATCCAAAATTAACCCAAGAAGACATCATTGCCCACTGCCGAAAAAACCTAACCAATTATAAAATTCCACGACAAGTGGAATTTCGCGACAGCCTACCCAAGTCAAATGTAGGTAAAATACTGAGACGCGAATTGCGCCCTACTTAATCGAGTTTTTCATGAACCTTTTGCCGTTTTTTAAATTGATGGCGGAACGCAATGCTTCCGACTTGTTTCTTGCCGCTCAATCCCCCATCGTAATTAAAATCGATGGCCTGTGTTATCCGGTGAATAATCAGGTCCTTGCTCCTGAGCACGTTAAGCAACTCGCCTATCAATTGATGACGCCTGAGCGGATTGCAGAATTTGAAAACACCTTGGAAATGAATTTTGCCTACCCTGTGGCTGGGGTAGGCAGTTTCCGTATTAATATCTTTAAAGCCCGCGGCTCTGTGTCGATGGTGGCACGTTATATCCGCAGCAATATCCCCACTTTTGACGAATTACGCGTGCCCCCCGTGCTCAAAGATCTGATCATGGAAAAGCACGGCATTATCCTTGTGGTTGGGGCGACCGGCTCAGGTAAATCATCAACTATGGCCGCCATGCTCAACCACCGCAATGAGAATCATGCGGGCCATATTTTGACGATGGAAGACCCTATCGAATTCTTACACAAACACAAGAAATCCTTAGTTAATCAACGCGAAATTGGGATCGATACCAAAAGCTATCATGAAGCACTACGCAATGCGATGCGCGAAGCACCCAATGTGCTGATGATTGGTGAAATTCGTGACCGCGAAACGATGACGCACGCTATGCAATACGCGCAAGCAGGTCACCTCTGTATTTCTACTCTGCACGCCAATAATAGTTACCACTCCCTTTCACGTGTGGTTAATTTTTATCCGCAAGAATCGCGTGAAGCACTGCTCTATGACTTGTCTTCATCTCTGAAAGCCATTGTTTCCCAGCGCCTCGTTAAAAACAAAGAAGGCAAGCTGGTCGCCGCAGTAGAAGTTCTACTCAACACCCCGCGCATTGCCGAGCTGATTCGCGCTGGCGAACTAAGCGACATCAAGCAGGCGATGGAGCAAAGCCTTTCTGAAGGCTCACAAACCTTTGAACAAGCGCTATATAAACTCTACCGTAGTGGCGAAATCGAGTTAGACGAAGCACTCAAAAGCGCCGATTCGGCCACCAATCTATCTTGGCTGGTCAACAACGCTCAACCCCTTGTTGAGCACGAAGTCAGCACGGAGAGCAAAGGGGCGAATGACGAACCCGACATGGGGTTTGATCTCTCTTTACACTAAGCAAAGTTTTAATTCCTTACACATCCTGCATTGCCAGCGGCAGCTCATCGCCGCTCCTTCCTCTATTTCATTACAGTAGAAAATATCCCCATGAAACTTTATGGCATCCCCAATTGCGACACCGTAAAAAAAGCCAAAACATGGCTCACCGAACAAGGCCACGATTTTGAATGGCACGATTATAAAAAAACCGGCATTAGCGCAGAGACACTGGAGAAATGGGTCGGCCAAATCGGCTGGGAAACCCTTTTGAATCGCCAAGGCACAACGTGGCGTAAGCTTGACGATACTACAAAAGCACAAATCGACAATCAAGATGCCGCAATCGCTTTAATGATCATGCACACCTCCATCATTAAGCGCCCAGTACTCGACAACAATGGTACGATCACCGTCGGTTTCAAACCTGATGTATATGCGGCACTGTTTTCACGCTGATTGCAGCGCAGCCAGCCCCTACACTTGCGCCCAGTTACCCAACATCAAGTAGAATCACAACAGGCTTCATACCCCGAGTCCTTCACTTTTTTCGAGACTGACGACACAGCAATGAACGACCCAACACTTGCACTCACCCAACAATTACTCCGCCAAGCCTCAGTCACCCCAGACGATGCCAATTGCCAAAATATGCTCGCAACCCGCTTAGCTGCTCTTGGTTTTAAGATTGAGCATATGCGTTTTGAAGATGTCGACAACCTGTGGGCACGCTTAGGCGATAGTGGCCCAGTGCTTGTGTTTGCTGGACATACCGATGTGGTGCCAACTGGCCCATTGGAGCGCTGGCATTCCGATCCTTTTGAACCCACGATTCGAGATGGTCATTTATTTGGCCGAGGCGCGGCCGATATGAAAGCCTCTTTAGCGGCTTTTGTTGTTGCCTGTGAGCAGTTTTTAGCCAAGCAACCAAAGCTTAAAGGCTCGATTGCTTTTTTAATTACATCCGACGAAGAAGGCCCTGCGCATCACGGCACGGTTAAAGTGATTGAAGCGCTCAAAGCGCGCGGAGAAGCCATCGATTACTGCATTATTGGTGAGCCAACCTCGAGCGAAACCTTTGGTGACACCATTAAAAATGGCCGCCGTGGCTCGCTTTCTGGGCATTTAATTGTGCACGGTGTGCAAGGCCATATCGCCTACCCACACCTTGCAAAAAATCCCATTCACCTTATGGCCCCCGCACTGGCGGAGCTGGCGAGCACTGTTTGGGATCATGGCAATGAATACTTTCCGCCAACCACATGGCAAGTATCCAATTTAAACAGCGGCACGGGCGCGACTAACATTATTCCGAGCACCGTAGATGCTTTGTTTAATTTCCGATTCAGCACCGCCAGCACTGCTGAATCATTAAAAGCCACCGTGCATGAAATTTTGGATCGGCATCAGCTTGAATATGAAATCGACTGGACACTATCAGGCGAGCCATTTTTAACCGATCACGGCCAACTCATTGATGCCATGCGTATAGCCGTCACCGAAGTGTGCGGCAATGCCCCTGCACTCAACACAGTGGGCGGCACTTCGGATGGGCGCTTTATCGCCAAATATTGCCCAGAAGTCGTTGAATTTGGTCCAATCAACAAAACCATTCATAAACTCAATGAATGCGTGGCGATTGAAGACTTACCTAAGCTTGCTGCTATTTATGAGAAAGCTTTAGAGAAGTTGATTGCCTAAAAAAAAGAGAGCCCCCCCCCGCTGTGTCAGGATAGTTGAGATACTCCCTTTTCAGGGATTCCAACTTACTCAGGGGGCTGGTTACTTATCATGTCGGGTATTTCCAAGGCTCGTAAAGAGGTCATTTTAAGAAAAATGCTTGCTCCTTACCCGATCAGCATCCGGCAGTTGGCTCTGCAAGAAAACCTCTCCGAAGCCACGTTGTACAATTGGCGAAATCAACTTCTCCAAAAAGGCCACCCCGCGTGCCCGAGCATCATCGCCGTCATGAAAACTAGCCTGCCCAAACCCGCTTTGCTGTGGTTGTTGACACCGACCAAAAACTGACCCAGTGGAGCTGCGGATAAAATCTTGGACTGATTTTATATTATTAACCCATGCCTCTTTCGATATTCAATTGGGCTAAGTGCGCCGAGGGAAACCTTAATTCGTTTTTCGTTATACCATCGAATATAGGTGTCGACTATTGGAATAAATTGCTCAAAGCTGCCCCCTGTCCGTAAAATTAAAGATTGTATTTATAAACCGGTTAATGCCCAGCGAAATACTGACTCAACAAAATAAGTCAATTTCCCTGTGCGCTGGACGACCCGTCCCTGTGCTGCGATAATTTACAAGACAGGTGCCTGCACCGCCGTCCAGAAGCTTAAGATAAAAATAACCGGATAAAATACCGGATAACAAATAAGCAGCATTTAAACTCAAACCAATTAAATCAAGGATTTAACCATATCATGCTGCTTATGCTCGATAACTACGACTCATTTACTTATAACTTAGTGCAATACTTTGGGGAGCTAGGCCAAGAGGTGGTGGTGCATCGCAATGATGAAATCACGATTGAAGAAATTGAAGCGCTAAAACCTAAATACCTTGTGGTTTCACCCGGCCCTTGTTCGCCCTCTGAAGCAGGTATTTCGCTTGCGGCGATTCATCATTTTGCAGGTAAGTTGCCCATCTTGGGCGTTTGCCTCGGCCATCAAGCCATTGGCCAAGCCTTTGGTGGCAAGGTTGTACACGCGCAGACCCTGATGCATGGCAAAGTTTCCGCACTGCAGCATAACGACACCGGCGTTTTTACCGGACTGCCCTCCCCATTTACCGTAACCCGCTACCACTCGCTCGCCATTGAGCGCGCCAGCTTGCCTGATTGCTTAGACATCACCGCTTGGACAGACGATGGCGAGATTATGGGCGTGCGGCATAAAACACTGCCGATTGAAGGCGTGCAGTTCCATCCTGAATCCATTTTGACTGAACACGGCCATGCGATGCTGGATCACTTTATTAAAGAGTGGGCATAACCCGCGTCATCAAAAAACGTTTAGCCACGAAAAACAATTGCATACACGCGACCTTTGCTTAAGCTATTTTGCAGACTTGAATAGCCCGAGTTCCATAAGCAATTGAATTGGATCGCAATTTTGCGAGGATTATTCGTGTTTGTTGTGATTTTTGTGAGCTACGTTTTTCACTCGCCAAGTCACATCCAACACAATAAAGGATAAGCATGCGCATTATTTTTTCCCTTTTTTTCGCCATTACCACGCTAAGCGTGCAAGCGGAGACGTCTCCTCCTGCGCAAGTTGAATGTCAGGCTAGTAATCAAATTGCGCTTAAAGACTGCTTGGCCAAACTTGCACCACAGGCCGAGCAAGACCGTAAAAATGCGGAATCAGCAGCCCGCGTCATGATGAAAAACCTTGACCGCATTACTGGCCACCCTGCAGCTTTGCCCGCATTTAATCAAGCCAGCAAAGCTTATCAAAGCTACCAACACGCCCAGTGCGCATGGGTAGGCAAAAGTTTTGCTGGCGGCAGCGGGGCGGGGGTGGCTGAGCGTGCTTGCCGAATTGATCTAGATCGCGCCCGCGCAGACGAGTTGTGGCGCTTTTACGTGCAATAAGCCACCTTCTGGCTATCCAAGGATACTTTTATGATTACCATTCAAGCCGCACTTAATCGCCTAATCGATAACAACGAATTGTTTTATGACGAAATGCTATATCTGATGCGGCAAATCATGACGGGCGAGATGACCCCCGTACAAACCACGGCCCTATTAATTGGCCTGCGCACCAAAGTAGAAAGCGTTTCCGAAATCGCCGCTTCAGCCACCGTAATGCGCGAGCTATCCACCCATGTTGCCGTGCAAGATCGCAGCCATTTAATTGATACTTGTGGCACCGGCGGCGATGGTGCACACACTTTTAATATCTCTACCTGCGCCGCCTTTGTGGTTGCAGCAGCAGGGGCAAAAGTCGCTAAACACGGCGGGCGTTCGGTGTCGTCAAGCTCGGGTTCTGCCGATGTATTAGAGGCTTTTGGCATTAATTTAAATCTCAATGCCGAGCAAGTTGGACGCGCTATTGATGAAATTGGCTTGGGCTTTATGTTTGCCCCCAATCATCATAGCGCCATGAAATACGTCGCCCCGATTCGCCGTGAGCTAGGGGTACGTACCATTTTTAATATCCTTGGCCCACTGACCAACCCAGCCGGTGCAGAAAACCAGCTCATGGGTGTTTTTCACCCTGACCTAGTCGGCATTCAAGCCCGCGTTCTACAGCAATTAGGCAGTAAGCATGTATTGGTTGTGCACGGCAAAGATGGCATGGATGAGGTTTCCATCTCTGGGCCAACTCTAGTGGCAGAGCTAAAAGAGGGTCAAATCCATGAATACACACTAGACCCGCGTGACTATGGCTTTGCCTTGGCCGATATTAAAAGCTTACATGCTGATAACGCCCAGCAATCCAAGCTCATTATTGAACAAGTGCTCGCCAACGTTGCCAGCCCCTGCCGCGACATTGTTCAGCTGAATGCAGGGGCCGCTATTTACGCCGCAGGCAAAGCCAATACACTGGCAAGCGGCATTCATTTGGCAGGGCAAATGCTTGCAAATGGCAGCGCGCGCGCCAAGCTTGATGCATTAGTGCAATTTAGCCACGCTTTATAAAGACCTAGGGGCGCTACTTACAGCGTCCCTAGGCACTTACCCCCATGCATCGCAAATCACGCCCCTTACATGCCTAATAAAGAGCCAATCATGTCCGACATCTTAAAAAAAATCTGGGCCACCAAACACCAAGAAGTAGCGGCGGCCTGCAAAATATTGCCGCTTAATGAAATCCGTAAACAAGCAGAGGATAATACAGATCTACGTGACTTTACCGCAGCCTTACGAAGTAAAAACGCATTAGGCCACCCAGGTATTATTGCGGAAATCAAAAAAGCCAGCCCATCCAAAGGCGTGATTCGCGTTGATTTTCAGCCAGCGGTGCATGCACAAGATTACGCAGCACATGGCGCAGCCTGCCTCTCGGTGCTAACCGATGAGCCTTACTTTCAAGGCCATCTGGACTACCTGAAAGCCGCCCGTGCTGCCTGCATCCTACCCGTACTGCGCAAAGATTTTATGGTCGATGAATACCAGCTCTTTGAAGCGCGGGCATGGAGCGCCGATTGTATTTTGCTGATTGCCGCAGAGCTAAGCCTCTCTCAACTGAAAGACTTTGAAGCAATTGCAATCAGTTTAGGCATGGCTGTGCTGGTCGAAGTGCATAACGAAGTTGAACTAGAGCTTGCACAACAGCTTAAAACACCTCTTTTAGGCATTAACAACCGTGACCTGCGTAGCTTTGAAGTGTCCTTACAAAACACCCTAAGGCTACTGCCTTTGATCGACAGCCACCGAATTGTTATTACTGAAAGCGGAATTGTCACCCCTAATGATGTTGCTCTTATGCAACAAAATCAGGTAAACAACTTTTTGGTCGGCGAAACCTTTATGCGCGCCGAATCTCCTGGAAGCTGCATAGATACTACGTTTGGCCCTGCTTACAAAGACTTCATAAGGGCTTAAACTTATATTTTTGTCATATGTTTTTAATAAATCTCCCCTAAACTTGGCATTATTCGAAAGCAGTTTGTTACTCCAAACGTACATCTGCTTTCTAAATGCGTGCATTTGTCATTCATGAGCATTTTCTTTTTTATGGCCAGCCTTTAAAAGAGCTTAGTACATAAGACAGACAAACTAATGCCATAATGCCGCCAAAGAATAAAAAATGGCTTTTTATAACAAACGTGCCGTGATCTTTGTAAATGCAGGAATGGCTAAGCCATTTCTATCACTTGTTTATTTGGGAGTAGTACAGATTATGAAAAAGATTATCGCCCTAGCCGTTGCTGCCGCATTTACCGCACCTGTAGCCTTTGCAGATGTAGAGCTCGGCCCATTTAGCATTTACGGCACAGCCGCAACTGCTGTTGAAATAATCTCAGTTGAAAACAACACTGGCAAACCGCTAGTTAGCACAAAAGATAGCCAAACCCGCCTGATGGACCAAACATCCAAGCTGGGTTTCAAAGCAAAATACGATCTGGGCAATGACTACTTCGCACTTGCTCAAGTTGAAAGCCGCTTCTACCTTGGCAACAACGGCGACAATACTGATGACAAGGCTGAAATTGGTAGCCGCAATACATTCGTGGGTGTGGGTAGCAAGCAAGTAGGTACATTACGTTTCGGCCGTTACGAGAATGCTTACAAGCTTTCCCTAAAGCAAATCGTCCCTACGCTTTACGGCAACCTGAACGATGCTTCATCAACTTACGGCTCCAAACAAATCTTGAACCGCCTTGGTGGCCGTCAAGGTGATATTATTACTTACGAGTCGCCAGATTGGGATGGTTTCAGCGGTAATTTAAGCTACAACTTCGGTAAAGATTCAACCAACTCAATCTCAGCGGGTTCCGCTGGTGTTCCAAGCAACACAGTGGCTACTGACCTCATGGGGCAAACTGCTGTTGGTATTGCTTATAAGCACAGCATGTTTAATGTTGGCTTTGGTTACACCACTATTAGCAATGCCGCTTGGAAACTGGACGGCAGCAGCGGTGCAAGTGCTAAAAACCTGACGGGTTCACAAAAACTTGAAGCTTACCAATTAGGTGGCCAAGTGAACTATATGGACTTTAGCGCAGGTGCTGTGTTTGAACGCACAACATCTAGCCTAAGTGGCCTTGCTAAAGGCAACTTCGATCAATACCAAAATGTATTTGGCTTGATCGCTGGCTATAAGAAAGATGCCCTAGAAGTACAAGTCCAGTACGCAAAAGCAAATGATGTTGATGGTACGACTCTGGTTGACACGGGTGGTCAGCAAGCAAGTATTGCTGTTGCGTACACACTTCACAAATACGTACAAGCTGTTGCTTCATTCACTAAGATGCACAACCAAACGAATGCTAACTTCACCTCTGTTTCAGGCTTCGGTCTAGATAAGGGTAACGGCATGAACCAGTTCGCACTGGGTCTAGTTGGTAAGTTCTAAGCTTCGAACTCAAAGCAAGTCAGTCAAAAGGCCGTATAGCAATGAACTGAGCCCAATTAGTTGGGCAGTATAAAAGCTAGGTACTCAAGGGCTGGGTTCTGTATTTCACAGGACTCAGCCCTTTTAACTTCAGCTTGATTCGGTCGTGGCTATAATAATGGATGTAATCCATGAAGCTTTGCTCCAGTTACTCAAGACGAGTGGATTTTTTCAGATAGATGAACGCTGGGGCTTCAACGTGCCAAAGAAGCTTTCCATCGTTTAATTATCCAACCTCTAAACAGAGGCGTTTTTTTTCTGCAATGCGTTCTTCACAGCTACGGGCCTCATCATCAATCGGCAGGGACGCTGTGTTATTTTCGGCGACGGGCGTAGCCCTTACTGAAGTCCACCCCAAAAAGTGGGACTCCTGTCCATATTTTTGGGGTGTTTTTATATCTAAGTACACAGCGCAATGCAAGCTTTCTGTCGTTCAGCAATATTTAACTGGCGAAGCAGGCATCAAAACGATCGCCAAGCAACATGGCATTACCTACCTATTTAATATGTACTTACGCACCGCACTATTGTGCTCATCTAAAGTATTAGAAAACACCGAACTACCATCTCCTTTTGCCACAAAATATAAGGCCGTGGTGGGTGCAGGATTAAGTGCTGCTTTAAGCGCAGCATCCCCGACCATAGCAATCGGGGTGGGTGGTAAGCCACTGCGGGTATAAGTGTTGTATGGAGTATCCGTAAGTAAATCGACTTTGCGCAAGCGCCCATCTAGTGAATCCCCCACCCCATAGATCACCGCCGGATCAGTTTGCAAGCGCATGCCAATGCGTAAGCGATTTACAAATACACCCGCCACCAACGCACGATCTTTAGCGTGGCCAGTTTCTTTTTCAACTAAAGAAGCCAAAATCAACGCTTCATAGGGTGTTTTAAGCTGCACATTGGCGGAGCGCCCTGCCCATGCCTTATCTAATTTTGCTTGCATACGCTGGTTAGATCTTGCCAGCAGCTTTAAATCTGAACTTCCCTTATCCACATGATAAGTGTCAGGAAAAAACAAGCCTTCTGGGCTAATGGCGCTCACTCCCAGCTCCGCCAGCAACTCAGCATCGCTCATTAAGGCCGTGTCATGGCGCAGATGCGGATTACTATTCAGTGACTTGCGCAGCTCTCGCCAATTTGCACCTTCAATCAAGGTAAACGTCAGCGTGGTCGTATCACCATTACTCAGCTTTTCTAATAACTGCCATGGGCTAACAGCAGCAGTTAGGTTATAACTACCCGCTTTTAGCTGTTTGTCTTCGCCGCTGATTCTTGCCAATACTAAAAATGGCAAAGCCTGATCAATCACGCCTTGTTTGACTAACTGGTCTGCTACTTTTTTAACGCCACCTGATTCAACCACAAAATCTTGCGGGGTGTTTTGCAATAGAGGTGTGCTGGCGTATTGATACAGCCAAAAGCCTAAGGCACAAGCTAAGCCAAATAAAAGCAGTATGAAGCGGGCAAGCATGCGGAAAAATCCGCCCTTATTCTGTGGTTTCTTCTTTACGGCCATACTGGCGCCTTACCTCAAAAGTTGTTATACCGTGACTCGCTCAGGTGCACTATGCACCCGAGGCAGATTTTTCTGGGCTACACAGCTCTGCTGCGCCTTCTTGACTACCATTTTGGCGTTTTACTTCAAAGAATCGTTGTACGGTAGCAAGTTCTCTTGATCTAAACATCGGCGGCAAGCTTTTCCAAATCATTTTTCCGTATTGCTTTTCAACTAAGCGCTTATCCGCAATCATCAAAATGCCAATATCGGTTTCATCCCTGATCAAACGCCCAGCCCCCTGCTTTAGAGTAATAGCCGCATGCGGCACTTGATAATCCATAAACGCACTGCGGCCAGATTTATTAATTTGCTCAATCCGCGCAGACAGCACCGGATCATCCGGCGGGCTAAAGGGTAGCTTATCAATCACGACCAAGGAAAGCTGCTCGCCTTTTACGTCGATCCCTTCCCAAAACGTTTGGCTCGCCACCAAAATAGCGTTAGGTGCTAGGCGAAACTTATCTAGGAGCTCAGTGCGTGACCCTTGGCCCTGCAGAAATACCGGCCAATCCAATCCCGCAGCCTTCAGCTTTTCTTGCACAATTTCATGCGCCTCACGCATGGCACGTAAGCTAGTAAACAACAAAAAAGCATGGCCTTGGGTGGTCAGCAACAGCGGCCAGGCTTTTTCCATTACTTGCTTAGTAAAGTCTGGCGCATTGGGCTCGGGCATATCTTGCGGTACATAGAGTACGGCTTGCTGCTTGTAATCAAAAGGACTTTCCCAAGTGGCTTCAACCGCATCCCATAGCCCCAACTCATGCTTAAAATGGTTAAAATGCCCATTGACCGCCAAGGTAGCCGAGGCAAATACCCACGCACGCGGATGCGATTTAAGTTGCTTTTGGAACAACTGGGCGATATTTAAAGGGGTAGCGTGCAAGATCAAGCCATGCTGCAAAACATCCACCCAATGCACACTTTCTTCATCGTCGCCCCCCATCCAGCGCTTAAGAATCGCCACGCTTTCTAACGCTCTAATCTGGCAATTTTCTAGCCCTTCCGCCCGCTCAGATTGCTTGCCAAGCAAATCACAGAGCATGGACAACTTTTCAGCCACGAACTCTAAAGCAGGCATAAATTCTGGGTTTTGCTGCTGCAATTGATGCAGTGGAGCACGCGTTGCATCGGACTTAAACACCAAGCGCAAATCTTTAACTGCTTTTTCTAAAGCCTCTGCCGCAGCAGGTAGCAAGATAAAATCTTTAGCCGCCACCAGCGCTTCAGCCCGCGAATCCCTTGCTAAATCAACCAATTGCCCAGAGGTCAGCGTTTCACCAAAGAAGAGACTGGCGACTTCTGGTAGCTGATGGGCCTCATCAAAAATCACAGTATTACAGGCGGGGAGCAACTCACCCGCGCCTTCATCTTTTAACCATACATCGGCAAAAAACAGATGATGGTTCACCACTACCACATCCGCTTCTTGTGCGTCTTTACGCGCTTTTAGTACAAAGCAATCTTTATGGCTTGGGCACTCTTGGCCTAAGCAATTATCCCGAGTAGAGGTAACATGCCCCCAAATCGGCGCATTTTCTGCCACCCCTGGACAAGCGGCTTTATCGCCAGAAATCGCCGTCTTGATATAACGCTGCACTTTCACTAAATCGGCAATATCTTCTTTGCGCATAAAGCGCCCTTCTTGCTCAGTGCGCGCCAAATGATAATGGCAAACATAGTTCGAGCGCCCCTTTAACAAGGCAATCGTAACCGGAACCTGCAGCACTTTGCGCACCGTTGGAATATCGCGGACAAACAACTGATCTTGCAGCGTTTTAGTCCCCGTCGACACGATCACCTTACCGCCGGACAGCAGCGCAGGCACTAAATAAGCAAAGGTTTTACCCGTGCCAGTACCGGCCTCAGCAATCAACTGGCCTTGGTTCTTGATGGCAGTTTCAACGGCCTGCGCCATTTCTAATTGCTGTGTGCGCAATTTATAGCCGGGAAACGCATCGGCAAAGGGGCCGTCGTCGGCAAAAACTGCATCAAGTGACATAAATGGAGACCAAAAAGCAAAGACAGGATTGTAACAAGATGACGGCACTTGCCTGTAAATGATTGCTGAATAAAAAACACATTAATGCAAATAGGATGCGATAAGCAGCGCTGACGACTATTGCGCTGATCTCCGCATCATTATGGCTAACATTTAATGCTTATTTTCATGCACCCTAAGATGCGCAAAGCGCAGCACCGCATCGATCACCGGCAGGCCGGCTGCCGCTTGTGGGTGATTAAGAAACGCCACCACCACCGAAGTTTGGCCGTTGCTGTCCCTTACAAAACCTGCTGCAGCGCGAACATCGCGCAAAGTACCCGTCTTTATATGCGCCTCACCGGCCATACTCGCGAGACGTTTTTTCATCGTGCCATCTAACGCCACCAGCGGCATGGACGAAACAAACTCAGCGGCGTAAGGCCCTTGCCAAGCATCAATCAGTAAATCTGCCATATGCCGTGCGCTGATTTGCTCCTGCCTAGATAACCCCGAGCCGTTTTCTATCTTTAGCTCGTCAAATCTCTTGCCTCGGCTGCTTAGCCAGCGGCTCACCGCAGCAAAGGATTTGGCGGAAGAATCCTTCCCCTGCTCGTTAGCACCCAAACTCAAATAAAGCTGCCTCGCCATGGTGTTATTGCTAAATTTATTAATATCGCGAATCACACTGGCTAAATCTGGTGAGCGATTCGTTAATAAGAGTTGTGCGTCGCTTGGCACTACGCCAGCGCGATTCACACCCGTAATCACCCCGCCCTGCTCCGCCCATAAGCTGCGAAATAAGCTAGCTGTATAGCTGGGGTGGTCAAGCAGCGCCAAATAGCGCTCAGTGTTGCAACCCAGAGGGACACTGCCACTTAAGCTAATTTTGGCGCTACTGCCTTGGTTATCTACATTAAGCTGGAGTTTATTTTTGAATGTGGCGCAATTAGCCGCTGGGCCAATATTCAAACGGTTATCTAATTGCACAGCGGCCAAATTTGGCTCTAGCGAGGCAACAACCCCGCTGGCCTCACTACGTAATGACAGGCGCACACTTTTTAAATTACTAAGCAAGCTATCAGGAGTGACTAAAAAAGGCCGATATGGCTCTTCGCCATCATCGTCATAAGTTGTTGAATCCGCGCCTTGGCTAAAATAACTACGATCTAGAACTAAATCGCCCCTGACCTCTCTGACACCTGCGGTTTTTAAATCGCGTAGCATTAGCCAAAACCGTTCTAGATTCAGTTTTGGATCACCGTAACCTTTTATGTAAAGATCGCCATTTAAAATGCCATTTACAGGCTTGGCGTTTGAATAGATTTCCGTGTTCCACTGATAAGCTGGGCCTAAAAGCGACAATCCGGCGTAGCTTGTTACTAATTTCATGGTTGATGCTGGGCTGGCAGGCTTATCACCCTGATAATAGAGTGCCGGTAAAGACGATTGCAGCGGTACAATCGCCAAGCTTAAAGAATCAGCAGGCAACTTAGCCGCCTTAAGAGCGCTTAAAATTTCAGCAGGCAGCTCCGCAGCATGGGCTTGGCCCATGCTTAGTACACAAAATAATAATAATTTTTTTAAGCTTATTTGGGTATTTTTCAAGAAGATCCCTCTTTGTGAGCGGCCTGACGCGCTTGCCAAGCGGCATAATCAACAAGGTATTGAGCGCGTAAAACATAATAAATATCAAAGACACAGCTATCCCCACAGCCGCTTCCACAGCAGGATTCAAACTCTGGCTCAATCGGCGCTAGTGGCTCGGGATCACCTTCGGGAAAGGTAAGCTGATTATCAAGTGGCTGCATCATGGTAGAATTCATCTATGGCTTATCAAGTACTGGCACGCAAATGGCGGCCCAAATCATTCTCCCAACTGGTTGGGCAAGAACACGTGATCAAAGCGTTGGCAAATGCCTTCGAAAATGATCGATTACATCACGCCTATCTCTTAACCGGCACACGCGGCGTGGGTAAAACCACCATTGCACGGATTATGGCGAAAGCGCTGAACTGCGAAACCGGCATCACGGCCACGCCCTGCGGTGTGTGCTCGGCGTGTACGCAAATCGATGCAGGGCGCTTTGTTGATCTACTTGAGATCGATGCGGCATCGAACACCGGCATCGACAATATTCGCGAAGTGCTCGACAACGCGCAGTATTCGCCGACGGCCGGGCGGTTCAAAGTGTACATCATCGACGAAGTACACATGCTGTCAAAAAATGCCTTTAACGCCATGCTTAAAACGCTGGAAGAGCCACCTGCCCACGTTAAATTTATTTTAGCCACCACGGATCCGCAAAAAGTTCCGATCACGGTATTGAGCCGCTGCTTGCAATTCTCCCTGCGCCAAATGACGCCACAGCAAGTTTCCGGCCATCTACAGCAAGTATTACAAGCAGAAAACATCCCGTTTGAGCAGGGTGCGCTCAATATTATAGGCCATGCGGCCAATGGCTCGATGCGAGATGCGCTCAGCCTATTAGATCAGGCGATTGCCTTCGGTGGCGGCGATGTAGGCGAATTAGCCGTGCGCGCCATGCTGGGCGCGGTAGACCAAAGTTATTTATTTGAAATTTTAGAAGCGCTTATCGCAGGAGATGGCACCGCCGTTTTAGCCAGCGCCGATGCCATTGCTGGCCGAGGCTTATCCTATGAATCCGCGCTGCACGAACTAGCCCATTTGCTGCATCAAGTTGCCGTCGCCCAAGCCGTACCCAAAGCACTGGCAGACGATTTGCCCCAGCGTGAGCAAATTGCCGCGCTAGCCCTTGCCATGAGCCCCGAAGACGCACAGCTCTATTATCAAATCGCCCTGCATGGCCGACGTGATTTGCCGCTCGCGCCAGATGAATACGCAGGTTTTAGCATGACGCTACTGCGCATGCTAGCCTTCGCGCCAGCGGCGTCGAATCAAATTTACCCTGCGGCAACAAATAAAACATTGCCAACGATAGATAATCAGCCGTCGGCCGCATTGCCTCATCAAGTATCTCCTGTGGCATCGATCCAAACAGCGCCTGCCGCACCTCATCGTCTATCTACGGCCAAAGCTGAACAGGCGGCCCCAGCTCCGCGCTCAAGTCCAACTTCGCCAGCGCCGCAGCAGGCGGCGCCACGCCCACCAATTAGCGATGAGCCGCATTACGATGCGCCACCTTGGCATGATGAAGAACACGCCACGCTAGCTCCCGCAGCTCAAGCTGGCCCATTTAAAGGCGACTGGCGGGCACTCATCTTGCAGCTTAAGTTGGGCGCCGCAGGCATGCTGGCGCAAAACGCCGAGTTAATTGGCTATACCGATAGCTCGATCGAGCTATTAGTGGGTGAAGAACACACCGCCGTTGCAAGCCGTGCCTATCAAGAAAAACTACGTGAAGCGCTCAGTAATCACTTTGGTAAAGATATTTTACTGACCATCACCCTCGGCTCGGCCAGTGGCGACACCCCCGCTGCCATCGCATTAAGAGAAAAGATGGCACGCCTTGCAAGCGCAACCCAATCCATTCAAAACGATCCCTTTGTACAATCTGTGGTGCGTGATTTTGGAGCGACGGTTATTCCGGACTCTATCAAGCCTTTATAAAGCGATTAGCAGCATAAGTTGTAAAGATTTTGTAGTGAGGGTACTTGTCCACGCGGCAATATGAGCAAGATAAGCGTTTTACCCGCCCTACATTTTATGAAACCAATGTAAACAGTTTAACTAAGGAGCAACGACGATGTTTGGTAAAGCCGGCATGGGTAATCTGATGAAACAAGCCCAACAAATGCAAGAAAACATGGAAAAAGCCAAGAACGAATTGGCAACCGTAGAAGTAGAAGGCCAAGCCGGTGCAGGCATGGTTAAAGTGGTGATGACTTGTGCCAACGTGGTAAAACGCGTCAGCCTAGACGACAGCCTACTTAGCGATGATAAAGACATGCTAGAAGACCTGATCGCAGCGGCCTTTAACGATGCAGTTCGTAAGGCAGAAACAACATCCGCAGCAAAAATGGCTGGCTTCACCGCCGGCATGCAACTACCACCAGGCTTTAAAATGCCATTTTAATCTGGCTTTGGTGCTAAATCTTAAACCATAGCGTACACAAAGGGCACACGGTCACACAGAGAAAACCATGTCAGCACGTCTTCTCTGGGAAACTCGGTGCTCCCCTTTTACTCTGTGGCTCAAGGTTTAGCACCTTTCCACATTCAGCTATAGCATGATCCTTAAGCAAAATTTTTAGGGCATTCATCACCGTTTTTTTATACATAAAGAAGTATATGTCCACGCCTCCATCCCTGCATGCACTGATCTCTGCATTAAAAACACTTCCTGGCATTGGCCCTAAATCCGCGCAAAGAATGGCTTTTTATTTAATGCAGCGCGATCAAAAAGGCGCAGCAAACTTAGCCACGGCGCTAAATAACGCCTTGGGCAAGCTCAAGCATTGCAGCCTGTGCAATACCTTTGCCGAAGTGGATCTGTGCGATGTATGTAGCGATGACAAGCGCCAGCAAAATCTACTCTGCGTCGTCGAAATGCCAACTGATCTGATGATGCTGGAGCAATCACTGGCTTATCATGGCCGCTATTTCGTCTTAATGGGTAGACTTAGCCCGCTAGATGGGATTGGCCCTGGCGATATCGCCCTGCAAAGGCTACTGGAGCGTGCCAGCGATGGCATTGTGGAAGAAGTTATTTTAGCCACCAACTTTACTACCGAAGGCGAAGCCACCGCCCACTATTTAGCCGAAATGCTGCGAGCGCGCGGGCTAAAGGTGAGCCGTATTGCTCGCGGCATGCCCGTTGGCGGCGAGCTAGAACACGTTGATGCCGGTACTCTAGCCCAAGCTATGCTGGAGCGGCGCAGCGTTTAAGCTCTTACTAGTGCGTCGACATTTTAGAAAACAGCTGTAGCACCACCACGCCGCTCACGATCAAACTTAAGCCAATAATCGCGGGCCAGTCTGGCTTTTGCCCATAAAGCAACACTGCAGCCACCGTCACCAGCACAATCCCCATCCCCGACCAAATGGCATAAGCCATCCCCACGGGCACGCTTTTTAGCACCATAGACAGCAACCAAAACGCCACACCATAGCCAATCACCACCACCAAACTAGGCATCAAACGACTAAAACCCTCGGTCGCCTTTAAAGCCGAAGTAGCCACCACCTCCGCCACAATCGCCAACACTAATAATAAATATGCATTCATAAATAAACACCCAAAAACAAGCCCACCATCTTACGATAAGTGGGCTCGCTGTAATGGGCTAATAATTACGAGCCTACTCAATTCTTAATCCACTTTCTGAATCAAAAATCACCGCCTTACTCATATCCAAGGATAAACGCAGCGTCTCACCCGGCCGTTTAACGGCTCTAGGATGGACACGTGCCACAACGGGGCTGTGATTTATTTCAGTAAAGATCATGGTATCCGGCCCAGTTGGCTCGGTTAATTGCACCAGACAGCCCAAACCATGAGCATCGCTTCCCGCCACATCCAATTGCTCGGGCCGAATTCCCAATAATATCTTTTGTCCCACTCTATTTTTCAATTCTGCACTTTGTTTAACAGCTAAAAATTGAATATCACTTTCCGATTGCAAACTCACCCCAATTACACCGTCTTGCTCGGCCAAATGGCAGGGAATAAAATTCATTGAGGGTGAGCCAATAAAACCTGCCACAAATAAATTTGTAGGCTTTTCGTAAATATCTTGTGGGCTACCAAACTGTTGAATTACCCCGTCTTTCATCACCGCTATTTTATCGCCTAGCGTCATCGCCTCTATTTGATCATGCGTTACATAAACAATGGTAGTTTTTAAGCGCTGATGTAATTGCTTAATTTCTGTGCGCATTTCCACCCGCAATTTAGCGTCTAAATTAGAAAGCGGCTCGTCAAATAAAAATAAAGTTGGATTTCTAGCCAAAGCGCGCCCCATTGCCACCCGCTGCCGCTGCCCCCCAGACAATTCAGCCGGTTTACGCTGTAACAGCGGAGTAATTTGCAGCATTTTAGATACACGCTCAATAATCTCATCCTGCTCTGCTTTAGGCACACCACGCGTTTCTAAACCAAATGCAATATTCTGCCGCACGCTCATGGTGGGATAAAGCGCATAGCTTTGAAACACCATTGCAATATCCCGATCTTTTGGTGGCACATTATTCACTTTTCGCCCAGCAATATAAATTTCGCCACTCGTTGGCGCGTCTAAACCCGCAATGATATTCATCAGCGTGGATTTACCACAGCCAGAAGGCCCTACTAAAATTAGGAATTCGCCCGCTTCAATGGAAATATCAATGCCTTTTAAAATATCAGTATCACCAAAACTTTTGATGATATTTTTAATTGCCAGTGCGCCCATTATTAAATCCTTCTGGTATTAGTGCTGTGCCTCGTGGGCAAATAAACCCCGCCCACCTTACATGATTAGAAATATTAACCTTTTACCGCACCAGCAGTTAAACCACGCACAAAGTATTTACCTGCAAACACATACACCAAAATAGTGGGCAAGGCGGCAATAATGGCGGCGGCCATATCTACGTTATATTCTTTAACTGAGGTAGAAGTATTCGCCAGATTATTTAAACCCACGGTAATCGGCTGGCTATCCCCTGCCGAAAAAACCACACCAAATAAAAAATCATTCCAGATATTGGTAAATTGCCAAATAAGCGTCACCATAATAATGGGTGTCGACATAGGCAAAATGATTTTAAAGAAAATTCGCCAAAACCCCGCACCATCTAACCGTGCAGCTTTAATCAGCTCATCCGGAATACCCACATAGTAATTTCTGAAAAATAAAGTAGTTGAGGCTAATCCACAGACCACATGCACAAACACCAGCCCTGTTGTAGAGCTGGCAATACCCATCCAACCTAAGGTCTGCGCCATAGGCAGCAGCAATACTTGAAACGGCATAAATACACCAAATAAAATCATGGCAAATATAATTTCAGAACCTTTAAAGCGCCATTTTGCTAATACATAGCCATTAATTGCACCTAACGCAGTAGAGATTAATACACCAGGAATCACCATTCGTACTGAATTAAAAAAATAAGAAGATAAACCGCGGCACTCTACCCCCGTACAAGCAGATGACCAAGCTTTACCCCAAGCAGCAAAAGAAATGTCCGTAGGAAAAGAAAGTAAATTACCGCTTCTGATTTCTTCTAGCCCTTTCACTGAGGTAATAAACATCACATAAAGCGGCAATAGATAATAAAAAGCAGCAAGACACAGCACGGTATAAAGCAGGATTCGGCCCAGTGTATTAGCCATTCTTTTTACCTCGCAATTCGGAATAAAGATAAGGCACCACTAAAGCGGCCACCGTGGCCAGCATCATCATGGAGCTGGCCGCGCCTACGCCCATTTGCCCACGGGTAAATGCCATGGCATACATAAAGGTGGCGGGCACATCGGATGAAAATCCAGGCCCACCACCAGTTAAAGCCATGACTAAATCAAAGCTCTTAATTGCGATATGCGATAAAATCATTAGGGTAGAAAAAAATACCGGTCTTAAAGCTGGAAGGATTATTTTCCAATAGATTCTGGGTAAAGATGCCCCATCAATTTGGGCTGCTTTTAAAATTGAATCATCAACCCCGCGCAAACCCGCTAAAAACAATGCCATTACAAAACCTGAAGATTGCCATACACCGGCAATTACCACGGTATAAATTGACATATCTGAATTGACTAACCAATCAAAGGTAAAATGAGTAAATCCCCAATCGTGCATGAGCTTTTCCAAACCCAAACCAGGATTTAACATCCATTTCCAAGCGGTGCCCGTCACCACAAAAGATAAAGCCATTGGGTACAAATATATAGTACGCAATGCGCCTTCCCCCCGTATTTTTTGATCTAGAAAAATAGCCAAACCAATCCCAATTGCCATACCACTACCAATAAATAAACTCGCAAAAATAAATAGATTTTTTACTGCAACCCACCAACGCTCATTCTCAAACAATATTTGATATTGCGCTAACCCTGCCCAAGTTAAATTAGGCATTAAGCGCGAGGTAGTAAAAGATAAATAGCCATTCCAAACAATAAAGCCATATAAAAATATCAGCGTTAATAGAAAAGATGGCGCTAAAACGAGGCGCGGCAGCCAGTGCTCTGTGAAGCCGTAATGCGCCTCTTGAGCTGATATAGACATGGGTTTCTCCGGCAGCGAATGATTCAGTAAGAGGCAGCCTTGCTGCCCCTTGGCCGTACTGACTTATTTTGTTTTTGCAGCCGCCGCTAATTTAACGCTAGCTTGCTGAGCAGTCATTGAATCATTATTCCAAAATTGCGAAATCACATCCGCTACCGCGCCCTGGGTGGCGGAATGCATCGCCATACCGTGCGCCCAAGACGGCAGTAAAGATCCTTTAGCAGATGTTGCTTTAAAGTCTTCAGCCGATTTTTTGCCGCAATCATCAAATTTGCTCATATTCATGCCTTGGCGCACGGGGATCGAGCCTTTATTCAAGTTAAATACTTCTTGAAACTCTGGACTCATCAATGTGACCGCCAAATCTTTCTGCCCTTTTTCAGCGTCTTTATTCGGCAGTTTAAACATCGCAAAGCTATCGATATTAAAAGTGTACGCTGCAGCCGAACCTGGGGCGGCTACACAGAGAAAGTCTTTACCTGGCACTTTACCCGCGGCTAAAAATTCACCCTTAGCCCAGTCGCCCATAATTTGCATAGCAGCCTTGCCATTAATCACCATCGAAGTGGCTAGATTCCATTCGCGGCCAGGGGCATTTTTATCTGTATAAGGCTTGAGTTTTTTGTAGGTCGTAAGCACCTTAATCATATTAGCGCTTTGTAGCGTGGCGGGGTCGAGTTGAATAAAGGCTTTTTTGTAGAAATCACTGCCCCCCACACCCAGTGCAACGGCTTCAAACACAGTAGCGTCTTGCCAAGGCTGCCCACCATAGGCCAAGGGCTGGATACCTGCTTTTTGCAAAGCATCGGCGGCTTTAAAAAACTCATCCCAAGTTGTTGGCACCTTGGCGTTGGCTTTTTTGAGTAAATCAGGATTCACCCACAGCCAATTTACCCTATGCACATTCACTGGAGCGGCAACATAGCTGCCTTTATATTTCATTACATTTGCCACAACAGGAGGCAAAAGCTTATCCCAGCCTTCTTTTTTTGCGACATCATCTAGGGATGCTAATACGCCTTCATCACCCCACTCTTGAATAGAGGGGCCTTTGATTTGTGCTGCAGCGGGTGGCTGGCCAGATACAACGCGGGTTTTAAGCGCCGTCATGGCGTTATCCCCTGCGCCACCTGCTACTGCAAAATCTTTCCACTTGTGCCCTTTGCCCTCAAGCATTTTTTTAAGTTCGACTGCGGCTTTAGCTTCTCCGCCAGAAGTCCACCAATGTAATACCTCTACATCAGCAGCGTGCACAGAAAATGCAATTGAAAAACTCGCAGCCAGTAAACTCACTTTCAGTTTTTTCATCATCGATTTCCTCTCGTTGAATACGCACCTAAGTGTATCTGTACGCTGGACTTACTTTATGCCAACGGCAAGAGTAATTCAAATGAGGCGAAATACGATCGGGCAACAAACCTAGGGCAAACACCCTATCAAGGTAGGAATTTAGTTTATTTTAAAGGTGAATAAATATAGCTAGCTTGGCGCTAGCCATATATTTGGGCTTCGTTTAAGCCAAGCAAAGCCGATTAAACTGCAGCATTTAAAACAGCTCGTATTATTGCCCCCTGCAAACAAGCAACAACACGAACCGCAGACTTAGGCCTAAATCTCAGAAATTTGCACGCCTTTTAAAGAGGCCGCTAAGCCCCCTGCTGAGCGAACTTTTAGCTTGGTATAGATACGAGCACGATGCACCTCAACCGTTTTAATGCTGATTTCTAATTCATCAGCTATTTGCTTATTAAGCCGCCCAGTTAATAGCTCACGCAATACCTCACGCTCACGCGGGGTAAGGCTTTCTAAGCGCTCATCTAAGGATTGGCGAGCATTCCAAGCACTGCGCGCTTCTTCATCCCTCGCTAAGCAAGCTTCGATTCTAGAAACCAACAAACTATAATCGCAAGGTTTTTCTAAGAAATCCATTACTCCATCTTTTACCGCAGCAACGGCCATAGGCACATCAGCGTGACCGGTTAAGAAAATAACTGGCGGCAAATAAAAGGATGTTTTTAACTCACTATATAGCTCAAGACCACTCATGCCCGTCATACGGACATCAATAATTAAGCAACTATAATCTGCCGCATCGGCTTCATTTAGAAAGTGCTCTGCAGACTCAAAACCAAACACCGGCCATTGATGAGCTTCAAATAAAATTTGTAGCGCGTCACGTACAGCAGAGTCATCATCAATTACAGCAATAGGTCGCATACAATTACCTTTAATAGATATTAATAATTCAAAAGCTCAAGGAAATAAGCGTAATCACTTCTCACATCATTATTCAATCTACATATAAAAATATAATCAGTGATTAAGACAAAACAATAGGGAGGCGAAAAATAAAGCAACTGCCACCACCAGGATTAGCTTGAATCTTTAAATGCCCTTGATGCTGCTCAATGACCGAGCGGCAAATATTCAAACCAATCCCCATCCCCTCGGGTTTACTGGTGTAAAAAGATTGAAACAACTTACTAGGATCTGAAACCCCTGAGCCACGATCAGCCACACAGACCTCTAACCAATCTTTACCGGTCGCAGTAGATACTCTGATCTCCCTTTGCTCTATCGGGGTATCAATCATCGCTTCCATGCCATTTTTTAATAAATTAAACAGCACCTGCTCCAGCATCACACCATCCCCCATTACTTTGGGCAAGTCGTCTTCTAAATCGATCAGAATACGACTATGGTATTTACGTGCCATAGGCTCGAGTAGCTGCAATGGTATGGCTAATAGCTCGATCAAATCGCACACCTCACTTTTTGAAGCACGGCGCGATGAGAAATTACGAATCCCGCTGATAATTTGCCCTGCCCTACGTGCTTGCTCGCCCATTTTGGCCAAGATATGCCGCACCGAATTTTTCTCATCCCTTGATAATATTTCTTCGCCTGCTGCAGCATAACCCGCAATGGCGGCCAAAGGTTGATTCAACTCATGGGCAAGGCTAGAAGCAAGCTCCCCCATACTGACTAATCTTGCCGTATGTTGTAATTTTTCTTCACGGCTACGGCCCTCTTCTGCTGCTTGCCGCCTTTCAGTGATATCAGCCGCAATCTCTAGCCACACACCAAGGCCATCTACCCATTGGATACGGCGACGCTGAATTAAAAACCAACGGCCACTCACTGGGTCAAGCCGTTCGGCTTCTGACACCCCGCGTGGCAGCAGCGGACACATACAGCAATCACCATCGGCAAACAGTGGGAATGTATCGCTATGGTGGCGATTACGATAGCGCACCACGCCGCTACTCACATCAAATACGGACACCGCAGCATCTAAGCCTTCCAGTACCGTAAGTAGCTGCTTGCGAGACTCCGCGAGCGCCTCACGCTCACGTTTGATGTCCGTTACATCGTATAAAGAAGCCATCCAACCACGATGCTCGCCTCGGCCATCTACCAAACGGGATGAATACAACCGCACATCAAAACGCTCGCCATCTCGGCGCATAAAGCGCAGCGCAAAACCATTACTTGGGCACTCCCCAGACAACAAAGATTGCCATGCATTGGCACAAACGCTGAGCTCTTCTGGAGCCCAATATGGCATAGGCGAGGCCTTGCCAAGTAATTCCATTTGGCTACGCCCCACCATGCTACAAAAAGCCAAATTGGCATAAATTAAATGCCCAGCCGGATTAATCGCTAATAAACCAGTCGTTAAAGAGTCTTCCATGGCTGCACGAAAGCGCATTTCATCACGCAGTGCATCTTCCGCTTGTTGACGTTGCTGCATGCGTTTTCTGAGTAAGCGCAGTGCCAATATCAAGGCCACCAATAAAGCAAATACCACACCGAGCAGCCAAAGCTGCGTTATTGATGTTTTTTCATGCCGCACACTGGCACGTAATTTAAGCCCATGCCCCAATGGTTCGAAACCAACTGAACGGCTAACACCTGCCATATTAAGACGAGCATCACGGGGAGCAAGCACAGCACCATTACTATCGAGCAATGATAAATCGTAGCGCTGCACCATCCACCAAGGCACTCGCTGCTGCAAAATAGCCGGTAAAGCATACGTGGCTAAAACCGAGCCTAAATAAACCGTGCCACGAAATGCAGGAACCACCAACACAATTTGAGCCACTTTGGGCTCGCCCACCATAATCACATTTGAATATAAAACATAACCTAAAGTAGCCGCGCCATCGAGCACCTCAAGCAAAATAGGATCATTCAGCGGCACTAAGCTTTGGGGACGTGAGCTATACGCAGGCAATCCCCAAACGCGATTACCCGCTGAATTTACATAATCAACAGAAAGCATTTCTGGCGATGCGCGCAATAGGCTATCCGCCCTTGCCCGAAAATCTTCTTCATGCAAAGCACTAGCGGCAATGCCATAGGCAAGGTTTTCGATCGCATTCTGATTGGTTTGCAAATGTAAACGCAGCCCTTGTTCTTGCCAAAGTAAATCCTGCGACAAGACGGTATCTTGGGCATTGCGCGCTTGCCGGTAATCTAGCCAGACAAAACTAGCCAATGCCAACAAGACCAAAATAATGGCTATATATGCCAGCCACCAGAGCCAATGTTGGCCAATTCGGCGTATTAAGGAAGAAATCATGCGTGGAGGATAGGGTGCATTGTGCTGATTTCCCCATAGGGTAAAACCCTGAGCATAAAAGACCACTGATTTATAACAAAAAAATGCCGGAGCAAAAACTGCTCCGGCATTTTTTAAAACTTAAATTTCAATAAAACCAGATCATGCGAATTAATCGCGACTATTACCAGTAAAAGCCATAATTAAATGTAACAAGCTAGTAAATAGATTGTAGACATTCAGATAAAGGCTCAAGGTAGCGCTAACATAATTAGTTTCGCCACCATTTACAATGCGGCTCACGTCATACAAAATAAAACCAGAGAAAATCATCACGGCTACTGCTGAAATAGTCAGCGACAGCGCAGGGATTTGGAAAAATATATTAGCCAAAGCCGCCAAGATGATCACAACCACACCGATCATCAAGAATTTCCCCATAAAGGAAAAATCTTTCTTAGTAACGGTAGCAATCGTGGCCAAAGTAAAGAAGATTGCCCCTGTACCAATTGCTGCTAGGCCAATCATTTCTGCGCCATTACTAAAGCGCAAAGCCATTTGCAACATTTGCGATAACCACAAGCCCATAAACCCAGTGTAGCCCAGCAGAATAAACACACCTGCAGCGCTTTCTTTAGTTTTTTCAATCGCATAAAACGAGCCAAAGCTGACTGCCATAAAGACAACAAAGCCTATCAGCGGGGACATGCGAAACTGCATGGCAACGCCTAAGTAAGCGCCAATAGCAGTAGGCACCATAGTCAGGGCCAGCATAAAATAAGTGTTACGTAATACGCGATTACGCTCCGTTGACAGTGCTGAGCTGCCATAAGCTAAGCTATTTAGTTCCATTCTCGTGTGTCTCCATTCTCACGGACTAGCCGCGTATGTCAGATAGATTGGTATGATTAAAAAAAGTTTCAAGCCGTTGCAAAGAAACTTTCGATCTCGGCCAATTTAACTTGGGATAATTTTTTAGGCGACCAATTGGGCTGATCATCTCTGTCGATCAGTTTAGCACGCACACCCTCATGAAAATCGCCGTGGCGCAAACAATTTCTTGCACCTAACCATTCCATTTCCACCACTTCATCGTAAGAAAGAGCCTGCGCTCGCAACGCCATTTCCCACGTCAGAAAAATAGAAGTAGGCGAGCCTGCCGCTTGCAGCTCCGCGGCCAAGCGTAAGGCAGGGGCATCGCCTTGATAAGACTGAATACACTCACAAATCGTGAGTAAATCATCCCCCGCACAGATGCGCTCCACCTCATCGGCCAGTGGCAACCATACCGGTGCCGGCAAAGCACATGGCCAAGCGGCAGAAAGCGCCGATAAAGCGCCACTGGCAAGCTCTGCGTCCTGCTTGCCTTGCCCGCTCCATGGTAGATCTTGCAGCACCCCCATTAATGCAGCAAAAGTATCTGCAGGCAGGGCAAATTCCGCCGCACCAAAGGCCAACGCATCTGCTGCATTTAAACGGCTGCCGGTTAGCGCAAGTAGGCGGCCGATATTGCCTTCTAATTGCTGTAGCCAAAAGCTGGCACCCACGTCAGGAAAAAGACCAATACTGATTTCTGGCATGGCCAAAACGCTAGATTCGGTCACGATACGATGGCTGGCTGCCGCAAAAATACCCCAACCTCCACCCATCACAATGCCATTCCCCCAAGCCATAACCGGCTTAGGAAAGCGATGTAACTCACGGCAAAGATCGTACTCATGGCGGAAAAAATCATCCCCCTCGTGTAAAAATGCCGCGTCACTCATGGCATGGTAAAGCGCCCGAATATCACCCCCTGCGCAAAAAGCCCGCTCACCCTCACCGCGCACTAATAGCGCCACAATCTTTTCATCGTTTCGCCAGACTTCTAATTGCTCACGAATCTTTAACACCATGGTAAGGCTTTGCGCATTCAGCCTAGCCGATGCCAATAAAATTTGGCCTAAGAACAAGCCATTGCTCAGCGCTATCTGCTGAAAATGCACCATCTTTTTTCCTTAAAAAATAGAAGGGCAAGGCATATCCGCCACCCTATAAATGATTAGCCGCCTGTACCGCCCACGGTCAGCCCGCCATCAATGCGCAAGGTTGGCTGCCCCACGCCAACTGGCACGCTTTGGCCTTCTTTGCCACAGGTGCCCACGCCTGGGTCTAGCGCCATATCGTTACCAATCATTGATACGCGGGTAAGTACATCGGGGCCATTGCCGATCAGCGTTGCGCCTTTTACTGGATACATCAGTTTGCCGTCTTCTACCCACCAAGCTTCAGCCGCAGAGAACACAAACTTGCCGCTGGTAATATCTACCTGCCCCCCACCAAAGTTTGCCGCATATAAGCCACGCTTGATCGAGGCGATGATTTCTTCAGGTGGTACGCTGCCGCCTTCCATCAGAGTATTGGTCATACGTGGCATGGGCAGGTGAGCAAAGCTTTCACGGCGGCCATTACCCGTTAGCGGCATATCCATCAGGCGGGCATTCAGGCTGTCTTGCAAATAGCCTTTTAAAATGCCATCTTCAATCAATACAGTGCGCTGCGTTGGGTTTCCTTCGTCATCAATATTGAGCGAGCCACGGCGATCGGCGATCGTGCCGTCATCCACCACGGTTACACCTTTAGCCGCAACTTGCTGACCTATCTTTCCACTAAAAGCCGATGAGCCCTTGCGGTTAAAGTCACCTTCTAAGCCATGGCCTATTGCTTCATGCAATAAAATGCCTGGCCAGCCAGACCCCAAGACCACGGTCATTTCACCCGCTGGTGCTGGACGAGCGTGTAAATTCAGCACCGCTTGATCTACTGCTTTTTTGGCGTAATCCAGCACCATGGCGTCATCAAAGTAGCCATAAGCAAAACGGCCACCACCGCCTGCACTCCCCTGCTCACGCAGGCCGTTTTCTTCCACAATCACTTGAATAGAAAGTCGGCACATCGGGCGCACATCGGCGGCGCGATGCCCATCGTGGCGCGCCACATAAACCACTTCAAACTCAGAAGCTAGGCTTGCCATCACTTGAACTACGCGTTTATCTAAGCTGCGAGCGGTACGCTCAATTTTTTCTAGCAAAGCCACTTTGGCCAGCTCATCAAGGCTTGCCAGTGGGTCAACCGGCTGATACAGGGCATGCCCCACCACATCGCGTGTCAGCGCCACAGTATTTTGCCCACCTTGGCGGCCAATCGCTCGTGTCGCCGTGGCAGCTTGGCCTAAGGCGGCCATGCTGATGTCGTCAGAATAGGCAAAGGCGGTTTTTTCACCCGACACAGCGCGAATCCCCACCCCGGTATCAATATTAAAGCTACCTGACTTCACAATGCCTTCATCTAAGCTCCATGCCTCACTGCGGCTGTATTGGAAATACAAATCAGCGTAATCAATATCGTGCGTTAGCATCTGCCCAAACACTTGATCGAGCTTGGCATCATCAAGGTTAAAAGGGGTTAGCAGCGTTTGGCGGGCCGTTTCTAAATGGGTCATGGGGTGTCATCGCAAAGGGTGAATCAGATTATTGAAAGGTATTACACACTATCTTCAAGAAGCAGGGAAGGCGAGAAATCCTTTTAAGGCGAAATGTCTATGGAAACGCCTGCGGGACAGTACGAACAGAACACGCGTGGGCATAAAAATTGCCCACCCTACATAACTGAGTTTGTGCTTGATTAAGGCTGGCTTTTGGCCAAATACAAATTACAGCAAGCGGTGCGTCAACGCTGGAAGGATGCGTCTTACTCTATCCATCTGGCTCAATTTTAATTCCGCCAGTACTACGCCCTCGCCCTTGGATTGGCAGGCGAGCACCTTGCCCCATGGATCGATTAGCATGCTGTGACCAAAGGTATGACGGCCGGTGATGTGCTCTCCGCCTTGCCCTGAGGCAATCACATAACACTGATTTTCGATAGCACGGGCACGCAGTAGCACTTCCCAATGCGCTTCACCGGTAGTTTGGGTAAAGGCCGCAGGCAGAATAATAAAATCGAGTGGCAACATGGCACGGAAAAACTCAGGAAAACGTAAGTCGTAACAAACCGATAAACCCACGCGCCCAAATGGCGTATCAAAGGCCACTGGCCGATGGCCTGCGGCAATGGTATCGGCCTCACAAAAACGCTCCGTGCCATTATCAAAACCAAATAAATGCATCTTGTCATAGCGCGCCACGCACTCCCCTGCGGGCGAATACACCAGGCAGCTATTATTCACGCGGATTTCATCATCACACGCCAATGGCACGGTGCCTCCAACCAGCCAAACCCCATGCTCTACGGCGGCTTGGGCCAAAAAGGATTGAATAGGCCCATCGCCAAACGGCTCTTTAATCGCCAGCTTATCGCGGTCTTGTTTGCCCATAATGGCAAAATACTCAGGGAGCACCACCAGCTGCGCCCCCGCCTTAGCTGCCTCGCCGATTAAACGTGCGGCAGTGGCTAAATTGGCTGCTACTTCTGGCCCAGAGACCATTTGAATCGCTGCGGCAATCAGGGTATTCATGTTGGCTCCTATTTATTTCTGGCAAAGGGCAGACGACTTAGAGGGCTACTCACCCCTTTAATTTGTGGGTCTAACATACTGCCGGTAATGTCGTACTCGTAAGCCACCAACTGCCCGAGTGGGTCTTTAAATACCCTTTGCAGTAAGAAAGTTGCCACTCCGATTACAGGGTTAATAATCGTTGTCGCCACCGCTACGCTATCACCAATCACCGGCACAATGCGCACACGCAAATTTTGCGTAGCGGCCATAAAGTTAGCATCACCTCTAAATAATACTTGTGCTGCTGGGCCTGCAATCACCAAATTATCGGTACGCGCCACGCCTCGGTCGATCACGCTATCCCCTCGGATTGAATCAAATTCAAAACCTTCCGAAAACACATCTCTAAAATCAAGCTGAACGCGACGCGCCAAGGATTGCAGGCTTAAGATGGATAACAAGCGCCCCACACCAGGATCGATCTTTGCAAACTGGCCGGCTTCTACATCTATCCTCAGCTTGCCTTGCAAGGTGGATAAATCAGGCGGAAACAGCTCCCCATCCCACGCTACATCGCCACTTAATTGAGCAGGAGCACGGCGCATAGTATCCGGCACGCCTAGGCGGGTCAGTAATTTACCAGCGTTTTCGGTTTCAATCGAAAAATGACCGCTGGTGCGTCCAAGGGTTTTTGCCCAAACGCCACTCATATTCAGCTTACCATCTGGGTTGCCGATATTTACTCCATTCAAACGCCAGTTTTCCCCTTGCTGAACTGCACTCACATCCAACTTACCCAAAGCATAATTTTTATACCTAAAATCATTCACGGCTAAATCAAGGGCAGGTAACTGCTGTAAAGGCGTAGCAAGCGGCACGGTGCCATAAACAGGAAAAGGCAGCCAAAGCTTGCTTAAATGGCTAGTTAACTTGCCCTTATCTTTTGCACTCCAGTCAAAAGCTCCCGCCAATTCTTTACTATCTACCGAGCCTTTCCAGCTTGAATCGCTCTGCTCCTGCGCCTTAAGCTTAAATTCATTGAGCTGTCTTCCCCAGCCCATCAGGCGATTGATGCGTAGATCCAATTGCAAAGGTAAAGGCCGCGCGCCCGCAGACTCTGTTTTAAGCTCATCAGCTAAATCGAGCCAAGCTTGCACATTCAGCTCGGGCAAGCTCCCCGACACACTGACTCCTGCCTTAGGCATAGCGGGTAAAGGCCCCGCGCCCAACACCAGTTGTCCTTGCAGCCTGCTAACGGCCTCTATCGGCGGCTGATTTCCCAGCGTAGCTTGTGCTGGCGGATTACCCAGTAATAATTGTAATTGCAAGCTTTTATCGTAAGCCCATTCCAGTTGCGTTGCCTCTTGCGTACCTCCTTTAATACGCAAGCGCATCGACCGGCTCTCTGCACTACTTTTTGCCATAGGCGCGGGTAAATCAATCACTAAACCTTGCAAAGGCGACTGAACATTCAAGGCAAACTGCGATTGCCCAGCGCTCAGGCTTGCTTGATAGGGCACTTTGCCGTGTAAGCGCTGTTTAAATGGCAAACCATAGCGCTCTGCCACATCTTGTATCTCCGCTTGCCCATTCATATTCAGCAGCAAATTACCCTGAGCGTTACTTGTACCAGATAGCTTTAATGCCCCTCCTAAAGCCTGCGCCTTTGCAGCTTTAATGGTGAGCGTGTGCTCAGTAAAGGCAATCCGCCCCGCTGCTTTAGCCAGTAGGGGCACGGCCCCTCCAAAATCGAGCTGATTATCTACGAAATGATATTCGCCAGTAATCTTGCTGGCATCGGTGTTCTCTAGAGGGATGGCTAGCTCCAAAGCCAACTCGCCCTTGCCGCTGGCTTTTAAATCATCGGTAAAGCCCGAGGTACTTTCTTTAACTGGGCTTTGATGCACAAACTGTAGAAACTCGCTCGTTGGGCCCTGCGCCTTGCCTTTCACTTTTAAAATGGGCGAATCGCTATCCATATCCGCAATCGTTACCGCAACATCACGCAGCTCTGCGCCAAAAATCTTGCCGGTTTTAGCGCGAATATCCATCGCGGCCCCATGAAAATCGAGTGCCGCATCAATATGCTCAATGCCTGGCCAGTCATCTGCATAGGAAAGCCCCACATTCTTCGCATCAGCCGTAATTTTAAACACACCATCTTTTGGATTACGGAATGGAAAATCTTGCAAATTACCGCGTAATTGGGCTCGGCCATTCACTGCCTTGCCACTCAATAGCGATGTTTTTAGCCACGCCAACGTTTCATCCCCTGCGGCTCTAGGTAAATAGAGATAGGCGCGCTTGGCTTGCAGCTCACGAATATCCCCTTTTAAATCTAAGTAGCCCAAACCAGAGCCTGGCCATTGGTATTGGGCGCTGGCGCGAATATCTGTATCGTCATTAGTCAGCACAGCCTTGGCCACATCCATCTTCCAGCCCTTGCCTACCCGCTGCCAAGTTGCGGCGAAGCCCGCCTTATCAAAGTGCAAAGGCTCAAGAAATTGTTCTGGAATCGTCAGCGATAAATCGCTACTCGTTATGCTGGCCTTGCCGCCCGCTTGATCAAACTTTGCGTTTAAATCAAGGCGGCCCAGCTGAGGTAGGCCAAGTTGCGGTAATGCAAGCTCTAAAGATTTGGCATCGATGTCTGCACTAAATAGCTTGGCATTCTGCCATGGGCCTTGCCAGCGGGCCCTAAACTGATCCACTTTACCCTTCAAACTCGCGTCTTGAAACTCAGCAGGCAGCCACGCCGATAGCGCTGCCAAGCCATTGAGGCTGATAGATTGCCCCTCTAAAAGCTTGATACCCGCCTTATCACGGCGATAGTTCACGCCACAATCTCGGCAAAGATCACCGCTTGCCGTTGCGATATGCGCAGCTTTTAACCGTAATGACTGCTCGCGCTGATCATCCTGCCAAATAAAGCCGCCCTCAAACATTGGCAAATATAAAGCCTGTGGTGCTTCGGGCCAAGACACCGCTAAACGATTAAGCTTTAACTGCGTGTCGATTTTTTCAATGCGCGCTTGCGCAAAATGCAGTGTGGCTCGCACGCCCCCCACTCCGCTCAAACGGCTAAACGACGGCGCGGGCCATTGCTCAAAGAGTTGTTTTAAATCCACACGAGGGAAATCTAGCTTGAGCTGGCCCGACCAATCCTGCCATTCACCCACATCATTGCCCCGCCAGTGACCCGACAAAGCCAAGGTATCTGCAAGGGCCGCGGGGGGCTTTACGGAAACCTCAAATCGGTGCCGACCAAATTGTTGCTTAATATCTATATCTAAAGCGGTAAACACTTGCTCGCTAGCGCTGGTTTGCTCATCCAGCCAACTCAGCTGGCCACCGGTTATAGTTAACTCGCCCTGCGCCAGCAACCAATTAATAAAGCTATTGTCATCCTTAGCGGTCCCAGTCTGCACTTGAAAACCCGCCACAAACCACGTGCCTGTTTGATCTCGGCGCAAAGTAAGCTGCGGCGCAACGGTGGCTAAGCGGCTAAATAGCAACTCTCCACGCAGCAAGGACCACCAAGATAAATCAGCATCGACCGAAGCAAGCTGCAAGCCAGGCAGCGTGCCCTTATGCACTTTAAAATTATCAATCCGTACAAAAGGATGAATGCCACGCCAACCACCCGACAATCGCCCCATGCTCATTTGGCTAGCCGTCGCGGTTTCCAGCTTTTGCACCAGCCAAGGCCGATACTGATCAAGACGAGGCAAAACATAAAACTGCCAAGCCAAAACAGTGGCGAGCAGCAGCAAACCCACAGCAGCAAGCAAGCGTAGCAACAGGCGGTAGTGCCAGTGCATAAAAGAAATAAAACGTTGCAAATAAGGAGAAAAAACAGGCATTTCGAGCGGCTCGAGCATGCCAAAATATGGCAGTGCTATGTTAGGCTTAGTCAGGCTTTGTTAAGATTTAAGCAGTAAGCTAAGAGTCAACAGAGCCCGTCAGTTAGGGAATTATGATTTTAACCGTTTTTGAGCCGCTACCGATGAATGATCTCACGCAAAATGCGAATTCCTTACTTGCCCCAGCCTTGGCCCATAGTCGATACCTGCAACAACTATTCCTACGGCATGCTGATTTAGCTGAAACCACGCTGGCTAATATTGCCCAGCCTTTCACAAGGCAAGCGATGGAACAAGCGTTGAGCAACTTGCAAGGCTTGGACGACAACGCACTTAAACAGCATTTACGCCGCTTACGGCAAGCCGTAATGGCAAAACTCATCAGCCGTGAGCTAGCAGGACTCTCCACGCTGCAAGAAGTAATGCACACCATCAGCGATTTAGCCGAAGTAAGCCTTAGCTCGGCCTTAGCTTGGGTATCACAAGTAGACGCGCGCTATGGTCAGCCTATCGGTGAAGGATCGGGCCAAGTTCAAGAATTGATTATTGTTGGCATGGGCAAGCTGGGCGGGCGTGAGCTGAATGTATCCTCCGATATTGATCTGATTTTTATTTTCCCCGAAGACGGCCAAACCACCGGCCCGCGCAAGATCAGCAATTCAGAATACTTTGCCCTGATTGGCAAACGCCTCATTAGCTTGATTGGGGATATCAGTGACGATGGCTTTGTATTTAGAGTGGATATGCGGCTGCGCCCCTTTGGTAGTGTTGGCCCGCTGGCTTGCAGCTTTGATTCACTGGAAGGCTATCTGCTTACCCAAGGCCGCGAGTGGGAGCGCTATGCTTGGATCAAAGCGCGTGCACTCTCGGGCGATGAAACCGGCTTGATGCAACTGGTGACGCCCTTTATCTATCGCAAATACCTAGATTACGGTGCTTACCATTCGATGCGTGAGCTGCACAGCCAGATACGCCGAGAGGTAGCCCGCAAAGATAAGATCGACAATATCAAACTGGGGCCGGGCGGTATTCGTGAAATCGAATTTATCGGCCAAGTTTTTCAGCTCATCCGTGGTGGGCGCAATAAAAATCTACAGCTTCGCCCCACGCAAGCCATTTTGGCTGAACTTGCCCAGCAAGGAACGCTTAGCCATGCGGCCGTGGCCGAGCTACAAGAAGCTTATTGTTTCTTACGCAATTTAGAACACCGCCTAATGTATCTGGACGATGCTCAAACCCAGATGTTGCCCTTAAATGAGGAAGACCAAGCCCGTATCGCGCACAGTATGCAATTTGCGGATTGGGCACAATTTAGCGAGCAGCTCGCGCTGTATCGGCACCGCGTGTCTCAGCATTTTGAGCAGGTATTTGTGCTACCGCCTGACGAGGGAGATGCTCACCCACAGGCCGCCATTTGGCAAACCGCCCAAGACGGCGATAGCAGCGATTTAGCGGCGCTAGGCTTTGAAAACCCCGCTGAAATCAACCGCCGTTTGGCCTCTTTGCAAAGCAGTAACCGCTACTTACAAATGCCAGATCGTTGCCGTAAACGCGTTGATAGCATTTTGCCCCCCTTGATTAAAGTATCAGCGGGCTTTCATAACCCAGATGCCACCTTCACCCGAATTTTAGATTTGCTCGAAGCCATCAGCCGCCGCGAGTCCTATTTGGCTTTATTGGCCGAGCACCCACAAACCCTAAAACGTTTAGCCAGCCTTTACAGTGCTAGCCCTTGGGTATCCCAATATTTAACGCGCCACCCTATTTTGCTCGATGAGCTACTTGATTTCCGCCTACTAGAAGAGCGGCCCGATTGGCCTAAGCTGGGCAAAATACTGCGGCAAGAGCTTAACGATTTAGGCGATGACACCGAAGCCAAGATGGATTGCTTACGCCATTTTCAGCACGCGCAAATATTTAGACTAGTCAATCAAGACTTAGGCGGCTTACTGGTTTTGGAAACCGTATCCGACCATTTATCCGACCTGGCTGATTTAATGTTGACCGTCACTTTAGAGCAAGTTTGGCAAGAGTTGAGCATAAAACACCGCCCTAAGCCCCAATTCGCCGTCATTGGTTATGGCAAGTTAGGCGGTAAAGAGCTGGGTTTTGCTTCGGATTTAGACATCGTTTATCTCTATGAGGATAATCATCCTAACGCCACCGAAATCTACGCAAAATACGCCAAACGGGTAGTCAACTGGCTCACCGCACTCACCCCTGCTGGCCATCTTTATGATATCGATCTGCGGCTGCGCCCCAATGGCGCTTCAGGGCTTTTGGTTTCTAGCATCGGCGCATTCTCACAATACCAAAGAGAATCGGCATGGGTTTGGGAGCACCAAGCCCTCACCCGCGCCCGCTACTGCGCTGGCGATAAAGTGGTAGGCAATGCTTTTGAAGCGATAAGAGAAGATATTTTATGCGCACCACGTGATCTAGAAAAACTGCGCTTTGATGTGCGCACCATGCGTGATCGCATGCTAGAAACCCACCCCGCTCACCCTGAAGATGTGAAACACGTGCGTGGCGGTATTGTGGATATCGAATTCATTATGCAATACCTAATCCTTGCCCATGCCAAAGAGCATAAGGAATTTTGCCTTAACAGCGGCAATATCGCGCTATTGGCCACCGCCGCACAACAAGGGCTGATCCCCTTAGATGCAGCGCATTTAGCCGCCGATGGCTACCGCGAATTACGCCGCTTGCAACACAGTAGCCGCCTAAACGGCACAGAGCTTACTCCCAAGATGCTGCTCCCCATACAGCCACAGTTGGCAGCGGTAAGACTACTTTGGCAAACCTTATTTGGGGAGCTTATAGAGTAGAGCTAATACTGTTTTAGAGCGGGGGGCTTAAAGCGGGTATTTGCAAAAAAGATGGCTACTTGCTCCCACCCTAAAAAAGATGAGACCCATATAAACGATTAAGCCCGCTTTAAACGTCTACACATGAGGCTGGAAAATCTGAAAAGTGCACGGCGGCTGTGCCATTGGGTAGGTAATCAGCCAACAAATAGGCTTCTTCTTTAATACGTGCCATCAGTGCAATCACATAATGGGCTTGGAGATTCACTTCAAACCAAAACTCTTTGCGCCAAACTGGCTGCAAACCGACCTCTCCACCAGGCTCCAACTCGTTTATTGAGGCTTGGCGAAACGCAAAGCCTAAGGCGGCCAAAAACTCCGCAAATTCTGGCCCACTATGCGTCACTTCCAAAACAAAAGCGGCCATTCCCGGCGCAACTTGCTGCAAGTTGACATAGATATGGGTGTCAAACGGCACCTGTGCCGACTGCATGCAGCGGCTACAAAAAAAACCAGAGCGCGGCGCGTATTCACTCTCATCCCCTGCAACATCAGCCAAAGGTAAGATTGGATGCCCACAACTATGAAACGAATCTGCCCCAAATCTTTCCATTTTGCACCAAAGTTGAAAGCATAGATTAATATATTATAGTTGAATCGAAAAAAAGCACCCACTGAATGCGGATGCTTTTCTTACAAAAATCAAATGCTTAGCTCGAAGCAACTTCTGCTTTTTGGCGTAAGCGAATATGCAACTCGCGCAATTGCTTTTCATCCACACTATTTGGCGCATCGGTCAACAAGCACTGAGCGCGTTGTGTCTTAGGGAAGGCAATTACATCACGGATGGATTCTGCGCCCACCATTAAAGTCACCAAACGATCCAGACCAAAAGCTAAACCACCGTGTGGAGGCGCACCAAACTGCAGGTTTTCTAGCAAGAAACCAAATTTGTTTTGTGCTTCTTCCGCATCAATCTTCAGTGCGCGGAATACTTTAGATTGCATTTCTTCACGGTAAATACGAATCGAGCCGCCACCAATTTCAGAGCCATTCAGCACCATATCGTAGGCTTTGGCGATACACGCACCTGGATCGGTATCCAGCATATCTTCGTGGCCGTCTTGTGGCGCAGTAAACGGATGGTGACACGCAGTCCAGCGATCCGCTTCTTCATCGTGTTCAAACATTGGGAAATCGATGACCCACATTGGCTTCCAGCCTTGAGCAAAGAAACCGCCCGCCTCGCCCTTCTCGTGGCCTACTTTGATACGCAGTGCGCCGATGGCTTCATTCACCACCTTGGCTTTATCCGCGCCAAAGAAAATCAAATCGCCATTTTCTGCACCAGTACGTGCAATGATTTCTTTTAGACCCGCTTCAGACAAGAATTTCACAATCGGTGACTGCAAGCCAGAGTCTTCAGTGTTAGTCAATTTAGTTACATCATTCACTTTGATGTAAGCCAAGCCCTTAGCGCCGTAAATAGCAACAAACTTGGTGTATTCATCGATTTCCTTACGGCTAATCGCAGCACCACCTGGCACACGCAACGCAACCACACGGCCATTTGGCATGTCAGCAGCACCACGGAAGACTTTAAATTCTTCGTTTTTCATCATATCGGTCAGCTCAACGAACTGCAGAGTCACCCGCAAATCTGGCTTATCTGAACCGTATAAACGCATTGCATCCGCGTAAGTCATGCGTGGGAAATCTGTTAGCTCAACGCCAATCCCTTCTTTAAACACATGCTTGGCCATCGATTCAGTGATGTCCATGATTTCGTGTTCATTCAGAAACGATGTTTCGATATCGATCTGGGTGAATTCTGGCTGACGATCTGCACGCAAATCTTCATCACGGAAGCATTTTACAATTTGGTAGTAGCGATCAAAACCCGCCACCATTAGCAATTGTTTAAACAGCTGTGGAGATTGTGGCAGGGCAAAGAATTGACCATCGTGCACACGGCTTGGCACCAGGTAATCACGTGCGCCTTCCGGTGTAGAACGCGTCAACATCGGTGTTTCGATATCAATAAAACCACGGCTGTCTAGGTAGTTACGGATCAGCATGGCGATGCGATAGCGCAGACGCAGGTTTTTTTGCATTACTGGGCGGCGTAAATCAATTACACGGTTTTGCAGGCGTACGTTTTCAGACAGATTTTCGTCATCGATCTGGAAAGGAGGCGTTACCGCTGTATTCAGGATCTTAATATCCGTGGCAACAATTTCTATTTCGCCAGAAATCAGGTTTTTATTCGCGGCACCATCAGGGCGAGTGCGAACCAGACCGGTGATTTCCAAAACGTATTCATTACGTGAGGAATCAGCCGTAGCAAATGCTTCAGCGGTGTCTGGATTAATAACAACTTGCACCAAGCCTTCACGATCACGCAAATCGATAAAGATTACGCCACCGTGGTCGCGGCGACGATGCGCCCAACCTTTGATAGTGACGGTTTGCCCAAGGTAACGGGTGTCAATAAGACCACAGTAATCAGTACGCATTTAGTTTTCTCGTTTTCTGTTAATTTAATCAGTGCTTTTCATACTAGGCGTGACCACACCCATAGAAATAACATACTTTAAAGCGGCATCGACGCTCATATCCAGCTCAATCACGTCGCTTTTTTTAACCATTATAAAATAGCCCGAGGTTGGATTGGGCGTAGTAGGCACGTAGACACTCACGTATTCGCCATCCAATACGGCAGCTACTTCCCCACCTGGCACACCAGTCATAAACGCAATAGTCCATGCATCTGCATGCGGAAAACGCACTAACAGCGCTTGACGAAAGGCTTGGCCAGAATCAGAAAACAACGTGTCTGATACCTGCTTCACGCTGCTATAAATGGATCTAACAATCGGGATACGGTTTAGTAGCTTTTCCCCCACCAGTAATAAACGCAAACCCAAGACATTGGTCGCAAAAACACCTGTTAACAAGAGTACCAATACCGTCAAAACAACGCCAAAACCAGGAATATGGTGCGAGCCCTCTAAAAACGGCAACGACCCCTGTAAAGCATGTAATAGCCATGAATCAGGCCGCATCGAAGCGGGCAGCAAAGCGCTGATCTGATCCATTGTGCCAATAATCAGCTGCAAAACCCAAAGCGTAATGGCCAACGGCACCCACACTAGTAATCCTGTCAGCATGTATTTTTTAAAATGCGTCATTAGCATGGATTTATCAGCCATCAGAAGGCGATTTGGCGGGTGATCCGCCTTTAAAGTCTGTCACATACCAGCCATTGCCTTTTAATTGAAAACCGGCAGCCGTTAGCTGTTTTTCATAAGAAGGCGCATGGCAAGTCGGGCATACGATCAGCGCATCATCCGACATCTTCTGAATATGCTCGTCAGAATGACCGCAAGCTGCACAGCGATAAGCATAAATAGGCATTGCGTGTAAGCTCACACAAAAAACGCCGATTATACCGCGTCTGGCTACGCTGGTCGAAGCACCTTAGGCAATAGATTTAAAATTTAACACGGCAGGGCTATATAAATGACTTAGAGTTCAGCCCAGCGCCTTCATAAATTGTGATACGTACCCGTCAACTGGGTAGCAATATCGTGCGCCACGCGTGACCGGCTCTACCCAATGCAAGCTGGTTGACGGATATAAAATCATGTCCCCAGCCGCCAGCTTCACTTCATGCACGCCGTAAGTGTCTTCGATCACCAGCTCTCCGCGTTCGTAGTTTTCTGGCTCAGCAAAAAAACACCGTGGCCGATAAATCAGTGCGAATACGCTCTTGGCTGCCAAAAATACCCTGCACCGCGTTATCGATATGGCTAAGCGATTAAATTGCGGCGGCATCACGAAGCTCGGCAGCGCGGCCTACACGGGTCACGAGCGCGTTATAGTGTTTTATCCGTGTCTTTGGTGTTTTGCACATCGGCTTTTACTTCAACCGGGGCCAGTTTTGCTTCTTCAACCGACGCAGCGCTTGCATTCATCGCACCAAACAGTGCAGCAGCAACGGGAAATTTAGCCAAATGAAGAATCACCGATTTAGGCTTGTGTATCTCTCTCATGGGTATGTCTTCAATTTTTTTGAGTCAAAAAAAACGAAGGTCATACGACCTCCGTCTGGTAAAAATAGTGTGTCCGTAGTTCTATCAGCCGCCATTGCCGTCGGTTAGCAAACCAATCTTCGTCAGCCCAGCTTGCCTAGCGGCCGACATGGTTTGTGCAATCAGCTCATAGCGCACACTTTTATCGGCCAACAGATGCAATTCAGTTTGCGCATCTTTAGCCATTGCGGTGGCAAAACGAATCGGCAATTCATCCGCTAGAATCGGTGTTTTTTCCCATTCAATGTGCCCCTCTGCCGTCAGCGTAACGCGCAGCACCGCAGGGGGTACTTGCGTCACTTCGGCTTTGGCCTTGGGCAAATCCACGCGGATCGAATGCGTCATCACTGGGGCGGTCACAATAAACACCACGAGCAGTACCAGCATCACATCGACTAAAGGCGTGGTATTGATTTCTGACATCGGGGCTTGATCATTTTGATCAAAACTGCCAAAAGCCATGTTATTTACCTTCTTTTTCAATAGCAGCAGCGCTTAACAGTTGGGCATGTAAATCATGCGCAAAACCATCTAAGCCCTGAGCAATCACACGGTTCGCGCGCACGAAAGCGTTGTAGGCTACCACAGCAGGGATCGCTACAGCTAAACCCGCTGCAGTGGCAACCAGCGCCTCACCAATTGGGCCTGCCACAGTTGCAAGTGACGCATCGCCCTTCGTTGCAATAGCCACCAGCGCGTGGTAAATACCCCAAACCGTGCCAAACAAGCCTACAAAAGGAGAAATAGACCCCACCGTTGCCAGCCACGACAAGCCCAGCTCAAGACGCGCATTTTCTTTACTTAAACGGGTACGGAGTGTGCGCACCAAAAAATCATCTAAAGATACCGCTAGCCCAAGGCCTTTGCCTGCGTTGCTGCGATAATGGCTTAAGCCCTCCCAACCCGCGCGGGCCAACTTAGCTTCAGGTGCAATCGCATGAGCAGCAAGGCCAGTGGCTTCGCTCCAGTCAGAAGCTTTCCAAAACGCCGCCAAAAACAGTTTTTGCCCGCGTTTAATGCGGATCAACAAGCTACTGCGCAATAAAATCAAGCACCAACTCACCACCGACATCAGCAACAACAAGCCAAACACCGAAACCAACACCGGATCACCAGACTGCCAAATTAAAGCCAAATTCATTGCAATTCTCTTTATAAAAATACAAATAATTAAATAACAAAATCAACAGGCACCATGGCGCTCATCACAATGGCGGTATCGCCACGGCGCCCTGGCACAAACTTCCAGCGCTCAACTGCTTTTTTTGCAGCATCATCCAAGCGGCGATAGCCACTACTATGCGCCAGCTCAATTTCTAAAGGCAGGCCCGACTCACTCACTTTTACCCGCAGCATCACCCGCCCCTTTTCCCCTAAGGCCATAGATTGCGACGGATAGGCTGGGCGTGGATTAGCTAAATAGGTGGTATTAAATAAGGGTGGAGTAACAGGAACATCATCTGCAACTTGTTTGCCCAACTGACTACCCGCAACAGCTGTAGCACTTTCAGCGGGAGCGGCAGGCGCTGGCGCTGCGGCATCGACTGCGGCATCCATTTTTCCTGTCGCTTGCTGAACGGGGGCTTCGCTAGGGCTTATTTTTTTTGCCACGGCGGGTGTAATAGGCCGAACCGGTGTGGGTTTAGATGGCGGCGTGAGTGCGCGAGGCTTGGCAAGCGGAAGGGGCGACACCTCCTCTCCCATCGGCATAGGTGCAGGCGCGAGCAACATCACCACCTGCCCTGGCTTTTTGGGGCTATCTGACATTGTTGTCAGGCCGTAAAGCAGAGTAGCGTGACCAAGTAGCGCCACTGTAATAGTGAGTGTTTTATTGATAATCATTCTCATATTTTAATCGAGAACAATTCTTCTTACAAGAATTACTTGTATAGGATGGTTAAAATTATGCCGCCAACCCTCACGTTAAAACAGAGCAAAATATTACTGCAAAAACCCCGCACCTAAACAAATCCCTAGCACCACAAACACCCCTCACATTGACTCCCACGCAATATTTTAAGTAAGCTCGTTAGCTAAGCCCTGCACCACGACACTCAGAACCCCCATCCCTCATTTTTACAGATCCCGCTATGACACTTGCCACAACCCTAAACGGTGCAGCTCTTTCCGCTAGCTTGATAATGGCTATCGGCGCTCAAAACACTTTTGTGCTACGCCAAGGTCTTACTCGCCAACATGTTTTCTTAACCGCACTGATGTGCACGCTTTGCGACTTACTTTTAATGTCGCTCGGCGTTGCAGGAATGGGGCGATTATTAGCCGCCATGCCCGATTTACAACGATGGATGGCTGTTTTTGGCACGGCTTTTGTGCTTTGGTACGGCTTTAATGCTTTTAAGAACGCACTACACACCAGCACACTGAATGACGATCACCGCGAGCGCGCCTTTGGTACGCCAAGCAAAGTGATTTTGGCAGGACTGGCATTTTCATTTCTTAATCCTCACTCTTTACTCGACACCGTAGTGCTCGTTGGCTCAATTGGAGCTCAACAAGCCGCCAGTGAGCAACCATTTTTTGTCATAGGTGCCGTCGGTTTTTCTGCAATATGGTTTTTCTCTTTAGCCTACGGCTCTAGCAAGCTAAGCCATTTATTTAGCAACCCTAAAGCTTGGCGTATTCTTGATATCGCCATTGGCTTTATGATGCTAGCAATCGCCTATTCACTGATAACAATGACGGGCTTTTTCTAAAAATCGCAATAAAAAAGCGGGGCTGATTAAAAATTAATCAGCCCCAGCCTTGCAAGATCAAAAACTTACACGACTTATCCACAAGTCACACACCGGACTATCCCCTCATCTTGTGAGGGATTCAGCCAGAACAGTACTCACACATTGCTCCCAGCCACAAAATAACGATTACGCCCTAAATGCTTGGCTTGATAAAGGGCTTGATCCGCCGCCCCCACAAGGCAATAAGAATCAACCCCCTGCAATGGCAACATCACGGCAATACCCGCACTCATCGTGACCACTTTTGCGGCATCCGAGGACTCATGTGCAATATTTAAATTACGAATTTGGTTTAACACCATCTCAACCACCTGAATGGCACCGTCTTGATCAGTATTTGGCAGCACCAATACAAACTCCTCTCCGCCATAACGCGCAACAAAATCACCGGGGCGATGCAATGCAGAGGCTAAAGCCGTGCTGACTTGTTTTAAGCATTCATCACCAGCCTGATGACCAAAATGATCGTTATACCGCTTAAAGTAATCCACATCGAGCATCACCAAAGCAAGGTACGCGCCACCTCTTGCTGACCTTGCCCATTCTTGTGCCAATGTTTGATCAAACAAGCGCCGATTAGCCAACCCCGTTAAGCCATCCATATGCGCCAATCTGGATAGCTCAGAATTTGCGCATGACAGTTGCTCATGACTGGCACTTAAACTCACCTGCAAAGACTCTAGCTCTTCAATAGTATCTTGCATTTTTTGCTCATCTAGCTTGTGCTGAGTAAGATCATGTAAGGTGGCGATATAAACGCGCTCCCCCCCCACTTCCACCACCGCCAGAGCCATATCCATCACCATTTCATTGCCATATTTATTCACCGCAACGACTTCACTTACCCGCCGTGTATCCACCCCCAAACGTACAAACAACTCTTTGTCCACGCCACGCTTACTATTAATTTCACCCAAGCGAGGAAACAAAGCACTTAAAGAACACCCCTTAAGCTGATCAAAAGCAAACAACTTTAGCGCAGCAGGATTAGCATCCCTAATAACACCATCAAAACCCATCATCAACACACAATCATGCAGGCTATCTAAAATAGCGGAAGTGCGTGATTCGCTTTGCTGCAACTTGATTTCCGCCAGTTTTCTAATGCTAATATCATTAGCAATTCCCATATAGCCAGTGATTTCTCCGCGCAGATCATGGACCACATTCATGGTTAGCTCAACAGGAAAACTATGTCCATCGCGATGCTGGTAAATCCAATCTCTTTGGATATATCGCTTTGCTTGCTGAGCAAATGCATCAAAATATGCATTGGGCTCCTCCCCTGTTTCCCTACAGAAATCAGCAAGCAGATCTGCCACCGCAGCCGATTGGTGAAAAAGCGCTGGCTTTTCTTTAGCAATTAATTCATCAGCTTGATAGCCCAGCATATTTTCGGCGGCTCGGTTAAATAAACGAATGGTGTTATTCAGGTCTGTCACAATAATGGCAGACCCAGCCGAATCTAAAATTGCTTTTTGCAAATCGCTATACGCTGCAATGGCCAAATCTGATTTTTTCCGCTGGCTTACATCCGCGATGGTAAAGACCACACCATTAGAAACTGCAACAATTTGATAATTAAACCACGACCCATAAAAAAATGGATTAAGACTAAACTCCTCACTCATTATCGTTTTTTTATTTAAAAAAACATCGCAAAATATTGGATATAAGTGAGAGGCATTAATTCTCTTTAATGCCTCCATCAATAAGAAACCTGATGCATTCTGTTTTTTTATATCAAAATAATCGAAGCCATTTGGATTAACATCGATAATTTGAAAATCTTTTACATTCCAACTTTCGTCTTTGATCACCTCTAAAACATAGATTGCACTTAAACTAGATTGAATCGCCGCTTTAAATAACTCTTCACTTCGCAGCAGGGCTAATTTAATTTTAGAGGCGAGGGTCACATCATGCAAAACACTAACCGCGCCTATCTGATCACCGGCATCATTAAACTGAGGGTTAAAAGAAAAATCAAACACTACTAAAGCCGCACGCTTTCCTTGCAAATCACTCACAGAGGAAAAAGATTCACCATATAATTCACTTTGCGCTGAAAAAGATTCCCCCTGCAACGCCCGGCCCCAAAAAGTAATTAAATTAGACCGATCATCTGGGGAGTTAAACTCACACAATAAAAAACAATCATTTCTTGCAAGTACAATGCCATATAAAGAAAAAAACAATTCAGCGTAGGCTTGATTGAAGAATGAAAAATTAAATTGCAAATCCAAAACAGCAATCGGATCTTTTGAACTATTCAAGATACTTTCTAGATCTGCCCTTTTTTGCTTTTGCTCGCACAGCAAAGCCGCTGCCTCACTCAACGGTTGTTTAAAGGCCGAAAAATCAAATAAAATCAACTGATACGCCACATTCGAACAGCCCGTTATGGCCTGCATCAGGCATGAAACCCAGCAAATACGGCCACTAAGATCTTGCATTCGAAACTCAATCGTGCAAGACAGGCCTTGCTGCAAATTAATTTGCGCGGCCAGCACGCTGGCTTGATCTTCTGGGTGGATAGCGGCCAACCAACCATCCCCTAGCACATCCTCTTGAGGGAGAGACGCTAAAATACAAAAAGGTGAATTGGCATAACAACAGTTTGCTTTTTGATCCAGTAGCAATACAGCCAAGGCTAGCGAATCATAAGCCGTCGTTGGGCAAGTGGTGTGCGTCGGCCAACGTAGCACCAAATACATCGCAACAAATAAGCCATACACAGGCCAAGAGTGAATATGCAGGGCGAAGAGGAGCAATAGAGCACACACGCCCAATGCATCCCGCAAGCCTAAATATCGCCAAGGTTTATTAACCCTCACCACAATCCCGCCTTGTTGCACAAAGCCTTAGCTCTGTTGACGTTTGATTCGCAGCCGCGCTAAGCAACTTGATAACTAAGCGTATAGCGACTTTAAAGCCTACCTCTTAGCTGCCGCTTGGGGCCGGTTGCGCAAATGAATTTATCCACCTTGGATTACACGCAGCCCAGCGATAGTTTTTCACCTCACCGCCTAGCACCCCATCGGTTTGCGCATCAGCCAACCAACCTAATCCAACAGGCTACTCGTGTCAGTATAGATAAATATATCTAAAGCGCTTTCGTTCACTTTTTCGCATTTTTTTAAAGAAAGTGTGTAAGGTATCATTCAATATTTGCTTAAAAATGAAGAAAAATACCGAGGAATCATGGCAATTTTTATGAAAAATTTCGAACCCAGCCTTATCACAGATAAATCCAAGCTCCTGCTAAGCCTTGGATTTTATAGGGGGGAAGCCAAAAACAAACGCTAAGTCCCCACAAAGGATACACAAATCCTACAGAAAGCCTTCACTGACAGGTTTCCTGCAGCTTCCTCGTTACGTTAGAATAGGCCTTTGTTTTAATTGACTGGATTACAGGCTCATGTTGACAGGTAGTCTGGTGGCGATTGTCACCCCCATGTTCGAGGATGGAAGCCTCGATTTCGCGAGTCTTAGAAAACTCGTCGACTGGCATATCGAGCAAGGTACCGACGGCATTGTTGCCGTAGGGACTACGGGAGAATCGCCAACAGTTGATGTAGACGAGCATATTGAAATTGTACGCGTTGTGGTTGAGCAAGCTGCTGGTCGTGTCCCTGTTATTGCTGGTACGGGTGCAAACTCGACCCGCGAAGCGATTAACCTATCGCTGCGCGCCAAGGCAGCGGGTGCAAATTATGGCCTATCAGTTGTGCCTTATTACAATCGCCCAACTCAAGAAGGGATGTACCAGCACTTTAAAGCGATCACTGAAGCCAGTGAGCTGCCCACCATCCTGTATAACGTCCCAGGACGTACCGTTGCCGATTTATCCAACGATACAGCACTGCGCTTAGCCAAACTGCCCTTTGTAGTTGGAATTAAAGACGCCACGGGCAATTTAGAGCGCGCTGCAGATTTAGTAAAACGCGCCCCAGCAGACTTTGCGCTCTACACGGGTGACGATGCCTCGGCGATGGCGTTTATGCTAATAGGTGGGCATGGCGTGATTACTGTTACAGGCAATATCGCGCCAAAACAAATGCACTTGCTCTGCAAAAAAGCCATTGAAGGCGATGCAGCGGGCGCACGCGCGCTCAATGATCCACTGCAAGATTTGCACAAGCACTTATTTATTGAAGCCAACCCTATTCCAGTGAAATGGGCGGTAGAGCAAATGGGATTAATCCAAGCCGGTATTCGTTTGCCCCTCACCCCTCTTTCACACTGTGCGCAAACCTTGGTATCTGATGCCATGGCTACCGCCGGACTAACCCACTGATAAGAAGCCAATGATGCATCAATTAAAAACATCCTCACGTCTTATTGGATTAGGCCTGTGCATTGCTTTGGCAGGTTGCAGCTCAGATCAACTGATGCTGCAAAAGAAAGTGGATTACCGCAGTGGCAGTGACAATATTGGTAAAAACACGCTCGAGCTTCCGCCAGAGCTCACCACGCCAGCGAGCAATAGTCACTTTAATGTGCAGGCAAATACGGTCTTAGGCAGCACCACTCCCGCACCGAGCGCTACTACAGTAACGCCAACAACCATACTCGGGGATAGCAGCCGTGCCAAGATTGTGCAGGCGGGTAATCAACGCTGGTTAGTTGTAAAAGGTGACCCAGAAAAATTATGGCCAGAAATCCATGAGTTTTGGCTAGATAACGGCTTTTTACTGTCTTTAGACAACCCCGCAATTGGGATTATGGAAACAGATTGGCTAGAAAACCGTGCCAAACTGCCTAAAGACTTAGTGACCCGTATGCTATCTAAAATATCAGACCGCATTCTGTCTACTGGTGAACTAGACCGATATCGCACCCGCGTAGAGCGTGGCAGCGAGCCTGGCACCACCGAGATTTACATCTCGCATCGCGGCATGATTGAGGTTTATAGCAAGGACGGCAGCAGCGACGCCAAGATCACAAAAAATAGTGATGACGTTAAAACCATCTGGACCCCAAGAAAACCTGAACCAGAAATGGAAGTTGAGATGCTTTCCTTGCTGCTGCAACGCTTTGGCCTAGACCAAGCCACAGCGCAAGCCGTGGTTGCAAAACCTTACCAAGCACCTGCCAGCGCTAGCTTAATCGACAATGGCAAGGCACTGTCTATCGCCGACAACTTTGATCGTGCTTGGCGTCGTGTTGGCTTGGCGCTCGATCGCTCTGGCTATGTAGTCTATGACCGTGATCGCAGCAAAGGCGTTTACATGATTCGCCGTGCGGATACGGATATCGGTGGCGAAGACAATAGCAGCATCTTTAGCAAGCTGGCTTTCTGGAAAAAAGACGCCGCGCCAGAGCAAAAACAAGCGCATGAGTATGAAGTACACCTCACCGAAGGCCTAAACCAGACCAAGTTGGCCGTGATTTCAAAAATCAAAGGCGACGACAATAGCAAGATCATTTCTGCACTACTCAGCGAGTTGAAATAAGCGCCGCCAGCGCGCAAGTAGCACAGCAACGATCATCCAGACTGGATGCGCTTTGTTTGCTATTTGTGCGTTTGGCTGAACTAGTATTATTTCAAGCGGTATATCGCTAAACCCATGCCCGCCGCTGCGGGCATTTTTCTTTTTACCTTAAGGCGCGACCTCTATGCTCAATTCAAGGCCCTATCAAAGCAAGCCATCAACCAACGATAGCGAACCACAGCCTTGCCCAAAATGCGGCTCTAAACCCGAAGTCACTAAAGCGGGCTCTAATCGCTGCTGGGTGCAATGCTCTAAGTTTGGCAAAAACGGTAATTGCAGTGCCATCTCTCAGCAAGGCAGCACTAAAAAAGAAGCCATTGTGCTGTGGAACAAGCTGAAATAAACCACGCCTCCCCACGATGTTCGCTTTAGCCGTACAATCTGGGGATGAATACGACCCCTCCATTCGCAAATTTAACCCCCGATTGCGTCATGAACGCGATCGACAGCCTTGGCCTGCCTTGCGACGGCAGGCTGCTTGCGCTTAATAGCTATGAAAACCGCGTGTATCAAGTGGGCCAAGATGATGGCCCCCCCTTGGTCGCTAAGTTTTACCGCCCTGAGCGCTGGAGCAGCGAAGCTATTTTAGAAGAGCACGCCTTTACGCTAGAGCTAGCCGAGCGAGAGCTGCCAGTAGTGCCGCCGCGGATTCACCAAGGCCAAACGCTGCATCAGTTTGCAGGCTTTCAATTCGCCATTTTCAATAAGTACGGTGGCCGCGCACCCGAACTAGAATCGGCTTCAACGCTAGAATGGATGGGGCGTTTTATTGGCCGCATTCATGCTGTTGGCGCACTAAAACCCTTTACCCATCGCCCTGCTCTAAATATCGACACCTTTGGCATTGGCCCAAGAGACTTTTTGCTCAGCCATGATTTTATCCCCGCCTCGCTCAAGCCCGCATGGGAAAGCGCCATTGCCTTGGCCTTAGATGGTGTTCGCCGCAGCTTTGATCGCGCTGGTGATGTGGCGCAAATCCGCCTGCACGGCGATTGCCATATCGGCAATGTACTCTGGACCGACGCTGGCCCGCACTTTGTAGACTTTGATGACAGCCGCAGCGCTCCTGCCATTCAGGACTTATGGATGCTGCTATCGGGTAATCGCAGCGAAATGACGCGGCAACTGATTGATATCTTAATTGGCTACGAAGACTTCTGCGATTTTGACCCGCGCGAGCTGCACTTAATTGAAGCGCTGCGCACGCTTCGGCTGATTCACTACTCTGGGTGGCTAGCCCGCCGCTGGCACGATCCGGCCTTCCCCGCCGCCTTTCCTTGGTTCAATACCGAGCACTATTGGCAAGATCGCATCTTAGAATTACGCGAACAAATTGCCCTGATGGATGAACCCTCGTTAGTCGTTTAATAACAAAAAACGAGCCTAATCCGCTCGTTTTTTGTTATTCCCTAGCCAGCAATCGCCCTATTGCCCAGCCCTCAGCGCTTTATCATGCCCTGGGACTACATCGCGCCGAGTGTTTTACGCAAGCGGTAATGCGCCAGCAAAAAGAAACAAAGACCAATAGCAATAATGGCGAGCAATTGCGGCCAGATAACCGACATATTTGCCGCGCGAAATAAAATAGCCTGAGCCAGCGCCACAAAATGCACGGTTGGCGTTAATGACATAATCCATTGCACCATTTGCGGCATGCTTTCCCTTGGGGTAACCGCCCCAGACAACATTTGTAGCGGCAGCAACACCAAAATAGCCATCAAGCCAAATTGCGGCATGGTGCGGGCTAATGTACCCATAAAAATACCGATGGAGGTGGTGGCAAATAAATACACCAGCGTGCCCATAGCAAACAGCAGCCCAGAGCCATTGACTGTTACATCCAGCACGCCTTTCACCATAATCTGCAAGGCAAAAATCGAAGCCATCAGCACCACCGTTGCCATCGACCACACCTTGGAAAGCATAATTTCCAGCGGGGTAACCGGCATCACCAGCAAATGCTCAATGGTGCCATGCTCACGTTCACGAATCAGCGCCGCGCCACTTAAAATAATCGATAGCAAGGTCACATTATTAATAATCGCCGTAATGCTGCCAAACCATGATGAATGCAAATTGGGATTAGACAATACGCGGATGGTCAGCTCGGCTGGCAGCGCCGATGCGCCGGGCTGATCATGGCGGGAAAAATTAAGAACCTCATCATTTAAAATTTTCTGAATATAGGCCGAACCAATCAAGGCTTGGCTTTGCCGAGTTGCATCCACATTCAGCTGCAACACCGGAATACGCCCTGCCTGTACATCCCGCTGAAAATTGGGCGGAATATTGAGTACAAAGGTATCCCGCCCAGAATCCATCCCCTGATCCACCTCGCCAAGGGAAAGCAGTATCGGCTTACGAAAATAAGGGGCTTGCATGGCATCAACTAAACGCAGTGAAAGCTGTGACTGATCTTCATCTACCACAGCAATCGCTGCATGATTAAGCGAATCCGGCTTGGCCCGTGCATCCAGATAGATGCTCGCCGTAAACATAAATACGATCATCACCAGCATCGCCATATCATGTAAGAGACTATGAAACTCTTTAATGCCAAGGTGAAAGATATTACTCATGCGAGTAGAAAATTTATTCATCTTGGCTATTTCCCCTGCTTTTTCAACAGCAAGACAGAGGCCAATGTCAGCGCTGGGATAATCAGCATCAGTGAAAAGAAGGCACTGCTTAATTCAGTAAACCCCAGCCCTTTAGAAAAAGTGCCGCTGCTGATGGTTAAGTAATACGAGGTTGGATAAATTTTACCGATCAGCACGCCCAATCCTTGCAAAGAGGAAATTGGATCAATCATGCCGGAGTACTGAATGGCCGGAATCATGGTGCCGATTGTGGCAACTGCAATAGCGGCCACTTGGCTATTTGTTACGGTAGAGGCCAGCAAACCCAAGCCCGTTGCGGCCGTAACATACAGCAAGGTGGCGCTGAGCAGGGTTAAAAAGCTGCCTTTAAATGGCACTTGGAACAAGGTAATGGCCAGTAAAAACATCAGGAAAAAGCTCATGGTGGAGAGCAAGATATAGGGCAGTTGCTTACCTAGCAAAAACTCCAGCTTGGTCACCGGTGTGGTGTAAACATTCATAATCGAGCCCAGCTCTTTTTCCCTAACTACGCCAAGTGCCATCAACATGGCCGGAATAAACACCAGCAAGAGCGGAATCACCTTGGGCACCATCGCCACCAAGCTGCGTAGCTCTGGGTTATATCTAAACCGCACCTGTACATCAGACAAGCCCTTGGGCGCTTGGCCCGTCACACTGAGCGCCCAATCGCTTAAAGTACTTAGATGCAGGGCCTGCACATAGCCTTTTACCGTTTCAGCCCGCATAGGCATCGCGCCATCAATCCAGATACCCACTTCTGGATGTGCCCTATTGGCTAAATCTGGGCCAAAATTGGGTGGAATATTAATGGCCAGTGCCAGCTCTCCAGAACGCATGCGTTCGGTCATCTGCTCTTGGCTTTGCAAGGCTGGCCGCTCAATAAAATATCTGGAGCCCGCAATGCGCAAAATATAATCCTGGCTGGCTTCACTCTGATCCTGATCCAACACCGCAAAGTTAAGGTTTTCCACATCCATGCTGATCCCATAGCCCATCACCAGCATCAGTAATAAGGAGCCAATCAGCGCCATAGTTAGGCGCACAGGATCACGCCGCAGCTCCACCGCCTCCCGCGAGCTGTAAGAGAGCAAGCGGCCAAGGCTAAAGCGCGGCGGTATTTTGCGGGCCGCATCTTTTGTTTCGGTAGAGGAAGTGGTTTCTGCCTTGGCGGTGGCTTCTTCTTGAGGAGGCGTCTTTTCAGCTTTAGGCGTCGTTTCCGCCTTGGAAGCAGCATCAGTCTTAGAACCCATTTCTGCTTCAGCACCGGATGCTTCGGGAGCTTTCTTGGCAACGCCCGATGCTTCTTCTAGATAGCCAATAAAAGCGTCTTCTAGGTTTTCTGCGCCGCGTTTTTCGACTAGTTCTGCGGGTGTTCCGCTATCGAGCACCTTGCCCGCGTGCATCATGGAAATCCGGTCGCAGCGCTCTGCTTCATTCATAAAGTGGGTAGAAATAAAAATAGTCACGCCCTCTTTGCGCGCCAAATCAATCATTAAGGCCCAGAACTGATCGCGCGCAATGGGGTCTACCCCAGAAGTGGGCTCATCTAAAATCAAGACATCTGGCCGATGCAAAACAGCCACGGCCAGCTGTAAACGCTGGCGGATACCGAGCGGCAAATCTTCAGGAAACTGCTTAAGCACAGATTCCAAGCCAAAATCTCGGCTCAGCTCTGCCAGCCGATCAGCAACCTCGTCTTCTGGCAAATGAAATAATTTAGCGTGTAATTGCAGGTTTTTTTCTACCGTCAGCTCGCTGTAGAGCGAAAAAGCCTGCGACATATAACCCACGCGGCGGCGAGTTTCAATATTACTGGCATCAATTTGCTGCCCCAGCAAACTGGCAGAGCCCTTGCTAGGCGGCAACAAGCCCGTCAACATTTTCATGGTGGTAGATTTGCCGCAGCCATTTGAGCCCAAAAAACCAAAAATCTCGCCCCGCTCTACCTGCAAGGTGACATCGTCTACGGCAATAAAATCACCAAAGCGCATTTGCAAGCCTTTGGCATCAATCACAATATCGTGCATATCCTCTGGGCGGGGCGGAATAACCAGCTTCTGATGACCATGACGTTTTTCTTCTGGCAACATCGCCAAAAAGGCCGCTTCCAGCGTATCTGTTTTGGTGCGTTCACGTAATTCGGCAGGGCTGCCGGTGCCTAAAACCTTGCCATCGTCTACCGCCACCAGCCAGTCATACTGTTCGGCTTCTTCCATATAGGCAGTAGCAACCATCACGCTCATCGTTGGCCGCTGCTGACGGATTTCCGCAATCAACTCCCAAAACTGCCGACGGGATAAAGGATCAACCCCCGTGGTTGGTTCATCCAGAATCAATAAATCAGGGTCATGAATCAGCGCACAGCAAAGGCCCAGCTTTTGCTTCATGCCACCGGATAATTTTTGAGCGGGGCGATCGGCAAAATCAGCCAAACCCGTACTGGCGAGCAGTTTTTCAATCCGCTGTTTACGCTCAGAGCGAGATTGCCCAAATAAGCGGCCAAAGAAATCGATATTTTCAAAAACAGATAAGGTGGGATATAAATTTCTACCCAGCCCCTGTGGCATATAGGCAATCAGGCTGCATGCCTCGCGGCGGTGGCTGGCACTGCGCATATCGCCGCCCAGCACTTCAATCTCGCCCTGCTGAATCTTGCGCGCGCCGGCAATCAGCCCCAGCCAAGTTGATTTACCCACCCCATCAGGGCCAATTAGGCCCACCATACATCCGGCGGGGATATCCAAAGTGACATCATCAGCGGCCAGCGTCTCGCCATAGCGATGAATCAGGCCTTTCAGGCGGGCAACTGGCCCTGCTGGCTTAGTCATGGCAGATTAACTTTTAGTTCTGCCACCCACGGTTGCGAGACATTTAATTGCACATGCGCAACGCCGGGCAAGCCTGTTTTAACCTGCGCAACATGCTTATGCAGTAAATCAGGCGCAATTTTGGCTTTCACCCTAAACATAAGTTTTTCGCGCTCGTTTTCTGTTTCTACGGTTTTGGGTGTGAATTGCGCCACGCTAGCCACATATGAAACCTTGGCCGGAATCACGTATTGTTTTGCAGCATCCAGCACCAGCCGCACATCCGTGCCCAGTGCAACCCGTCCGGCAACATTGGTCGGCAGGAAAAAGGTCATATAGACATCGCTTAAATCGATCAGGCTGAGCACATTACCGCCATTGCCCACCACTTCACCGGGCTGCGCCACCCTAAATTGCACCCGCCCTGCCAGTGGCGCACGCAATTCACCATCGGCAAGATCACTTTGCAAACGGGTAACCCCAGCCTCTGCTGCGGCAATGCCCGCTTCAGCCTGCTTTACCTGTGATTCACCCGCACGAATGCCCGCCTCGGCGGTGGCAATTTGCGACTTTGCCACGGTAACAAGGGCTTTTGCGTTTTCAACGCGGGCCTGATCGTTATCTGCTTCTTGCACCGAAGTGGCTCGCTCAGCCAATAATGCCTTAGAGCGCGCGGCGGTTTTGCTGGCTAAATCCAGCTCAGAAGAACGCTGCACCAGCACGGCCTGTGCCATTGCCGCATCGGCATGACGCTGGGCAATCTGCGCCAGCGCGGTATCTTTGGCACTGACCGCATTAGCCACTTGTGCTTGGGCTTGCAGCAGTTGTGCTTGTAAAGAAGACATATCCATTCTGGCCAAAACATCATTTTTTTGGACTAAATCTCCTTCTTTCACCAAAATTTCCTGGATTCGGCCCGCCATTTTGCTGGCTACATTAACCTCGGTGGCTTCTAGGCGGCCATTACTCATCACAAAATCTTTGGGCTTATCATCCTCCCTAAGCCATATATACCAGCCCGCCCCAGCCAGAGCCGCCACCACGAGCACCCCTGCCGCGCAAATCAGGCCATTTTTTAATGTTATTTTCATTTTTCTTCCTTATTGGATAACTCAGCAGGCGCCAGCAATGCTGCGTCCTGACCGCCCCCCAAAGCCACATAAAGATCAACCGTGCTAGATAAACGCGCCCGCTGTAGCTGCACCTGAACTTGCTCGGCGCTAAACAATGCCCGCTTGGCATCGAGCACCTCTAAGTAAGCCGCTGAGCCCTGCTCGTAGCGTAATTCAGCCAAGCGCGCACGATCAGCCTCGGATTTAACCAGCCCGTTTTGCTGTTCCAGCTGCACTTTTAACCAGTGCTGCGCTGCCAGCGCATCGGCAACCTCACGAAATGCAGTGCGCACGGTACTTTCATAACTGGCCACCGCCAAATGCTTACGTGCTTCGGCCAAATCCAAGCCGCGCTGAGTAAGCCCGGCATCAAACAAAGGCAAAGTAATACGGGGAGCAAAGCTCCAGACGTGCTGACCAGCGCTAAATAGATCACTTAAATCACTACTCGCCATCCCCGCCATGCCGGTTAAAGTAATACTGGGGAAAAAGGCCGCTCTGGCCGCTTTTACATTGGCACGGCTAGCCAGCAATTTTTGCTCTGCAGCGCGTAAATCTGGCCGCTGCAGCAGCAGATTGGCTGGCAACCCTGCGGCAATTTCACGCTCCAGCCCTTGCTCTGCCAAGGGCAAGCGAGACGCTACCGGCAATGCTGCATGCCCGGTTAGCTGGGCCAGTAGCGCGGTATTCTGGGCTTGCTGACGCTGCAATACGGCCAGCTCGCTGCGGGTAGAAAACACCAGTGTTTCAACTTGGCGCAGCACTAAATCTGAAGCGCTACCTACCTCCACCCGCCGTTGCATAATCCGTAGTGATTCTTCCCGATTAGTCAGCGATTGCTGCGCCAGCGCTACCCGCTCTGCCAGCTCCAAGCTTTGCAAATAACTATTCCCTACAAGCGCAATCAGGCTAATTTGAAAAGCCTGCCGCGCTTCGCTAGTTGCCAGAAATTGCGCCAGCGCCGCAGCATTTAAGCGACTAACACGGCCCCAAAAATCCAGCTCATAAGCGGCAACACTGACGCCGACCTGAAATTTATTACTGAGCAAGGGCTTACGGGTTAAGGATAAATCAGCTGGCGTGCGGCTACGGCCCGCCTCGCCCCCCACCCCAACCGTGGGCCAGCGCGATGCATCTTGTATGCCATACAACGCTTTAGCCTCCGCCACGCGAGCAGTGGATGCCTGTAAATCCGCGTTATAAGTAAGCGCGTTTGTAATCAGAGCCTGCAGATACGGATCAACAAACAAGTCTTTCCACGCCGGCATAGCAACGGCACCGGCTTGCGGCGTGGCTTCGGTTTGCATCGGATATTGGTCAGGCAGAGGATTGCCATGCTGTTCGGCTTGGGGTGCAGCAGCACAAGCGAGCAGTAAGAAGCAAGAGAAAGGAATCAGGCGGCGCAACGGGATGTCAGGCTTAAACATAAGCACATGCTCTCCAATACAATTACACATAAATATTTTTACATGTAAGAGAAAACATTAGAACATGAAAGATATAGACAATCGTGCTTGTGTAATTAATCCCACTCTAAATAAGAAGCATACTCACAACTTTGCCCAGCCAAACAATAAGCTAATGAAAATAAAATCATTAATAATCATGCAGTCAGCACACACTTACTGCCCAAAGGTTAAAAACCGAACAAAACAAAAATTATCAAATTAACAAAATAAAAAGAGAAAAACCAAGGCGAGAACAAGGAAGATGCAAGGGAACACCAAGAACACGGTAATCCCCCCACAAAACCAGCTCATTTTTAAGTAGAATTTTCTCGCAGTCTTTGAGGAGCTCTACATGAAAGCAGCACGTTATTCCGACAGCCAGATTATGGCGATTTTAAAGCAAGCCGAA
>JBDKJX010000015.1:0-67845 GCA_039796405.1 Pseudomonadota bacterium
GCGGCCTTCTTTGGCTTCGTTTCTTGGCCGCGCAAGAAAGGAAGGTCCAGCGGGACGCCCGCAGCTAAATTAACGTGCCGAAGGCACTAATAAAAAAGGCTTTTGACTTTGGTTAGCGCGTATGGGGAGGAACCCGCCCTGTTATATTTGGAGAAATAGTCTGTTTTTTTATGGGGAATCGCTTACCAAGAAGATGCCTCGCCTACGGGCCCAATGTTTATGCGAGCTGCGATTGCAACAGGCATTGCTAGCCCAAACCATGGGGATGCTGGATTGTCATGAAAAATGCAATCGAAATCATCGACATAAATAATATTTATTTGGGGATCTATCGTTGAATCATAATAATTTCCAACCCAATAATTAGGGTCAGTGAAAAAAGACAGCAATTTCGGATTGGCATATTTTCTAGCGTATTCTATAGGGTTACCTAATTTTGCTTGTGGGGTTAATGTCCAAGATAGTAGGTGTAGCGTTCCTCTTGTTCCATTGGGGATGTTGGCTGACCATTTCCAGCCTGGCCAGCCTGGCCCACCTGGAAACATGAATTGATTTTCCTTTTTAAGGACGTATTTTATATCTGAAAATATGCCTTCTTCATTAATTTTACGATAATGGTATTGTTGTCTTTTTTTTAATTTATCGTATTGGTCTTTTTTCATTTCATCTGTGTTAGTGCTGTTTGCGTAATTATCAAATATATACATACCATTGTCAGCTTTTAATTTAATGCTTTCGCCAGGTTTGTTTTTTCCTAATATATATTTTGGAGATACTAAAAAAAAACCATTATCAAAATTTTCTATGTTATTTTTTATAAAATCTTCATTGTCTGTATCAAGTGCACCATCGTAAATTATAGCAACTCTGGATTTTATATTTTCATTTCTGCTAGTTAGAATTTCATCATAACTAGCGTTGAATAAATTTATTTCATTTTGTTTGTGTGGTACTAAGTAATTACTTAGTTTTTCTTTTATTGATTCTATTAAATGAAAATGATTTTCATCATTGAATTCGTAAAAATGAGAGATGTTTAATATGATTAGTTCTCTAGCGCTTTCTTCAAGTGAAGATAAAAAATTGTATATTTGAGATAATATTCCATTTTCACCATCAATTTGATCGCCAGTATATAGAGGTCCATGAAAGGTAAAAAAATTTTCATCTTTAACATACGGTCTAATGTCAAAATATCTTATACCTCCACAGAGTTGGTCGAATATTTTTTTTGTTTGCGTTTTTGATAAGGCATTTATTGTGTGATCGATATAGCATCCGGAGTCATGTGTTCCGGGTATGCAAATCTTGTGAAGTGGCCGCGTACCAAATGCACCTCTAGAGTCATTTGCGCTTGCGTTATTATAGTAAATTTCAGTCATCCAAGGCATATCATTTCCTTCCATTTTAAGATGAGGAGTTAACTTAGCTTTTATCTCGAATAGGTGTTATTCACGTCTAAGATAACGAGTAAAAGATATTTTTAATTACGGATCTAGATTCAGTTTTCGATTGCACTATTGCTGATCTGTAAAAAATAGAGAGAAGGCCATTGCATTTGCTCCTACTTTTTTGCGCTGTTTCCTGTGCTATTGGATTAAGTTAATGAGTTAAGTATTCTTGAAGTACAGCTACTAACTACTTCGCTGCCAGCCCACACAGCCCAGCAGCGCCTTGCTCATTTAGCTGCTTTTTTCCCCCACCCCTAAAATCATGGTCACGGCCTTGGAGACAATGGCGCTGGAAATTTGGTTGAGCGCTTGTTGGCTGTGAATGGCGTTTTGTAGTGAGAGCCCGGCAGAGTGGCTGGCTACTTGATAGAGCGAGGCGATCGCTTGTGCCGGTGCTTCAGCCACTACTTTGACGTTGGTTTGGGTCACCGCATCGGTGATTTGCCCGTTGACGAGCGTACTGTCTGCCATAAAGCTCTCTCCTGAGCAGCCGTCGTTGACGGCTGGATAATGTTAAAAGTATGGGTATTGCGCTGGGCTGCCGTTTGCCGCACTTGGGCGGGCTAATGACGGTGCGTATAGATGGGAACGTGGCAATTTTGCTTCTGTGAACAACTTTATGGATTTTGTGTTTAGAACCGGCTGGATGCTGAAAATGGGAAGGGATATTTTTTGATTTGGGCGTGCAGAAGTGTGTTTAGCTAGCGCTATCGTGCTTGCCCCCTTGTTCAGGGGGCTTTGATCGCAAAGATTAATGATCCGGTGTGGGGGCGCTTTGCAGGTATTGCTCAAAACAAGACTGCAATGCGGGGGAAATACCACTACATAGTTGCTGTAGGCTTTCGAGCTGCTCTTTGCGTAGCTGCCCCGTTGATTCTTGCAAAGCGTTGAGGGCAAGCAGGCCATCGGCGCCGCTGCGCAGGTTTAAGCAGCGGTGCAGAAACACAAACCATTGTTGCTGTAGCAGCTTGGGTCCTTTTAATTGCCAATTTAGCCACTCGCTGCGCAGCGCTTGATCTATCTCGCTGAGCTGTTGGCAGTAGTCGATAAAACTGGGCAGATCGATATGGGCGCTCCATTGCTCCCAATATGCTTGTGTTTGCTGCTGATCACGGAGGTCGTTTCCGCTATCCCAGCAGGCTTTTAGGCCATTTTTCCAGCTGGCAGTTTTGGGGCTAGGGGCGAGGCTAGCTAAGCAATTGTGTGCCGTGAGCCAGCTGTTTTCCAGATTGCGTAGCCAATGGCTGATAGGGAGCTCGGTCATGGTGATTTACCTTTGTTATTTAGGGCGGATTTGATTTAAACGTAGCAACATGGCCCACACTGCTGCCATTTGCGGTGCTTTTTTTGTGTAGAAATCAGGCCGAGCAGGGTCTTTGCTGCTATAGCCCCAGAAGTCCCAGCAGCCTTGCGGATTCCTCCCCTTGTCGGTACGAATTTGCGGGTAAAGTATGACGATATGATTGTTTTCGGCCAGCTCGTTGTAGCCCGTACTTCGGTAAAAGCGATCCCCTATACGGTTATCTTCTTGGGTGCAACCATGGAAGACTACATGCACACGGCAGTTGGCTTTAAAGCAGGATGAGGGGACGTAAGCGTGGCCGATAGAAGACATGCCACTATTGGCGGTTGTAAATTCGGACTGGTCAAAATCGATCCATTGCCCGCCCAGTTTACTTACGGGCGGTTTTAAATTGCCATACATTTGGCGTAGTACATCTTGCGATTGAGTAAAGCCACAGTTATTGATATTGGGAGGAGCATTGGCGGCGCAGGCTAAATCGTTGCTATTGGCCGTGAGTAGCGCGTGGCCTGCGTTGATATTGTCGACATACTTAAGCTCTGGCTCTTTGACGCCTGCAGCGCGATAAAAGGCCGCAGTTTGGGCCACTACCTTAGATTTAACGATATTGTCGGCTGAGCCTGTAAAAATGTAGATCCGTTGCTGGGCAATTGAGCGGGTTGGATCAATGTCACCCTGTTTGGCAAATTGTTGTGCTTGTTGCCAAGCGGCGGCACCAGATGGAGCAGCACCTAAAGGTTGCATGCAGAGCGTGGTGGCGGTAATCAGAAAATGTTCTGGGCCAGCGCCGCCTAAACCCGCGCAATAAAATGGCCCGCCAGCAATAATGGCTGCTCCAGCAATCCCTGCTGAATAGGCCACAGCAAATTGTGTGGCCATGAATGCGCCAGACGATAAGCCTGATACAGTGTTTTGAGCTGGATCGGTGCCCAGTGCGGGCAGTGGACTGGCGGCATAGCTCATGCTATAGGGCAAAGCGAGCATCAAAAGATAAGCTAACTTATGTTTGAAGATCGAACGCTTCATGGTTTTTCTCCGGTGTTTGAAGGTGAGTCAATTTCTTTTGTTATTTTTTGCAGCTCGTTAAGGCCAGACCAAGCAATAAATACAAGGCCTAATTCGGTGGATGCAAATGAATAGGGCAGCCCGGCCAAAATGCCGAGGGCGAAGCCTTTGGCTAATGCCATGCCTAAGTCTTCTTTTTCAACCCAGCGTTGGATCAAAGTGGCACTAAAAGTCGTGATAAGTAGTAACAATAACCCGCTCACTAGATAGAAATATTCTCGTTCTAATGTGGGTAGTGCTTTGCCCATGTCCAATAACATGACGCTCCATAATTTATCGGTTGAAATACAAACAATGGCTGAAAGCAGGTGAATAGGGCTCTGGCTTAGCTTAGGTATTGCAAGGCCTTTACTCTGTGAAGGCTCTTGCTCTGGTGAGGGCATAGGTTTACCCATTTTGATGAGTTTTAGCCGAGACTTATTTTGGTATTGGCCTACTTACGGCCACTGGATAAACACCCAGTGTTTTTTTGGTGGATGTGCTTAATAGGCATAGAGAGGTACGCTGCAGCCTTCTATTTGTGAATAGCCCTCTAGGATGAGTGGTTTGTGAGGCTGATGAGCTTTTTGCGTAGCAATTCCACACGCTTGCGTGCTAGTGCCTCGTTGATGCAGAGAATGCTGGCGATGTCAGGGTAGGCAAGCTCTTGTTCAAACTTGAGCGCGAATAAGAATCTTTGCTCGGGAGTGAGCCGAGCAAGGTTGAGCTCTAGTTGTGCAATCTGCTGGCGTAGCTCTAGGGCTTTTTCGGGGGAATGTACTTGGCTGGCAATATTGATGGCGTGGTCATGGTCAAGATCGGTGTCATGGTCGATTATTTTTTTTTCTCGAACTATTTTGCGTACGCTGTCTAAGAAAACATGATCCAGCACCATAAATAAAAATCCCTGAGCATCTCTAACTTGCTCAGATGAATCCAGTAAATACAGATAGGCCTTCAGTGCGGTGTTGGCGAGCAGGTCATCAGAGTGGAAGGCATTACCGCGGGTAAGCCGTTGTGCGCGCCTAAATAATTGGCTGCGTACCGTTTTCCAGGCCATTTCAAAACGCTCTTGAGCGGGCTGGGGGAATTGGCTAGAGGCATCCATACTTCTCTCTTTTAATAGTAAGGGAGAAGAAAGGTTGTGCTTTTTTAATTTTGGTTTCTGTTACCTTGGTGACAATTAAAACATATATTTTTATTTTTTTTGTAAGTTTTCATTTTGTTTTTGTCATGATTTGCGCGCCGCCTATTTGCTTGCTTATGGCAGGGCTCGTCATTCTTATGCGCGAACTTACGCTTGAAATAGGGGTGCAAGGCCCTGCAAGTTGTTAGGCTTTGTTGGTTTAGATGTAGCGGCTGTTTGGCTGGCAAGAGGGGGCTGCACGTAGCTTTAATAAAGTGCTTAGCTCCCCATCCGCCCAAGCTTGGGGTAATGGGGAGTCTTGGACAAAATGGATGAGAGGCTTAACTATTTAATTGGGTAAATTGTTGATCCCAAGACGGTGTGACGGTGTTGCTGGCATTGTATGCCCAACCATTAAAGCCGCGCGCAGCGGTAGTAGGGGTGAGGCTGGCGAGGGCTGCTGTTAGCATTTCTGGGCTAATGTAACCAGAACCACATTGGTTGTTTGCAAAAGGCACCGTGATGACGATTTTAGCAGCACTGGTTTTGGCCATTTGCGACCAATCTTGCAACAGCGCCTTAAGCGTTGTCGCCAGCATGTCTGTGTTACTAAAATTGTTTTGGTTATAGATTTGCACATTAAGCCAATCAATGGCATCACCAGAACTTTGCATCATGCGGGTATACAAGGCGAGAGGATTTCCCCCGTTTGCTCCCGGCCATCGTGTAGAGCTCAGCATGTAGGGGGTTTGTGGAGCGTGGGTAATCAAGGTGCCTGCTGGTAAATCTTTTCTTAGCTGTAGGTTTAATTGACTTAATCGGTCAGCCCATAAATTACTGGAAATTCCTCCGCTGTATGATTGAAAATTTTCTAAATCAAAATCTATTCCATTAAAGCCCATACCGTAATCAGTTGGATAATCTACTCCTGATGCAGTTTTTAGCGTGATTGGGCCACCATTGAGAACTTGGCGGATCATTTTTAAAAAATTGCCGTAAATGCTCGGGTTTAATTCTGTGGACGCTGGTCCTTGAAATAAACATTCCAAGCTAGCGGGAGTGGCAGCTTCCCCGCCGATGGAAAATAGCAGGCTTTTTTTTGCTATACGCAATGGATTAATCCATTGTGCCGGCTTATAACTGCCCATTGCGCCATCTACAACACCATTTCCTAGGGAGTCAATCCCAATAAAAGTAGCAATAATGGTGTTAAACTGTGAGTCAGCAAGCTGTGAAATCTGATTTAAGGGGCAGCCGTTCAGGTAAGTTGCATTAATTTTCATATTCATTCCTATTTTTAAGTTAGTAGGTTTTCACTCAACGACTATATGGAGTGATCCTATTAATGGTTAACTCTGCATTCTTACGAATATTTTTATCTTGTTTATCCTTATAAGTAGTAATTAATAAGTAAACTCTAATTTATTCGTTATCCCTGAATTGTTTTATCGGGGAGCCAGCGCATTACTGGCTTTCCGCCTAGGCGGAAATGACGAGGCAGAGTTGATCAGCGTTTTTCTAGGCACAAACTAGAGTCATGCATTGTTAAGTACGTGCTTATTCTGTTGGTGTGAATTTTAATAGTATCTAATTTATTTTTTAGTCATTTAATATCTTAATTAGTAAATGTATTTAATTGAGTGTTAATTAATTGTTCATTGCAATTTTCTCCATTTTTTTGATGTCGCAAATTAATATTGAACTGGTCTTCCGCTGTAATAAGCCAGTCCGCAGCCATTTTTGTAGCTGGGCATTCAGTTTGGGCCTACTCGCATTAACCATTGCAGCAAGAGTACTTTGATTGGGTGGGGGAGGGATTAAAACCCCTTCAGGATGTTGGATGCCATAGTGGCTTATTTGTGTCAAAAAATAACGCGCTAGGCGAGATTCCAATTGAAATAAGCATGTTGCCTCAACAAAGTCGATAGTTTGGCGAAGCCGTCTACATAGTAGGCCTTGCATACGTGCCATTAATTGGGGGTTGGCTTGTAAAACAGGAAAATGATGCTTATTTAAAATCAATAAGTATGATTTTTCTTCTGCGTAGGCAGAGTTGCTGCGTTTCTGAGGATCTAGTAATGCTGTTTCCCCAATAATTTCTCCTGGATGGTTGGTGTAGTGGATTACCTCCTTACCATCTTCGCCGTGTAATACATGATATAAACGGCCGCTTAATATAAAACCTATATATGTTTCGGGTTCATTTTTTAGATAGAAAGGGCGAATAGTACTTGCATGCCAGTCACTGGCGTGTGTGGCAATATAGTGAGCCAAATCGTTGGGCAATCCAGCTAATAGAGGCATTTCTTGTAGTTTTTGTTGCTTCCAAACGATGGGCATGCGTGCTTGGGTGATGACCTGAGCCTTAGTCAAGTTTAATTTCATTTCGAACTTTGCTCATTTTTTATACCTTATTTTTTATGAGCGAATCAGTCCATATTTAAATAAATTGAAAATGGGGTGGCCATACCATTAATTGATGTTCAACAAGAAAATTTGTACTTATTAATTTTCTTGTTAATTTTTGGTATGTTTTTTTGATTCGCATACTAATGAGTACGATTTAAACATCTTGTTGTGAATTAGGTGAATCAGTATTTTTTTCTTATTATTAATAGAAGGGTAAGGTAAGCTTAAGTTTTACTGGGTGAGATCATTGCTGTGTGTTGTCACAATATGTAAACATTAGTCTTTAGAGAGCAAGTACTGCCCATGAAAAAAATTGTTTTTGCTTTGAGGAGGGACTGCTGCTTCGAAAGTTAATCGACCGATTAAGCAATTCCAAAGTGCAGAATGTGCAGAGTATATTGCCGCAATCTATTCGTATCACTGCTGATACGCTGGGGGCGCGAGTGGGGTGTGAGCTGGTTTTTAAGTAAATATCTAATAAGGTCATTCAATCTCGTTATTCGAGTAAATTTCATTTGTCTTTTAATTGTATGGATGTGCGTAGTGATTGGAAGATCAAGAATAATAAGAAAAAAATAGGGGATTTGTTGGTTCGTTTTTCTGTTTTTATTGAAGAGAAAACTACTGTAGAGGAAGTAAAGGCAGAAGGCGGGGATGAGGAATCCATTGTTGTTTTGGATTCCATTTTATCCCCAATTAAACAGCAATAGCTGTTTCGCTATCGTGAAGGAAAGTATCAGTTAATCAGTGGTGAAAACCGATGGCTGATTTTTGATGGTTTGTTTAATAGCGTGGTGGTGCAGCATAAGGGGTATCCGCCGGAAAAGGATTAGGCTGCGGCGATTTGGATGGGTCTTTTAAAGCAACTCGGAATATCGCTACACCAATGATGCCAATATTGCGCGTGTCGCCAGCTTGGCTATTGGCGGCGTAGGCCTGATCAGGGGCTGCAAAGCGAAAAGCGGCGACTTCTTCCTGGCTTTTGCGAAATCCTTTAATCGTGAGCGAGCGGTGAGCGCCATTTCCCCATGCGTAGCTGGCCCTTGTTTCTTGCCAGAGAGATCATGCATGATTTGAGTCAGTCACTTTCACCCAAGGCATCCACATGAGCAAGATTCACCCGCAAGCCCGAACAACGCCGCGTGTTCGGGCTGAAGTTTAAGGATGATGAGCCAGGTTATCTACATCTCGACATCAAGTACCTACCAAAAATGCCGGATGAAGAGACACTTAGCTAATTATTTGTCGCTATGGCTGGGCGAGGATAAAGTACTCGCACGCACAGACCGTGCGACGGGTCTACATGGCCATCTACCCCGATCAAACGGAGGAGAGTAGTGCTGACTTTTTACGTGCAGTACATCGTATTTGACCGGTAAAAATCAAGACTATTTTGACTGACAATGGCACTCAGTTTACCGACCGTTTTACCAGTAAAGCCAAGGAGCCAAGCGGGCAGCATGTGTTTGATCGTGAGTGCGCCGTACTGAAGATTGAACACCGCCTTATTCCCCCTCGCCAGCACCAAACCAACGCAATGGTGGAGCCTTTCAACGGGCGAATGAGTGAGGTCATTCAGCAAACGCGGTTTGCCTCATTGGCGGAGTTAAAGGCGACTATGGAGAATTATTTAAAGATCTACAATGACCACATTCCACAGAAAGCACTTGATCACGAAACCCCTATTCAAGCAATGAAAAAATGGCAAGACAACGAACCAGAATTATTTAAAAAACGAGTTTATGATCTAGCGAGACTTGATATTTGCTAAGTATCGTCAGGTTTTTGCCAGTGTTTGGAGTATCCGCCATGAATTAGAGCCTGCCGTGCGCAGTTCGGATGAATTGGCTTTTTTGTCTGCGGCGCTTGAGTTGCAGTCGCGGTGGCGCCGGGCAAGTTAGTCGTTTCTGATCAAAGTAAAATCATTCAGCCGCTTGAAGCGGGCGTCGTCAAAGCCATTTATGTGCGGGCTGGCGATTTACTGATTGAGCTCGATAGCACTTTAGCGAATGTAGAAAGCCATAAAAATCACACTGCTTGGTTGGATGCGCGGCTGGATGTATTGCGCGCGCAGGCTTTGATTCAAGCACTAAAAAACCATACCACGCCGCAATTGGCCGACGATGCCGAACTCGCTATGTTGCCGGGCATCGCCAGCCGCCGCGCTGCTGCACAGCAAGGAATGCTCAGCAGTTGGCAAGAGCTGCAAACCAAGTTGGCCACGGTGGATGCCGATACCACGCGCAAACAAGCGGAGCGCAATGGCACGCAAGACCAAGTCAATAAGCTCACGCAAACGTTACCGATCATGCGGCTACGGGAAAATGATTATAAAAATTTCGTTGCCAAAAACTTTATGTCAAAACACAGCCTGCTCGATAAAGAGCAAGCTCCGGAAAATTTAAACAGAAGGAATTAAATGTAAATAGACGGGGGATTTTTCAAATTGGCGCGGGTGAATAGGTGTTTGGGATTTATTGAAAATATTGGGCTTCATAAATTCAGCCAAACTTATGCGCTGGAGATATATTAATAAAGCTGGCGTGGGTTAATAAATATTTAGGTTTATTTAAGCGTGTTAGGCTTCGCAAGCTTAGTCACAAAATACATAATCCAACGTTCGTGGTCAGAACTTTGCAAGAGGATATATTGATATGGTTAATTTTTCGTTTATTGTAAAAAGTACTTTGAATTGACGTTGTTTATTCTAGTTTTTTTCTTTTGGTTTTTTACAATTTTATTAGGAAATAATGATTTTTTCTCTTTTATATCACGATTAAATGAGTCAAAAAAATGTGTATTTTGTTTTAGATATGATTATGCTAGTGCCTCATCTTTATGGGTGTCATTTTTAGGGTTTATTCTATGTTTTGTTTTTATTTTAGACATCGAAGTGGATGGATAAAAACTATTGGTTTTTATGAAAGATCTAGAGGTAAGCTTGGATACTTTTTCGGCTTAAGTTGTATATTCACTATTTTATTTGCATATAACATTATTTCTCAGTGGCTTGGAGCTTGCTATGTGGGAAAACTTGGTATTGGACTTAACAATAAAGTTGTGCATGTTTCACCATGATAATGGTAAATGGCCTAAAAATTCAAAAGAACTTCTGAACTGAAGAGCGCGTAGTTTTTCAAGATTTCTATTGTTTTTGATTGCTGTTTTTCCAATTTTAGTTGGCTCAACAAAACCACTGGCTAGATTGGGATCGGATGGTTTTGTGGTTTTGGTATTTTTTTCTGTTCCAGTAATTGTCTTTTTTATTTCTTATTTTAAAGGTGGCAAATGAGTAATGTAGGTGACGTAGCAACCAATACAGTCGATGCATATGGCCTTTATTTAAATTTATCGGCATCTCAATCAGGGCTTTCTGGCTCTCCAGATGGCTTAACGTTATTGACGCAAGGAGTGACTTTAACAGGAACTGTCGCTTCATTTTATATACCTGGCTTATCTGTTGGTGCAAATTTAGTTGCCATTGAATAGTTAATGCTTCGATTAACTATAGTTTAGGTGCCAATATCGAAAATCTTACGCTCACTGGTGATGCTGCAATTAATGGTATAGGGAATACGCTTAATAATTTCCTGATCGGTAATAGTGCCGCGAACACTCTGCTTGGTGATGCTGGCAATGACATCCTTAAGGGGGGGCTGGTAACGATACGCTTAATGGCGGGATTGGCAATGATCGATTCGGATGCCACCGCAGGAAATACTGATGCCTTGCAACTGGGTAGTGACGTCGCAAGCGATCAACTCTGATTCCAACATATTGGCAATAATCTGGAAATTAGCATAATTGGTAGCAGTGATAAGACGGTGGTACAAAACTGGTATAGCGGTAGCTCCAATCATATTGAGCAAATTCAAGCCGGTGACGGCAAAGTCCTACTTGATTCTCAAGTCGATGCTTTGGTGTCTGCGATGGCGGGATTCAACCCACCAGCAGCAGGTCAAACCACCTTGAACCAACAGCAACATGATGCTTTGCAGCCAGTATTGGCCGCTAACTGGCATTAGTATTAGCTTGTAGTGTTATACACCCAGCCTCGTAAGAGGCTGGGTGTATAAATGAAAGAAGCTTGGCGATATGATTAAAATATTGGGCTTCGCCATGCTCAGTGCCAAACTATGCTGATTCATCTTTCCCAAACATCGCCGCCAGTTGGCTGATTTTTCTGCCCATTTTTAACAGCTTTAGCAATACGCTGGGTGGGAGGTTTTTAAAGTCGTCGTAGCCATGCAGCAGCACTTCTACAAACTCCAGCACTTGATCCATTTGTACCCGAGTGGCAGCTTCGATCGCCGTATCGGTTTCGGCTTCAATCGCACACTGGCGGAGCACGGTGAGCGTGGGGTCTAGCTCGCGTTTTTTACGCTCTTCAGTGATCATACGGAAGATTTCCCACACATCTTGCAGGGCAATAAAATAATCGCGCCGCTCAGCCCAATATGGGCTGATCTTTTTTGATAAGCCCCCAGCTTTGCAATTCCTTCAGGCTATTACTGACATTGGATCGCACTAGGCTTAGGATTTCACTGATTTGTTCAGCAGTTAATGGCTGGTTTACCAAAAACAGCAGCGCATGAATCTGCGCCACACTGCGGTTCACCCCCCATTTAGTCCCCATCTCGCCCCAGTGAGCGATGTATTTCTCCAGGGCTGGGCTGCATACCATTTCCTTTATTTCTGTCTTTAGAGAAATTAGACTCCGAATGCAGATTAAATACAGATGAAATGCAAGTGAAAGATGTATGGGCAGAGGGAGGTTGCGACTTGCTGCCAATTAATAGGCAATCTTGGTTGCTAAGGGATTGCTCCTCACCACCAATGCACTAATCTTGCCAGTGCGTAAACACAGACCGCAGCGAGGCCAACTAAGGCGGGGATTTGCCATTGTCGGTTGACAGGGTAAGTGGCTGCAATCAGCATCAGACAGCAGATCATCCAGCCCCAATCAGCGGGTAGTAAGCCTAGTAGCCAGGCGCAAGGCAGCAGGGGGATGAGCCAGCTGCAAGCTTTAAACAATTTGGCATGGCGGCTGCCCGTGGGTGGGATGAGCTCAGGTAGGTGTTTTTGTAACAAAGTGATCGCTTGGGCTGGCTGCTGGCGTAAGCCATGAAGTAGCTGTGTGGCAAGGGTTGGCGCTAAGCCCTTTGCAATTAACAGGCCATATAGACCAAGGCTGGCTTCAGCGCCGGGTAGGCTGTGTGGTGCTGGCTCGATAAAAGTAGCGCGCGCTCGCCAAATTTGCCAGCTTGCCCCACCAATAGCGAGTAGCCAGAGGGAAAACTGCAGCGATGCAGTAAGCCGCTCAAAGCCCGCAAGCAGGGCTAATAGGCTAACGTTAAGTAAGATAGCGTCGTTTAAACTCTGGCAGATGAGTTGGTAGCGATGTTGGGCGGCGTTTTGATAGAGTATTGCGCCGCTTAAGCCACGTTTAATCAATGCGGGTGTAAGCAGCGTTGGCCCTAACTTTGCCAGCAAAAAAATCCAAAAGCGTGCCCGTTTAGAGCGTGGCTCTTTTGCCTCTAGTGAGGCCAGCTCTAAGAAATACCACTGACGAGGCGAGCCTGATTCATAATCAGAGAGCGCAAGGTAGATGGCGGCTTTATCGCTGGAGGAGAACATAGGTATAAATTGTAGGGGCGCGGCGTGCCCTAAGTGAGCTTCATTGAAGTTATTGGTTTGGCCAATAAGGCACGGCATGCCGTGCCCCTAAGCTTACTCTTCGGTATCGCACATCAAAGCGGCTTGCACTACTTTGCGGCTTAAGTGTGGGGCAAATAGCTCGATAAAGTCGTAAGCATAGCCACGTAAATAAGCGTCTTTGCGGATACCGATGCGGGTGGTGGAATCGGCAAATAGATGCGACGCATCGATGGCAACGAGCTGTTGGTCACGCTCAGCTTCAAAGGCCATGCTAGCTAAAATACCGATGCCTAAGCCAAGCCCCACGTAAGTCTTGATGACGTCTGAATCGATGGCTGTCAGTACAACATTAGGAGTGAGGTTGGCCGTTTCAAAAGCTTGGTTAATTTTATTACGGCCTGCAAAGGCAAAGTCGTAAGTAATCAAAGGCCAAGCAGCCACGTCTTCCAGTGTGATTGGTCGATCAAGTGAGGTTAGCGGGTGGCCAAGCGGCACCACAATGCTACGGTTCCAGTTGTAGCAATCCAGCATGGCCAGCTCAGGATAATGATCGATCCCTTCAGTGGCAATCGCAATATCGGCAGAGCCTTCAACCACCATTTCACTGATCTGGGTAGGGCTACCCTGCTTAATTGAAAAGCGCACTTTAGGGTAACGCAGCATAAAGTTATGAATGGGTTCTGGCAGGGCGTAACGTGCTTGGGTGTGGGTGGTGGCAATAGTCAGGCTGCCGCCTTCCACATTAATAAAATCTTCGCCGATTCGCTTTAAGTTTTGGGCTTGCATCAGCATACGTTCAGAGATGCGTAAAATCTCTTTACCAGGAGCGGTGATATCCACTACGCGCTTGCCATTGCGAATAAAAATTTGTACGCCTAATTCGTCTTCTAGCAGGCGAATTTGCTTGGAAATGCCGGGTTGAGAGGTGTGGAGTTTTTCGGCGGCCTCTGAAACATTCAGGCCTTGTTTAGCCACTTCCACTAAATAGCGCAGTTGTTGCAACTTCATGGCAAATCCTTTCACAAAAATATCATCACAGAATAGGGGGCAAGTCGCCTTTCCTGATCCGCAAAACACGCGTCCTGCAAACCATAATAACTCATTCGTATAAAATCTTAACATATTCGTCTATGGGATTATAAAACCAGTTGCTATGCTGGCGAGCCATTTTGCTTTTAGGCAACATTATGGAATTCGGATATATCGTCGCAGGCCTGCTGGTCGGTTTTATTGTTGGCATGACAGGCGTGGGCGGCGGCTCCTTGATGACCTCTATCCTGCTCTGGTTTGGTATTAGCCCCGCTACCGCAGTGGGGACGGATCTGCTTTATGCCGCGATTACCAAGGGCAGTGGTATTTTTGTTCACCATAAAAAGAAAAATATTGATTGGAAAATAACGGGCTGGTTGGCTGCAGGTAGTGTGCCTGCTGCGCTTATTACCCTATTTATTTTGCACCATCTGCATTCTGATCTTCAAGCCATCAATGTGCTGATTAAACAATCCTTAGGTATTGCGCTGCTGCTTACTGCGATTGCCATTGTCTTTAAACCCCTATTGCTTAAATGGGGGCAGCAGCATGCAAAGTCTTGGTTTCATCTACCTCCCGCTAGGCTTAATGGCATGACTTTAGCCGTAGGGGTAATTTTAGGGGCGATAGTTACGCTTTCTTCAATTGGCGCGGGTGCCTTGGGCACGGTGGCTTTATTTCTGCTTTACCCATTGATTTCAACATCACGCTTGGTTGGCACAGAAATCGCCCATGCTGTTCCGCTGACCTTGGTGGCAGGCTTGGGTCATGCTGGCTTGGGGCATATTGATTGGCATCTTTTATCGTTTCTATTAATGGGGTCATTACCTGGCATTTATTTTGGCAGCCATTTAACTGGCCGTGTACCTGAAGCAGCCTTACGTCCCTGTTTGGCGCTGATGCTGGCTTTGATTGGTAGTAAGCTGGTATTTTGAAATCAATTATTCACTAAGATAAACACTAAAGGCAGGAGTAAAAGCAGCGGGTATTGGGGATACTTACTTGGTTTTTCTCTGTAAAATTCTTGGCCTTTTGTGCGCTCTCTAGTGCAAAAAATAGTTTTTTGCTGAGCCATCTCAGCTTTTAATTAAGGGTTAATCATCATGACATTTGAAGAAAAACTGGCCGATACGATCGTGCTACTGCATAAAATTGCCGGTGAGTTTAGCCCCGTTGTATTTGCCAATTCATTTGGTGCAGAAGATATGGTGATGGCCGATTTAATCGCTAAATCACAAGCAAATATCGAGATATTTAGCTTGGATACCGGCCGCTTGCCTGCGCAAACCTATGCATTAATGCAAAAGTCAGCTAAGCAATATCCAAGTCAGCCGATTAAGGTGTTTTTTCCACAAACAGCGGCCACAGAAAATTTTGTAAATCAGCATGGAATCAATGCTTTTTATGAATCGGTTGAGCTACGTAAAGCGTGTTGCCAGATTCGTAAGATCGAGCCGCTAAAGCGTGCGCTAGCGGGAAAAAAAGCGTGGGTAACGGGGCTGCGCCGTGAGCAATCACCCACCCGCACCGATTTGGGCAATCAAGAATACGATAGCGGCAATGGCTTAGCAAAGTTTAACCCATTGATTGAATGGACAGAAAAAGAAGTTTGGGCCTACTTACGTGACAATAACGTACCTTACAATACTCTGCACGATCAGCATTATCCATCGATAGGCTGTGAGCCCTGTACCCGCGCTATCTCTATCGGCGAGGATGTACGAGCAGGCCGTTGGTGGTGGGAAGATCCAGAAAATAAAGAATGTGGATTACATGTGAAAAAATAAAACGATACCCGCCGCTGCGGGTATTTTTTTTTGTTCAAATCCCATTGACATGGTATTACTCTCTGTCTAAATTGGTGCTGGAACAAATGTCGCTTGATGGCTAAATATCGAATTTATTAGGTATTACGCGTTTTTTTCTTGAGTAAGTGGTATTACGTGGTGTATTTAATTGGCATTAAAACCAAATAGGTGAAAACCCAGATGAGCAAAGTTCAGTATCTAATTGGTGTAGATGGCGGTGGCACGGGTACTCGCATCTGTATTGCGGGCTTGGATGGTGTCGAGAAAATTCGTAGTGATGGGGCCGCATCGGCTTTGGGGCAGGGTATTGATAAGGCTTGGCTGCATATTACCCAAGCGATTAATGCTGGCTTTGCCGCGCTAGGAATTCAAGCGCCAAACTATGCAGAATGCGCGCTGGGCTTGGGGATGTCGGGCGTACATAACGCCGCGTGGGCTGCTGAGTTTGCGGAAAAAAATCCAGGCTTTGCCAAAATCATTGTGGAAACAGATGGTTTTTCTACTTTGCTAGGTGCGACCAATGGCCAATATGGCGGCATTATCGCTATCGGCACAGGCTCTATTGGTGAAGCATGGCTACCTGATGGTCAACGGCTAGAGGTCGGTGGCTGGGGCTTTCCAACGTCAGACGAAGGTAGCGGCGCATTTTTGGGCTTAAAAGCGATTAACCATGTGCAACGCATCATCGATGGCCGCCGCCCAATCACTGATTTTGGCCGAAAATTACTTACGATCACGGGTAGCAGCAAGGCCGAAGTTTTTGCTTGGATGGGAAAAATGAAGCAGGGTGAGTGTGCTTCCTTATCGCCTGCTGTGGTTGAATTTGGCTTGAGTGATGAATACGCAAGGGCATTTTTGCTTGAGGCTGGGCAAGAAATCGAAATAATTGGTAAGGCGTTGCGGGCGAAGCACCCCTATCTGCCGCTAGCAATTTGCGGCGGTGGCTTATCAGAAGCGATGCGGCCTTATATTTCTGCTGATTTTTTGGCAACAACCACTCGAGCACAAAAAGACTCATGTTCTGGTGCATTAATTTTAATTTATCAGTCGCTGGCGCATTAATTTGGTCCATTAAATGTTAAGTAGACAAGTGAGTAGCCTGTAAGCATTGGAAATAACTTACGAAAAAAATACTATATTTATTCATTTACCGAGCGTTTTTTGATAGGCTAGCTTAAGTTTGTAGCATGCTATGCACTATTTTGTTTGATTAACGGCTGTGTTAGGTTGTAAATCAAATGTCAACAGAGCTTAGCAAAAAGCACTAAAACGAGAGGAGGGCTTTTAGCTCTCCTTTATTTTGAACTGTAATTGATGCTGGGCTGAGCCTAAAACGAGGCTTCACTCACGTTTGAAAAACTTTAAAAGCCTGAAGCCCCTGTGGGCGTACCTCGTTCTGAATAAGGCGCAGCAGCTAGCACTTCTTCATTTAGTCTACGGATGAAGCGATATCAGGATTTGTCGTGGTTTTAGCGTTTTTAGTGAATGAAGTTTTTTGGGTGAATGCAGCTATGCTGGCTCAAATCGCCATAAATGCTAGATATTGGTATTTTCTCGCGTTCATCCCCGTAAAATGTTCGCATTATTTATAAAATAAACCGCCGTAAAGAAGATCGATGATGCTGCCACAACAAAAACTACTTGTACTTCGCCCTGATGCAGATAGCTCAACGCCACTTTATTTACAGCTTGGGCATAAATTAGCTGCGGCTATTCACGCTGGTTTTTGGCTGGCGGATGATCCGTTACCTTCAGAGCGCAATTTATGTGAAATGCTTGGTGTATCAAGGGTGACAGCGCGTAAAGCATTGGATTTACTTTTAGCGGATGGCTTAATTATTCGGCGTCATGGCGCAGGCACCTATATCACGCCAAAACTAGAGCAACCACTAAATAAGCTAACCAATTTATCTGAGATGCTCAAGCTGCGTGGGTTTACGCCAGGCTCTCGTTGGCTTAAACGGGAGGTAGCGCTGGCAAATGCAGAAGAGCAGCTCAAGCTTAATCTTGCTGCGAATTGTAAAGTCAGTCGCTTACAGCGCGTGCGCACCGCCAATGATGTGGTGATGGCCTTAGAGGAAACAGCATTGCCTTTTTCTCTGGTGCCAGACCCCTCGCTTATTGGGGATTCTCTGTATGAATATATGCGCGGTGCACGTTTATCTGTTGTAAGGGCAATACAAAATATTGCAGCAATCAATGCAACCGAAGCATTATCTCAACTTGTTGATGTGGCACCTGGTGAGGCAATGTTGCATTTAACTCGAGTTGGATATCTAGAGAATGGGGTGGTTTGCGAGCTAACACACTCCTATTTTCGCAATGACTACTACGATTTTGTAGTTGAGCTACATAAGTAAGGTATTGTTGTGTATTGGTATATTTATTTAAATGATATGAATTAATGTAGTCATTTTAAAATCTACCTTGTTGTTGCCTACATTTCTGTTTTGTGGGCTATTTCTGCCTTTTTCCGCTTGTCTGCTTCTTCCCCCTTCTTCCTTTGACTTGGGCTATTCACGATTACGGTAATTTGTTGTAATCTGGGTGGGTGTAAGTAAAAACCATAAGTCCACTTGCTGGGTGTTTTTACATAGTAAATGAATAAAAAACCTTATTCTAAGCCGCTTTGTGGAGATTAATTGCTCATTTGTTGATACCAATTTTCTTGTATTTAAAATTTTTTTCAATGTAGTCAATAGGGGTTATTACTGGCATAGATATGCCTTAAATTGGCTGCTGTCCGTTTTAAATAAATGAATTGACGTATGGCGGGATTGTTCATTATGGTAGCCGCGCCCGAACAAGAAATAGCTAGCTCTGGCAGGTACTTACGATTTACTTTGGAGGTGCAGTAATGAAATTTAAATTCATTTTGGCCGTATCCGCTGCAGTTTTTTCTGCAACTACCATGAGCGCTTTAGCCGCAGAAAAAGTAAAGGTTGAGTATTGGTCTAATAGCCTGTCACCAAAATTTGATGGCGCAATGAAGGAGCTCACTACTAAATTCAATGCTTCGCAAAACGAAGTAGAGGCGGTGTGGGTTGATGTAGGTTGGGATGCCTTCCAACAAAAAGTGATTACGGCTGTAGCCAGTGGCAACGTGCCTAGCTTAGTGAATTTACCTAAGCCTTGGATGGATCAGTTTGCCCAATCAAAAATGATTGAGCCCATCACTAAACAAGTTGCCAGCTTTAAAAATGTTTACACCGAAGGTGCTTTGAAAGATGCAACTTACGCGGGTGATAAACAAATTTACGGTATGCCTTGGTACCAAGTGACTGGTGTGCTGTTTTATAACAAAGATTTGCTGGCTAAGGCCGGTGTGAAAGAAGCGCCAGCCACTTTTAGTCAATTGCTGCAAGTGGCAAAGCAAGTTAAAGAAAAAACCGGCGTAGCGGGCTTTGCTCCTAAAGTAAACGAAGAATTCTCTGCCTGGTTTTTGTATGAAGGGCTAGATGTTGTAAAAGACAATAAGGCTGTTTTCAATAGCCCAGCGCACATCAAACTGATTGAACAATTTAAAGATGCCTATGCTTCAGGTGCGTTTCCAAAAGACGTGTTCAAAATGCAATTTGAAAATCGTATTGCAGCGTATGGCGCACAAAAAATTGCCATGTTTACCGATGGTGCACACGCTTTGAAACGCACTAAAACTGATGCGCCTAAAGTTTACAATGGCACAGGCGTAGCAGGCTTTCCATTAGCGGGCGGTGCAACACCATTTGGTGGTTTCTTATTTATGTGGTCGGTGCCTAAAGGCGCAAAAAATGTAGATGCAGCCATTAAATTGGGTAAATTCATGACTAATGATGAATCGCAATTGGTATTTGCTAAAGCGTCATCAACTTTCCCATCAACGAATAAATCGCTGGATGATGCTTATTTCCAATCAGGTGCTAAATCAACTGATCCGGTAGAAAAAGGCACGGCGGTGGCTGCAAAGCATATTAAAAGTTCACGCACTCTTTCAGTGAGCGGATTACCTGATGAAGCGGGTATGAATAAAATGCTAGATGCTGCTGTTTTAGAAGCGGTAACAGGCCGCAAGCCAGTTAAAGCGGCTTTAGATGACGCAGTGAAATTTTGGAATCAAAAATTGGCAACGGTTAAGAAGTAAAAATAAATTTGATTCTGCTTTGAATCAAATTCATCTGAGTCATTTCTGTTAGGGTTACTCAGATAAATAAAAAAACCACAATATTAATTGAGAATAAAATTAATTTAATGTGGCAATAAAAGTAGTGGAATATATTCCAACTAGATTGGTCGAAAACCCCAAGAGGAAGACAAGATGAAACTCAAAAAAATGTTGATTGTTGGCACTGCTTTGTTTGCTGGCACTAATGCCCAAGCTGCAGATATGGAATTAGAATTCTGGACTATGAACTTAGCTAAGTTCAATACTTACTTTGATCAAACCATTGTTAAGTTCAATGAAGCCAACCCAGGCCTGAAGGCTAAATGGGTGGATATGAACTGGGATCAAATTCAGCCTAAGCTGATTGCTTCTATTGCTGCTGGAAATCCACCTGCACTGGTTAATTTTAATGTGCCTTGGGTACATGAGTTTGCTGCGCAAGGTAATATTTTGCCTATCGACCAATTCTTGGGTGCAAACAAAGCGATTTACTCTACAAATGCAGTGAAAGATGTACAAGTTAAAGGCCAAATGTATGCCTTCCCTTGGTACAACTCCACACAAATTATTGCTTATAACAAAGATGTTTTTGCTAAAGCCGGTATCAAAAACGCGCCAAAAACATTTGACGAATTTATTGCAATGGGTAAACAAATTAAGGCAAAAACTGGCGTAGCTGCTTTCGCTCCTAAAATGAGCGATATGATTGGCTTTTTCTACTATGCAGGTTTGCCAGTTATTACTGATGGTAAGGCCGTATTTAATTCGCCTAAGCACGTTGCATTTATTCAAAAATTTGCTGATCTGTATAAAGCGGGCGTCATGCCTAAAGACGTTTTCAAAATGGCTTTTGAGCAAGAAATCGCTGCCTATAACAGCGGTAAGATCGCCATGATGACTACCGCTGCACAAGGCCTGAAGCGTACAGAAACAGACGCTAAAGCTATCTACGATAAAACTGAAGTTGCTCCATTCCCACTTGATGCAGGTAAGCTGAACTTGGGTTCATGGATGATGGATTTCGTTATTCCTAAGGGCACAAAAGATCCAGCAGCTGCGGCTAAACTGGGTATTTTCCTGACTAACGATGAGCAACAGCTTGCTTTCTCTAAAGCCACTGAATCCACTATGCCTTCTACGAAGAAAGCTAACTTGGATCCATACTTCCAATCTGGCGCTAAGAGCGCAGATGTAGTGGATCGCGCACGCTCGGTTGCTGCTAAATCAATGGACAATGCACGTACATTGACTCTGGCTCCAGGCATATTGCCAGATGAAACAGTGATGACTAAGAAGCTGCAAGATGAAATTCAAAATGCAGTTGAAGGCCGTAAATCTGTGAAAGAAGCATTGGATACAGCTGCAGCTGCTTGGAACGAAAAGCTAAAGAAGTAAAAAATAATTAGCTGTTCTATGTTCTAATGAACGGAGTTACCCGATTGGGTAATTCCGTTTTTTTCCCGAATATTAAAATTATAGTTGAGTAGCGCCGTGAAAAACTCCAGCAGCTATACAGGCATTGCCTATTTATTTTTGGCGCCTGCTCTTATTCTGATGGGTATATTTACCTTTTGGCCTGTAGGGTATAACGCGTATTTGGCGTTTAACAATTACAGTATTGCAGATGGTGTGGCTACTTGGAATAACTTTGAGCATTTTAAATATATTGCTCATGAAGAGTTATTTCATAATGCCCTTAAAAATTCTTTGATTTACCTTTTAATTGTGCCCGTGATTCAAATTGCTGCTCTTTTAGTGGCTAAGCTGGTTAATAACAAATTGCCAGGAATGACTTTTTTTCGTGCTGCTTTTTATATCCCAGTTATTACTGCCGTTTCAATTGCTGGTGTAGTTTGGGTAAACGTTTATAAATACGACGGTATTCTGACCTGGTTTTTGCAAATGCTGCACCTGATTCCACAAGGATCAGATGGCCAAGTGGATTGGCTAGGTAATCCTGATTTTGCCCTCTTTGGTGTGATGATGTTTACCTTCTGGAAAGGGATTGGCTGGTTTATGGTTTTATATCTTGCAGGTTTGCAAGGTATTCCTAAAGAAGTAGAAGAAGCGGCTATTTTGGATGGCGCGAATGTATTTCAACGCTTTTGGAAAATAACCGTACCGATGGTTAAGCCAACCATCTTGCTTTGTACGCTGATGTCGACCATTGCAGCGATGAAAGTGTTCCAAGAGGTTGCCATTTTAACCAAGGGACAGGCCGATACTTATACCGCTATGTTCTACGTTTACGATCAAGCTTTCCGCAATTACAACTTCGGTCGTGCTGCTGCGGCTGGTCTGGTTGTGACCTTTTTCTGCATGATTCTTGCGGCCATTCAATTTCGCTTCTTAGGCGAAAAGAAATAATCGAGGAATAAGAAATCATGGCAATGGGTAAACAACTACAAACCGTTTTGACATTATCAGGGCAATACGCGGGTTTGATTGCGTTTGGTATCTTCACTACATTCCCGTTTATTTGGGCTTTGTCAGTGGCTTTATCGGGAGATCCTTCTAATACATGGCTTTTTCCACGCTCATTTATTCCTACAGATGTGAGTCTGATGTGGTTTAAACGCGTGTTCGATGAAATGCCATTTATGACGTATATGAAGAATTCGACCTTAATGACGATTGAAAGTATTTTGGGCGTTTTAATTGTGTCGATTTTAGCTGGCTATCCGCTAGCGCGTCTTAAGTTTCCAGGCCGTAACTTTATTTTTGTTTCGATTCTAGCCACGATGATGTTGCCATCTGAAGTGGCGATTATTCCTAACTTTATTACTTTAAAGCATATGGGCTTATTGGATACGCATTTAGGGGCAATTATTCCTAACTTTGCCGCGGCGTTCGGTATTTTCTTGATGAAGCAAGCTTTTGAAGCCGTGCCGCAAGATTTAGTCGATGCGGCCCGTGTGGATGGCGCTACTGAGATGCAAATCTTATGGCGGGTAATGGTGCCTGTCACTGGGCCATCTATTGCTGCACTGGGGATTTTCTCGCTAGTGAATGCTTGGAATGATTATATTTGGCCATCGATTGTCATTTCCTCTCGGGATAAATTGCCTTTAGCTGTAGGGGTATTTAATGACCTAACTGGGCCATTTGCCACCTCGTATAGCATGGTGATGGCTGCAATTACTATGACTGTGATTCCTGTATTGATTTTCTTTGCCTTTACCCAGCGTTTCTTTATCGGCGGCATGGATGGCGCGGTTAAATAAAAATGAGCGCCTTATTGGCATGAGATCACCTGCTTATTCGCAGGTCCCCTATTTAGACAGTTTGCAAGGAATCGAGAAATGGCTTCGGTTAGGCTCAGTAAAATTAAAAAAAACTACACTAAAGACGTTTGTGTGATTAAAGGTGTGGATCTAGAAATTCAAGATGGTGAGTTTGTCGTGTTTGTTGGCCCTTCGGGCTGTGGTAAATCCACTTTGCTACGCATGATTGCTGGCCTAGAAGACATCACTGAAGGTGAGTTAAGAATTGGTGATGTAGTGGCCAATGATTTACACGCCTCCAAGCGTGGCATCGCGATGGTGTTTCAGTCTTACGCCCTTTACCCGCATATGAGCGTGTATGAAAACATGGCATTTGCACTGAAGCTGGCGGGGACGGATAAAGCGGAGATTGATCAACGCGTGAAAAGTGCTGCCGAAGTGCTGCAAATGACCCACTTGTTAGATCGCAAACCTAAGGCTTTATCAGGTGGACAGCGTCAGCGTGTGGCGATTGGCCGCGCAATTGTTCGCCAGCCTAAAGTGTTTTTGTTTGATGAGCCTTTATCTAACTTAGATGCTTCTTTGCGCCTGCAAATGCGTGTTGAGCTCTCTAAGCTGCACCAAGAACTTAAAACCACCATGATCTATGTGACGCATGATCAGGTAGAAGCGATGACCTTGGCAGATCGTATCGTGGTGTTTAATGCGGGGATTATTCAGCAAGTTGGTAGCCCACTAGAGATGTATGAAAACCCATCGAATCTTTTTGTGGCGGGCTTCTTGGGCTCGCCTAAGATGAATTTGCTAGAAGCAGATCTCGTTGCTATTGAAACAGGCTCGGCGCACGTTCGTTTGCCAGAAGGCATTCAGATTCGTGCGGCAGTGAATGCATCTACCTGCAAAGTAGGCGATAAAGTCACCATCGGTATTCGCCCAGAGCATATGCAATTGTCGACAGTGGATGCCGTTAATGCGGTGCCTGCTCGTGTTGATTTGGTTGAGCATTTGGGCGATATCGTGCTGGCTTATATCCAAGTTAAAGGCATCAATGAAATTCTTTGCATGAAGCTGCCTGCTGAATCGGGTTTAATTAAATTCGGTGATTCAATTCATGTAGTATTCCCTGAAAAGAATTGCTTGCTATTTGATGCGCAGGGCTTGGCGCTTAAGCGTGTTTAATTTTTTAAATTGGATATGCAAAAAATCCCAGCAATTGATTTGCTGGTCTTTTTTTATTGTGCGTTATATTGATGGCTAGCTGTTGGCTGGAGCAAGAAATCTGAGAATGGATTTAACTTTGCTCTGACTCTAGTTATTTACTGGGTATTGATTTTGTAGAAGAAGCCAAGGCCAAGATCTATGCACTTCCCAGTGCAGAAAGTAAACTAATTACGTAAAGATAACAGACTAGGTAGTACGTTTACTAATTGTCTAAACAGTAAGTGAGGCTTAAAATTTCTGTACTAATTTCGATTCCTCATAGGTAACAAGCGTGAAAAAAGTAATACGTGAAGGTGACAGAACCAGCCACGGCGGCTTGGTGGTTAGCGGGGCTGCACACAGTAACTTTTTTGGCAAAGCCGTTGCACGAGTTGGGGATATGGTTAGCTGCCCTATTCCTGGACACGGCGCTTGCCCAATTATTGAGGGTGACCCTTCGTGGAATGTTGGCGGCAAGCCCGTTGCGTTAGAGGGCCATATGACGGCATGTGGAGCCGTTCTATTCTCCTCTATGCCAGAGGTAGATCGTTCGTATGAAGGCAGCGGTGCGGCCTCATCAGGCTCAGCTAGAGCAATAGTCGCTAAAGCACTAACTGCCGCCTCAGCTCTTGCCGCCACATCCGGTAAATTCGACCAACACTTTCTATTGCATGATGAGATAACTGGCGCACCGCTAGTAAACCGGATGTACCGCATTAAGTGGAGCGGCGGGACAATAGAGGGCCGTACCGATGAACATGGCCATACTCAGAAAACCAGTAGTGGCACAGCTGAAGAAATCACCATTGAAATATTCGCGGAGAATGCTTAATGCTTCCCTTTGTGCCTATTGCAGTAATCACTGCCACAATGACTTTAAAATCTGACACATCGCCTGTAAAGGTTAAAGTTAATAAACCCAGAGGAACTTTATATTGGGGTGGAGCTGGGCTTGATGGTGATTACGTTAAACCTCAAATAGCCGCATTCATAAAAGCAGGAATTACACACTGTTTTGTAGGTAAAACCAATTCAAGCACGCAAACAATAGGCCAACTCGGAACACTTGTAGACGCACTACGCGCGGGTATTGATATTAGGTATGAGGATAATGGCCCTTGGACACTTGGCGGTATGGATGCTCCTGCGGAACAGTTCAATATGATAGGTTATTCATACGGCTCTTTACTCGCGGCACAAACAGCTAATTTTTATGCAAAACATGGACACTCAATTGACCACCTAGTCTTAATTGGTAGCCCGATTGATTTAGGTTTCTTAAATACCCTAAAAGAAAATAAGAATATCAAGAAAATTGTAATCATAGATTTAAAGCAACATGGCGATCCTATTTACGCGGGAATTACACAGTTTGAACTAATAGAAAATGCCATCACATTAAAAACACAAATGGGCACCAATAAAGGAGAAGGACACTTCTACTACGCCCATGTGGTAGCAGATAGTCCGCGACGGTGGGAAGAACTCGCTAAACGCCTATATGGTGAAGGTTTAAGATGATGGCTACATTACCTCGTGGCGTAATCCCGTCTTGGCTTAGCATAGTAACTGGATGCTTATTAGTCCCTCTAACCGTCTGGTATATATTTTATTTATTAGGTGCGGAAATGACTAAAGGTTCTGTATACACGGGGCCGGTCGGTGCAACGAATGCCGTTTATTTCTTTTGCGGATTAACCCTCAGCCTTGTATCTACTTTTTCCGCTTACCTTGTATATATGCTTGCTAGCAAAGGCTCTAAAGAACGTGCTAGGACTTGGAGAGTTTGGCTAGGCTCTCATACTATATTTGTAATAGGCTCGATTACTGGGGGAATGATTATTAATTTTCGTATGGTATAAGGACGTAAGTCGTAATGAATTTGTAGGGCGTAATAAGTCTGGTGGTTTTTCCAGACGCATTACGCCGCATGAGTTAAATCGAAAAGCCGGTGTTGGATGATTCCACATCGGTTTTTTATCGTGCGCAACTGATGTTACGAAGTGATCATCTTTTTAGTGCCTTCGGCACATTGATTTAGGTGCGGTATCCCCGCAGGGGACTCCCTTTCTTGAACGGCCAAGAAAGGAAGCAAAGAAGGCCGCCCCACGAAACACGAAAGCCCCTGCGCTGCGGACAATCGAGTCGGCGGCGGGCGGGATTGGCTCGTTCCTCGCTCCCTTGCCGAAACCCCGCCCCGCTTGTTCCTCGCTACGGCGTGTTTCAAGGGGAGACTTAAGCCCCGTGTGATGAGTTGTGGTATGAAGTCACTGGAGTGAAAATATGTCAAAGTCAAAGTCAAAGTCAAAGTCAAAGTCAAAGTCTTGTAGGGAGGGGTAGATTTCTCAATCCCCGCTGAACGATGGTTGAGATGCAACAAAGCCCTTGCTTATTTACTGATTACCTAGGGTCTGTTGACGTTTCATTCGCGGCTGCGTTTGGCCCAGTTTTGGGGCTGAACAAGGAGAAAATTGCGACATGGCACGAGTACCATGAGCGATTTTTAACGCCGTGCAGCCCCAAAAATGGGTTAAACCCGAAGGGCTGAGCCGGAAAATGGCCATTCACTGCGTGATGCTCCTCGACAATAACCCGTTACTGCCTTCGTCACATGCCTTGTGCCTAGCCGTTTTCCGGCTCAGCGCAATGGCGAATGAAACGTCAACAGACCCTAGCTGAATACTCCGCCAATTGAGGGTTAGGCCTCCGGCTAACCCGCCCTCAGGGCTCGTCAGCAAACCGCAGCAAGATATAATAACCACACTCTTTGCGCTGGGGTTTTTACCCCCCCCTTGAAGCACGCCGAAGCGAGGAATAAGCGGATCGGGGTTTCGGAAAAGGGGTAGCGAGGAACGAGCGAGCAGCCTTTTTCGCCGAGCCGATTATCCGCAGTGAGGGGCTTTCGTGCTGTTTGGGGCGGCTTTCTTTGGCTTCGTTTCTTGGCCGTTCAAGAAAGGAAGGCCCCCGCGGTGGCTACCGCTCCAAAATCAATGTGCCGAAGGCACACTAAAAGGTCTTTTTGATTTTGGTTAGCGCGTATGGGGTGTAGCCCGCGAGCAATGTTGAAAAATACGCGGGTTTCACCAGCCCTACAAATTCATAATTGAGCGATGCGAAAATTTGCACAGGTAAATCAGCTTCACTCCTTAATCCGTTCCACCAAATAAGCCTTAAGCGCCGCCACATCTGCTTCCAGTACATCAAAGCGTTGCGGTAAGTCTTCTAGGCCGACCAGTGCGGCTGGGCGCTGCGGTTTTTGGCCGATGGCTTCCACCATGGTGTCTTCAAACTTGGCGGGTAGGGCGGTTTCGAGGATCACCATGGCGATGTTTGCATCGCGATGCTCTAGTGCCGCTTTGAAACCGTCGGCGGTGTGGGGATCGATCTCTCGGCCATAGTTTGCAAATACGCTGCGGATATTACTCAGCCTATCGTCATGCGTGCTGCGGCTAGATCTAAAGCCATATACATCGTGCATTTTGCTAAAGTTTTCTTTAGATAGCTGAAAGCCCTTGCCTGCATCAATGCCCGACCACAAATCGGCCAGCGTATCGGCATCGCGCCCTAGCAAATCAAAGACAAAGCGCTCTAAATTAGAAGCCTTGGTGATATCCATTGATGGGCTAGAGGTTTCGTAGGTGCGATCCAAACCACGTGGATGGTAGCCACCGCTGCTAAAGAACTCGTCCAGCACATCGTTTTCATTGGTGGCCACAATCAGCTTGCGGATCGGCAGGCCCATTTGCCTTGCCATATGCCCCGCACAGATATTGCCAAAGTTGCCGGAGGGCACGCAAAAATCGACCGGCTCGCCAACGGTTTTTGCCACAGCAAAATAGCCCTTAAAGTAGTAGCAAATTTGCGCAACTACACGGCCCCAATTGATAGAATTTACCGCGCCAATTTTATATTTTTGCTTAAAATCGGCGTCGTTATTGATGGCCTTTACCATATCTTGGCAGGCATCAAACATGCTTGTAACCGCAATATTATGGATATTGGGCTCTTGCAGGCTAAACATTTGTGCGCGCTGGAAAGGGCTCATTTTGCCAGCGGGGCTGAGCATAAATACATTCACGCCTTTTTTGCCGCGCATGGCGTATTCGGCTGCGGAGCCGGTGTCGCCTGAAGTGGCGCCAACAATATTGATCTGCCGGTTGTCACGCGCCAGTACGTATTCAAACAAATTGCCCAAGAGCTGCATCGCCATATCTTTAAATGCCAGCGTTGGGCCGTTAGAGAGCTGCTGCAGATAGAGGTTTGCTTCGAGAGCTATCACCGGCGTAATGTCGGTAGAGCCAAATACTTCGCTGGTGTAAGTTTTTGCAACGAGGGCTTTAAGGTCTGCTGCCGGAATATCATCCACAAACAGGCTGATAATCTCAAACGCTAGCTCGGGATAGGGCAGGGTAGCCAGCTGCGTAAGCTTGGCAAGATCTAGTTTTGGGCAGACTTCAGGCATAACCAAGCCGCCATCAGGAGCAAGGCCACCCAGTAAGATTTCAGAAAATGATTTAGGCGGCATACCGCCGCGAGTAGAGATATAGCGCATGGTTGCCTCTGATTTAATAACCTTAAATCCGTGGTGTGTAGGGTGGGCACGCTTTTGTGCCCACGCGATCAGTTTTAACGAGACTTGCTGCATAAGCAGGCAAACACGCGTGGGCCACAGCTGCCCACCCTACTCTTGGTTTAGCCGTTTAAATGTTCAAGGCGTAAGCGCACGACTGCACCGGTGATGCTGCTCAGCGCTTCAATCCCTTTGATGGCGGTGTTGATGCGTTTTTCGACCGCCAGATGCGTGATGATAATGATATCGGCGCGATCTTCTTTATCGATTGGGCGCTGCAGCATGGCATCAACCGAAATACCGTTGTCGGCCAACAGGCGTGTGATATCGGCCAGAACCCCTGGCTTGTCTTGGGTATTGATGCGCAGGTAGTAGCAGGTTTCGATTTCTTCGATCGGCAGAATCGGCAGGTCGGCCATTTGCGATGGTTGGAAAGCCAGATGCGGCACGCGCTGTTCTGGGTCTGCTGTGTGCAAACGGGTGATATCCACCAGATCAGCAATCACCGAAGAGGCCGTTGGCTCGGCACCCGCACCAGGGCCGTAATACATGGTTGCGCCTACTGCATCGCCTTTCACCAATACCGCATTCATTACGCCGTCTACATTGGCGATCAGGCGGCTGGCAGGAATTAGGGTTGGGGCAACGCGCAGCTCAATGCCTTGCTCGCGGCGGCGTGTCATGCCCAGTAATTTAATCCGGTAGCCTAGTTCTTGTGCGTATTGGATATCAATTGCGGCCAGCTTACTGATGCCTTCTAAGTAAGCTTTATCAAACTGCACCGGAATCCCAAAGGCAATGGCGCTCATAATGGTGAGTTTATGCGCGGCATCGTGGCCTTCGATATCAAAAGTAGGGTCAGCTTCGGCGTAGCCTAGGCGCTGCGCTTCTTTCAGTACATCGGCAAACGCCAGCCCTTTATCGCGCATTTCTGTCAGGATAAAGTTAGAAGTGCCATTGATAATGCCCGCCACCCATTCAATTTTATTGGCGGTAAGGCCCTCTCGTAGCGCTTTAATGACAGGGATACCACCGGCCACGGCGGCTTCAAACGCCACCATCACGCCTTTTTCGGTAGCACGGGCAAAGATCTCATTGCCGTGTTCGGCGATGAGTTTTTTATTTGCGGTGACTACATGTTTACCATTGGCAATTGCGGCTAAAACTAAATCTTTGGCAATGGTGGTACCACCAATTAACTCCACCACAATGTCGATATCTGGGTTGTTCACTACGTCCATGGCATCGTCGGTAAGGGTGATATTGTCACCACAGATTTCCCGAGCACGAACAAGATCACGGTTGGCAGCCATGGTAATGACAATCGGTCTGCCTGCACGGCGGGTGATCTCGATTGCATTACGTTTTAGAACAGTAACCGTTCCGCCGCCTACGGTGCCAACACCGCATAAACCAACATTGATGGGATTCATTTGTTATTCCTTTATTAATATTAAGCTGTGCCGTGACGTTTTCGATAGTTTTCTAAAAAGCGGGCAATACGGGCAATGGCATCAGTTAGATCATCAAGGTTGGGTAAGAACACCACGCGGAAATGATCAGGCTGTTGCCAGTTAAAGCCCGTGCCTTGTACAAGCAAAACTTTTTCTTCTTGTAATAGCTCCAAGATAAACTGCTGATCATCGCTAATCGGGTAAATAGCTGGATCTAGTTTGGGGAACATATACAGTGCTGCTCTTGGTTTTACGCAGCTCACTCCTGGGATCGCCGTGAGTAACTGGTAGGCCAGATCGCGTTGCTTAGCGAGACGGCCGCTGGGTTTGACTAAATCATTGATGCTCTGATATCCGCCCAACGCAGTTTGGATGGCGTATTGCGCTGGCACATTGGCGCAGAGCCGCATAGTAGCGAGGATATTCAGTCCCTCGATATAATCTTTGGCTATTTTCTTATTGCCCGAAACAAACATCCAGCCGGATCTAAAGCCACAAGCACGGTAGTTTTTGGATAGGCCGTTAAAGGTAACAAACAAAATATCATTGGCTAAAGAGGCAATCGAAGTGTGCTCTGCACCGTCGTAGAGCACTTTATCGTAGATTTCATCCGCATAAATAATCAGGCTATGTTCACGCGCAATTTGAATAATGTCTTTCAGTAGCGAATCTGGGTACAAAGCACCTGTTGGATTATTTGGGTTGATAATCACAATGGCTTTAGTTTTGGCGGTGATTTTGCTACGGATATCATCCAGCGACGGATACCATTCATTGGCCTCATCACACAGATAATGGCGTGGTGTGCCACCAGCCAAGCTAACAGCGGCGGTCCAGAGCGGGTAATCCGGCATAGGCACCAGCACTTCATCGCCATCATTGAGCAGGCCCTGCATGGCCATCACGATCAGCTCGGATGCGCCGTTGCCGATATAGATATCGTCTACAGTCACATCGGAAATATTTTTGGCTTGGGTGTAATGCATGATGGCTTTACGTGCCTGAAATAAGCCTTTGGAATCAACATAACCCGCAGCATTCGGCAGATTACGGATTACATCTTGGACAACTTCTTCGGGCGCATCAAAACCAAATGGCGCTAAATTACCAATATTAAGCTTGATAATACGCTGGCCTTCTTCCTCCATCTGACGCGCTCGTTCAGGAACTGGCCCGCGAATCTCGTAACAGACATTTTGTAATTTGTTTGATTTAAGAATGGAAGTCATGGCTGCGGCTAAATAAGCTAGGGAGAACGTATTCTAGCGAAAGATTGCGCTGTACTGCACTTATTGTGCTTACGAAAACACAAAAATGAATGCAAAGCCGTATTGGTTGAGCAATAAGTTAAAATAGCCAGCATATAAAAGGACAATCACCATGAAATTACAACATACCGCTGTAGAAAATCTGAACCAGTTCTCAGGTTATGGAGATGATTTTGTGCGGGTGAATACCGAGCAATATCAAGGCAATGTGTTGGTAACAGCGACAGACGTGCACGTATGGCGGCCTTTGGGCTTCGATGATTTAACTGAGGCCGATTTTAGCGCCGTGCTGGCTTATAAACCTGAAGTAATTTTATTGGGCACAGGAAAAACCATTCGCTTTCCTCATCCGCGACTCTATAGTGCACTAGCAGCGGCACATATTGGGCTGGATGTGATGGATACCGGCGCACTTTGCCGTACCTTTAATATTTTGACGTCGGAAGATCGTAAGGTGGTAGCGCTGATTGTGCATAATTAATTCATTAAGGTGTTATTTAACCAAATAATTGAAATAATTTATTCCATTTGATTATTTGTTTGGAATAAATTGCATTTTATATCTATTTGGTCTTGGTTATTTTTACCTTTATGACAAATTTAGCGATTCAAGTCGGGTTTTCCTCGCTTGTTTTTAAGAAGAATGGCTTGTTTAATCACGATCTGAATAAAGTAGCTAAATATTCTTATGTAATATTTCAGTGTCATTTGTTATGTGAAGACAATAAGGATGAATATGCTTCAACTCGATTTTTATGGCACTTTAGTCGCCGCATCATTGGTTTTATTACTGGGGCGAAAAATTGTTGAATGGTCGCCTCCACTGCGCAATTACAGTATTCCAGAGCCTGTGGTCGGTGGTTTATTAGTCGCTGTTTTATTATTGCTTGGGCGGATGAGTTTTGGGGCCGAAGTAAAGTTTGATACTGGCATGCAAACCCCGCTGATGCTGGCGTTTTTTGCCAGTATTGGTCTGAATGCAGATCTTGCCAGCCTGAAAAAAGGCGGCCGCACCCTAGTTATCTTTACCGGTGTGGTGGTTTCCATGCTGGTTATGCAAAACATAGTCGGGATTGCCGCCGCCAGCGCCATGGGTATTAACCCCTTGCTGGGCCTTTTGGGTGGCTCGATTACCATGTCGGGTGGCCATGGTACGGGCGCGGCTTGGAGTACGGTGTTTGGCGAAAAATACGGCTTGGCATCCGCCACCGAAGTCGCCATGGCCTGCGCCACCTTCGGCTTGGTCATGGGTGGTTTGATCGGTGGCCCCGTTGCGCGTTATTTGGTCAAAAAAGTAACCATTCCCGGCGCTGAGCATAATAGCGACGACAGCCCAACACCTTTTGAGCAGCCACACGCTGTACGCTTAATTACCCCACAGGTGTTTATTGAGACACTGGCCTTGATCGCCGTCAGCTTAATGGCAGGCTCAGCATTAGCCGGCGTGTTAAAAGGCACGGCTTTTGAATTGCCGGGCTTCGTTTGCGTATTGTTTATTGGCGTTGTGCTCAGAAACGGCTTATCGGCACTCGGCCTTTATCAAGTCTTTGATCGCGGCGTATCGGTATTGGGCAATGTTAGCTTATCGCTGTTTTTAGCTATGGCTTTGATGACATTACGTCTGTGGGAATTAGGCTCATTAGCCCTGCCTATGCTCGGTATTTTGGCGCTGCAAGCCAGCGTAATGGCGCTATTCGCCATCTTTGTCACTTTCCGCGTGATGGGCAAAAACTACGATGCCGTGGTTTTAGCCGCCGGTAACTGCGGCTTTGGCCTAGGCGCAACGCCTACCGCCATTGCCAATATGCAAGCCGTAACCGAACGCTTCGGCCCCTCACACATCGCCTTCTTAGTTGTGCCTATGGTTGGCGCATTCTTTATTGATATTGCTAATGCGATATTGATTAAGCTATTTTTGCTGCTGCCGATTTATGGCTAAGACTTGCTAAGCAGGCTTTAAAAGAAAGCGGCCCCGTCAGTAATGGCGGGGCTTTGTCACGTTGGTGTCACGGTAGCGGCTTAAGTTGCCTTACATTTTCAACTTACGGGTTCTATAAATCATGACTTTACTTAAATTAAGTTCTGCATTTCTCTTATCTGCCACGCTGGGTTTGAGCGCTTATGGTGGTGATGACGCGGATACTGTTGTGGTGGCAACACCCTTGCCCGCCAAGCTGGTGATTGGTCATCGCGGGGCGTCGGCTTTGCGGCCGGAGCATACGATTGCGGGCTATACCAAGGCCATTGAGATTGGTGCGGATGTAATAGAGCCTGATCTGGTAAGCACCAAAGATGGCGTGTTGGTGGCAAGGCATGAAAATGACATCTCCGGCACGACCAATGTGGCGGATAAGGCGGAATTTTCTAGTCGTAAAGCCACTAAAATCATTGATGGCGTGAGCGTTACAGGCTGGTTTACCGAAGACTTTACTTTGGCAGAGCTAAAAACATTGCGTGCTAAAGAGCGCATTCCGGCTAATCGCCCAGAAAATACTAGATACGATGGGCAGTTTGAGATCCCGACTTTCCAAGAAGTGATTAATCTGGCCAAAGCCAAAACTAAAGAAACCGGCCGCACGATTGGTATCTATCCAGAAACGAAACACCCTAGCTATTTTAAATCGATTAATCTGCCATTAGAAAAGCGTTTAGTTGATGCGTTGCACGCCAATGGCTATAAGGGCAAAACTGCACCCGTATTTATTCAGTCTTTTGAAGTGGCTAATTTAAAAGAAATCCGCAGCCTGACTGATTTGCCGATCGTGCAACTGCTATCCGGCTTAGGGCAGCCAGAAGACTTTCGTCTGGCGGGAGATAAACGTACTTATGCCGATATTGCCACTGCTGCAGGTTTAAAAGAAGTAGCGCTGTATGCTAATGGAGTTGGCCCGTCTAAAGAGATGATTATTCCGCGCGATGCGAATAATAATTTAGGCACGCTAACTAGTTTGGTCAAAGATGCTCATGCGGCTAATTTGGTATTGCACCCTTATACTTTCCGCTCAGAAAATCCATTCTTACCTGCTAATTTACGTAAAGGGGATATTAAATCACTGACTGAGCGGGGTGATTTAGCTGCAGAAATTACGGTGTTTCTACACGCAGGCATTGATGGATTGTTTACTGATGATCCATCTATTGGCCGCGCTGCGCTGGATGCCTATTTGGGGAAAAAATAAGCGGCATGGGCAGCTTGTGATCAATGAGATAAAGCTGTTCAATCTGCTGCATATACCTCAAGGCTAATGAGCCATATTGCTAGAAATAAAAAAGCATCACTTTTAAGTGATGCTTTTTTTATGCGTAAGTTAGCAAATTACTTTTGAATAGAGGTGAGACAACGGCTGTTATTACAAAAGACTCGTGCTTACAAGTTATTGTTTTTTACTTTACAATGTCGATTGGTTTTTTGTGTTTAAGGATGACTGGATGCTTCGGATTGTTGTTTTGTGTTTCTTGCTATATGTCAATCAAGCAGCTGCCGCATCTAATCGTATTATTCTTTCTGTAAGTTCTAAATCAGGTCCAAGCGTAGAACTTGATGATGCCGCACTGGCCAAGTTGCCACAAAAAAAAATGCTTACTCCTACACCGTGGTTCTCTACTGAGCAAACTTTTGAAGGGCCTTTATTACGTGATGTTTTAAAGCTAGCTAATATTAAAAATGGTAATATTAAATTAGTTGCACTAAATGATTATGAAATTTCAATTCCTGTAGGTGATGCGTTTCAATACAATATGATTGTTGCTAGAAAACGCGATGGTAAATTAATGACTATTCGTGATAAAGGGCCTCTATTTATTATGTACCCTTTCCAAGATCATGCCGAATTAAGAATTACAGAATATTTTCGCCGTTGTAGTTGGCAGCTACGTAAAATTAAAGCCGATTAACTAATGACTCGATTTAGATGGATTTTAAGCTTTGTATGCATCGTGCTGATTGTAAATTTCAGCCTGATAGTGCATTTTGAACTAGAGCAAAAAAGAGAGCTTGAACGCGTCAATCAATTGGGGATGGATAATCAGCTCTGGCAGTTTTTCCAGCTCAGCAGCGAATATGCGCGTTTACGTGAAGCATTACAGTATGGTGATCGGCATCAGCTGGATGAGATTAATTTACGCTTTGATATATACTTTAGCCGTATTCATGGCTTTGCAAATAATCAAGTAGAAGGGCCTTCTTTTGTCAGTAAAGAAGCTTTGAATGTAGCATTATTAAAGCCTTTGGTTGATTACACCCATTTTGGTGCAGAATTACTTAAAGAAAACCCCATTAATGAAATGAACTGGGGTGTTTTTAATAAAAAAACCAAAGAGCAGCAAGAAGCGGTAAATAATTTTATTCAGGCCGCTCGCAGTCAAGATTCAAAATCGATTGATGATTATCGAAAAAACATTATGCACTGGGGTGAGTTGCGTATTCTGCTAGCCACAACACAAATCATTATTTTATTGTTATTTGCGGCCTTGGGTGTTTATGCCCTTTGGAAAACCGAAACCAGCCGTAAAAAGCTTGCCGAGTTTGCGGTTACATTACAAGAAGCTAGGTTGCAAGCGGATGTCGCCAATGCGGCTAAAAGTCGGTTTTTGGCCCACATCAGCCATGAAATTAGAACGCCACTCACTTCAATACTTGGCTATACCGATCGACTTTTGCGTAAAAATACGCTGGATATAGAGGGCAGGCGTGAGATTGGCTATATTGAAAATAGCGGCACGCATTTATTAAGTTTGCTCAATAATGTTTTGGATTTATCGAAGTCTGAACAGAACAAAGTTTCACTGATTATTGAGACCATTAGCTTAAAGCAGCTAAGGGTTGAGCTTGAAGCCATGTTTAATATGATGGCCAAAGAAAAAGGCTTAAGATTTAATGTTTTTTTTGATGATAATTTAGAAATTGATTTAAGTTTAGATGCTGGGAAACTGCGTCAAATTTTAATTAATTTACTAGGTAATAGCCTTAAGTTTACTCAACGTGGTGCTATTAACTTAACGCTTTATGGTGAACATGGAGTGGATTGTTATCTTTTGCATGCTGCGGTTGTCGACACTGGTTGTGGAATTAAAAAAGAAGATCAACCTTTGATTTTTTCTCCTTTTGAGCAGAGTAAATTGGGTCAATTAGCGGGGGGAACGGGGCTGGGTTTGTCTTTAAGCCGCGATTATGCTCGCTTAATGAAGGGTGATATTGTTTTTAGTAGCCAAGAAGGGGTGGGTAGTGAGTTTATTGTTACTATTGAAACCCAAGTGGTTACGGCATCAGTTGGCACTTCGCTTATTGGCCAATCACAACAGCCATCCTTAATGGGGCGTATTATCTTGGTGGTAGAGGATGAAACGATTAATCGCGAAATGATTTGTGGTATTTTGCAAGATTTTGGTGCAACCACTCTACAAGCTTGTAATGGCTTTGAAGCTATTTTTCAGGTTAAGCAATATCCAGCCATTGATAGCATAATTATGGATTATCAGATGCCTCAAATGGATGGTATGGTTGCAGCAGGTGTTTTGCGGCAGCAGCAATGGAAGAAACCGATTTACTTAGTATCAGCAAGCCCATTAGAAGAATTGCAGCAGGAGGTTGGCTTTGTGGCCTTTAGCGGGCATTTAAGAAAGCCGTTTAAAATTGATGAATTGCTTTTGCTGTTAGGTAAATGGCAAGACAATAATTATAAGCAAACGGGGGGATTATTAGATTATCAAACGGCGATTAATTCGCTAGGGTTTAAATTTGAGCGTTATTTAGCTTTAAGCCAAAGAGGCTTGAACCGGGTGGCTGAGTTAGAGCTGCTATATAAATTGGCGCTTAAGCAGCAGGAGTTAAATGAGGCGGTGCGTTACGCACATAGCGCTAAAGGAATTGCGCTACAAATTGGCGCGATTATCTTAGGCCAACATTGGTCTGCGCTTGAGGTAGAGCCTGATTATGATGTAATAGCGGTGCTTGGGCAGGTGCGTGAGGATACGCAGAAAGAGCTTGATAAATTACAAGATATACCAGTTGTTTAGTTGCTATTCAAGTCGCTGATGTTATGTTTTTATCTGTAAATCTCTGCGCCTTTTGTGTTCGCTGTACTTCTAGATTTGGGGTTTGGCTTGCTTAATATTAATCTCCTAAAAAAAGGGAAGAGATCATCTCTTCCCTTTTTTTAATCTTTATTTATTATTGAGCAACCGCTTCTACAGCAATACTGAGCTTAACGTCGTCGCCAATATTCGGCACGTAAGTACTCATACCAAATTCACTGCGCTTGATGCTGGCTGTGGCATTTGCGCCGCAAGCTTGCTTTTTCATCATTGGGTGCATTGCGCATTTAAAGTTGCTAACCGCTAAAGTGAGCGGCTTGGTTACGCCTAATAGAGTGAAATTGCCATCTACTGCTACCAGTTTTTCACCTTCAAATACCAATTTATTAGATTTGAATGTCATTGCTGGGAATTTTTCGCTATTAAAGAAATCTGGGCCTTTAACGTGAGCATCGCGCTTTTCCCAGCCGCTATTGAGGCTACGTGTATCAATACTGATATCCACTGCGCCGGTTTTCTTTTCTGCATCTAGCGTGATAGTGCCGCTGGATTTATCAAAACGGCCATTTTGAATTGAAAAGCCCATATGGCTTAATTCAAAGCTTGGATAGGTGTGGGATGGCTCTAAATTGTAAACAACAGGTGCTGCAAAAACGGTGCTGCTAAAACCTGTGAGTAGTGCTGTGGCGATCAAACGCTTCATTGTAGACTCCAGTGGGGTGGGTAAAACTTATTTGCCTGCGGTACCGGCAAGCGCTATTTTAAATTTAATAATAACTTGGTCAGCAACCGTATCCGTATCGGCCCAAACACCATCACCTAATTTATATTGCAAGCGCAAAATAGGTAGATTGCCTTCTACCACCAGATTACCTGCTTCTGATTTTGTGGTAAGTTGGGTTGTTACATCGCGGCTAATGCCTTTAATGGTGAGTTTGCCTTTGGCTTCAAACTTGCCAGCGCCCAGTGCTTTAATGCTGCTGGCAACAAAGGTGGCCTTTGGGAAGGCGGCTACATCAAACCACGATTTTTTCTTTGCTTCGGTATTACCATCGCTGCCACCAACATCAATACTGGCTAAATCGACAATTATTTCTGCTTGGGCTTTTTCTGGCTTAGCTGGGTCAAAGTCTACTTTTGCGCTGAAATTCTTAAAGCCGCCATCGACTGTTACACCCATTTGCTTAAAGCTGAAATCTACTTTGCTTTTTTGTGGAACTAATGTTTGTGCTGCGCTTGCTGAAAGGCTAATGGCCGAAATGAGCGTGGCGCTAAGGATATGCCGAATCATTTAATTCTCCAGTAAAGATAGAAAAGTAGCGTTTATTAAAATTAATTTTTACGTAAAAAAGGCAGCATCCGAGCCAAAATAGTGTCTCGGTCAATAAAATGGTGTTTAAGCGCTGCAGCAATATGCAGGCCAATAAGAACCAGTAAGGCGGTGGCAAATATTCCATGGCTGGATTTTAATGTACCAGCTAGGGCTTCATTTTTTTCGACCAAATTAGGCAATTGCCATAGGCCCAGATAAGCTACGGAGATGCCTTTGGCCGAGCTCATTAGCCAACCAGAAAGCGGCATGGCAAACATTAATAAATAAAGTAGATGATGCACGCCGCTAGAGAGCTTACTTTGCCAAGCGGGTAGGCTAGGGTCTGCTGCGGGAGCGCCTTTGAGTTTTAGCCAAATCAGTCGAATAGCCACTAGCCCCAGCACGGTAATCCCGGCCCATTTGTGCCAAGAAATAATTTTAAATTTAAGCGGAGATAATGGCATATCGTCCATGGTCCATGCTAGGCCAAATGCAGCACAGATTAAGAGGGCAGATAACCAGTGCAATAAAACTTGCATTCCATCGTATTGTTTTTTACTCATTTTGCTCACTTTCTTAAAAAGTAATGGAAGAATTTAAATTGCATTCGTTTGGTCTTGAAATTTACTGCGAAGTTCAGCCAGTAAACGGTTTATTTCTGTTAATTGTTGTGCTGATAATTCTGAAAAAAACGGACGAATATAATCAAGGTGCTGATTAAAAGTACGATTAAACAGCGCTTCACCAGCAGGGCTTAGAAATACTCGCAAACTGCGCCGGTCTGCATTCGTGGTTTCTCTGCGAATAATGTCTTTTGCCTCTAAGCGATCCAGTACACCCGTTAAAGTACTTTTAGTAATTAAGGTTTTTTCGCCTAGCTCACGGCAGCTCATCCCTTGTGTGTTGCCTAGGGTAGCCACAATATCAAATTGGGCTGGGGTTAAATCCATGGTGCGGATGTGCCGATTAGACAATTGTTCAAAAGCTTGATAGCAGCGCACCAGTTCACGGAGGGTGATTTGGAAGTTTTCCATGACATGTGAGCCATATTGTTCGTATTAGGACTGTTTATATCAGAACAAAAAAAATGTCGCAAGATGTGGAAATGACTAGGCAATCATTAGGATAGATCAGTTTTCAGAAAAAACTTGTCAGTAATAAGTAAGGATGGTGATCGCCAAGTGGCCTTTAAAGCTAAGCCCTAAGCCGAGTGAGGCTTTGTGGTGGCGATGAATACCGCCACCACCTTAATGCAATTAGTGAGTCATATTGAAAGCGCTGCGCAGGTGCTTCGCCACGCCGGATTCTTCATTACTACCAATTTGTATCACATCTGGCAGGGCGGCGATTAAGCGAGGATTCGCATTACTCATTAGCCTTGGGTGGCCCGCTGTTTGTAATAGTTCTAGATCATTTTGCCCATCGCCAAAAGCAATACACTGCTCGCGCTTTAGGCTCAGGCGATCGAGTACTACTTGCAAAGCGTGCCCTTTGGATACACCAGCAGCCATGACTTCTAGGCAATCGGGCATAGAGAAGGTGATATACAAGGTGTTGCCAAAGCGTTGGCGTAATTTGCTCTCTACCCCAAGTAAATGCGCATGATCACCAATATATAAAATCTTGGGTACGCCATGGCCATTGTGGTTAGCGAGGTCTTCGATCCGGTATGTAAAGCCAGAATCTTGGTGCATATCGAGTAGATATTGGCTGTGCTGATCAATGAGCCATGCATCATCAAGATAAAAGTTTAATAACGTGCCAGCAGAAAACGCTGCTTGCGAGAGCTCCTTCACCAAATTGGCGGGGATATCCTCAGCGTGGATCTGTTGATTATCTGGGCTATGAATCCGTGCGCCATTTGAGGTGATTAAATGGGCTTCTATGCCCAATACATCTCGAATCCCCATCACATCTAAATAATGGCGTCCGGTGGCAATGACAAACTGCACACCACGCTCTTCCAGCGTGCGTAGCGTTTCTGCCGTATAGGCATCCACCATATGCTCGCCATTGAGCAGGGTGCCATCAAGATCGGAGGCGATAAGCTGATACATCGTAGGCAATCCGGTTGATTCTGGAAGTCTTGATTTTATCCGCTACAGCGCTTTACTGCGCTTGTAAAAATGCCAAATAAAACTAATTAAAAACCCGCGTCTGGTAGGGATAAGTAGCTTAGCTCTTCTGCCGTTGAGCTGCGGCCTAAGCGTTGATTACGATGTGGAAAGCGGCCAAAGCGTTGAATCATCGCATGATGTTTAACAGCGTAATCGTAAAAGCCTTGTAGTTTTTCATCCGCTTGCCAGCCAGCCATCAGTTTAACGGCTTGTTCTTGATCGCTCAGGTTTTCGGAATGCTCAAAGGGCAGGTAAAGAAATAGCTGTTCCAGCGGGGTAAATGATGGATCAAAGCCCTTACTGACTATGGTTTTAGCTGCCGCTAAGGCGAGATGATCGTAGGCAAAACTTTGTGCATCGTTACGGAAAACATTGCGCGGAAACTGGTCTAGCAAAATGATGTAGGCCAAGCTGTGACGTGGGGTGTTGAGCCAAGCGGCTAGCTCGCCATTGGCAGCGGCCTCAATGGTGCTTAAAAACTGCGCTTTAATCTGGGCGTCAAAGTTGGCATCTTTACTAAACCATTCGCGGCGGGTTTCAAGCTGCTGGCCAAACCAAAAATTAAGCACATGATCGGGATTCATGGATTCACCTCGTGAGTTACAATACGCCGTTTTTGGCCTTGGGCCGATGGTGGCAAAGGTAGAGTAATGCAAAATGTGGTGGATGTAATTGTAATTGGGGCCGGTGCGGCTGGAATGATGTGCGCGGCTACGGCAGGCCAACGTGGTCGTAGCGTGGTGTTGATCGATCATGCGGTAAAACTTGCAGAGAAGATTCGTATCTCTGGCGGCGGGCGCTGTAATTTTACTAATTTAAATACTTTGGCTAGCTGCTATCAATCGGCCAACCCGCATTTTGTAAAATCTGCGCTTAAGCAATATAGCCAGTTTGATTTTATTAAAATGGTTGAGGCACATGGCCTTGGCTATCACGAAAAAACCTTGGGGCAACTGTTTTGCGATCAAGGCTCGCAAGCGATCATCGACATGCTAAAAGCAGAAGTGGATCAAGGCGAGGTAATGTGGCGCATGGACACCGGCATCGTGTCGATTGAAAAAAACGCCAATGGCTTTGAAGTGGTCACTAGCCGCGAAACTTGGCAATGCAGCTCGCTGGTGGTGGCCTGTGGCGGCTTATCTATTCCGCCGATTGGTGCAACTGGTTTAGGTTTTGATATTGCCAAGCAGTTTGATATCCCCGTGCTGCCGCTCGCTGCGGCCTTAGTGCCGCTGACCTTTCAGCCACAAGATTTATGGGCTGATTTGGCAGGGGTAGCGGTTGAAGACGCTGTGGTGAGTTGTGGTGATCTGCAATTTAGAGAAGCCATCTTGTTAACGCACAAGGGCCTATCTGGCCCCGCCATTTTGCAAATCTCTAGCTATTGGCGGGCTGGTGATAGTTTAGCAATTGATTTACTGCCTGATGTGGATTTTGCTGCGCTATGGGCAGGGGCTAATCGGGATGCACTGATCACTACTATTTTAGCCGAGCTACTGCCTAAGCGCTTGGTGCAAGCTTGGCTGGCGCAGTGGGGTGAGATTAAACCGCTTAAACAATATTCAGTTAAAGAATTGGCGGTAATAGAAGAAAGCTTTCACCGCTGGTTGATTATTCCCTCTGGATCGGTGGGGTATAAAAAAGCCGAGGTGACACGCGGTGGGGTGGATACGCAGGCTTTGTCTTCTAAAACTATGGAAGCACGCCATGTTGCTGGTTTGTTTTTTATTGGTGAAGTGGTCGATGTGACCGGCTGGCTGGGCGGGTACAACTTTCAGTGGGCTTGGTCGTCCGGATATGTTGCAGGATTAAATTGCTAGGTGTATAACTAAATCTCCAGCAACAGCAAAAGGAGATCGAATGAATAGTTTCCAAGAAGTGCTGTTTTCGGAGGTGAAGTTTGCCCCCGTCGCGACGCGGCTAATGTGTCGTTATGCTGGGCATCTGTAGTGCAGTGATTGGTGAAAGTGTTCTGCCAACACGAGAAGGCCACCAGATGTCGTAGTATCTGCTCTTTGCGTGTATTAGATGTAAGTACTGAGTTGTAGCTGTAGATGTGGCCGTACCGTAGTATTTTTTGTACGTGTTTTTCCTGTAGCTGCTTTTGAAGTGAACGTTTTTTTTATTAACATTAACCTTCAGTATGTATTTCATCTGTTCTACCGCAATAAGCAACGGGGTGCATTCGCACCCCGTTGTCGTTTCTGCTATTTGTAAAATGCTGTTTACTTACTAGCAAATGTATTACAGCTATTCACCGAGCCGCTTGCTAATCCCTGTTTAAACCAATGCACCCGCTGCTCTGAGTTGCCGTGGGTAAAGGCATCAGGTGTAACTGCTTGGCCAGCTCCACGCTGCAAGGTGTCGTCACCAATGGCATTGGCTGCGGCCAAGCCTTCTTCTACATCGCCAAGTTCTAGTAGCTTATTTTGCGCTGCGTAATAGCCCCAAACACCTGCAAGGCAATCGGCCTGTAGCTCTAGTTTTACAGATAGTGCATTCGCCTGCTTTTTAGATAGCTGTTGTTGTTTCTGGTGCACCTTGCCTGAAATGCCAGAGAGGTTTTGCACATGATGACCAATTTCATGCGCTAGCACATAGGCATTAGCAAAATCACCCGGTGCGCCATAGCGTTTGGCTAGCTCATCATAAAAGCTCAGGTCGATATAAACTTGCTGATCTGCCGAGCAATAAAACGGCCCCATCGCAGAAGAAGCGCTACCGCAGGCGGATTTAACCTGGCCTCTAAATAATACCAGCGTCGGCTTTTTATAGGGGCTACCAAAGGCTTCTGGGTAGGCTTTACTCCACACATCTTCGGTAGAGGCCAAGATGGCGCGCGCAAACTGGCTGGCTGGATCATCGCGAGTGGCCACTTTAGGTTGTTGAGTGGGCTGGCTGCGATGCGCGGGCGCGTTGTGGTTAGCAATAAGCCCCAGTACTTGCAAGGGATTTTGCCCCAGCAGCAGGCTAATTACGCCTACAATGACCACGCCACCAATGCCTAATTGGCCAATGGGCAGCCCGCCACCGCCACCACTGCCACCGCCGTCTTCATCTCGGCGATCATTCACATTATCGCTACGTCGTAAGTCTTGCCAGCGCATAGTCTGCTCCTGATTAACTTAGGCCTAACACATCCTGCATATCAAACAGACCAGTTTGCTGGCCGCTTAAGAAACGCGCCGCGCGGATAGAGCCTTGGGCGTAGATATTGCGGTTAGATGCTTTGTGCGAGATTTCTATGCGCTCGCCCATGCCAGCAAAAATCACTGTATGGTCGCCAATCACATCACCGCCACGTAACGTGGCAAAACCAATACTGGATGGATCTCGCTCGCCAGTAATGCCGTGCCTATCATAAACCGCACAGTCTTCTAGCTTCTGCCCCATTGCTCCTGCTACTGCGTCGCCCAGCATTAAGGCGGTGCCAGAGGGCGCGTCCACTTTCATGCGGTGATGCATTTCTAGGATTTCAATGTCGTAGCCGGTATTCAGGGTTTTTGCCGCTACTTCAAGTAGCTTTACCAGTAAATTAACCCCAGCACTCATATTGTAGGCGTGCACAATGGCCATTTTATCGGCGGCTGCGGTAATTGCGGCTTTACCTGCTTCTTCAAAGCCCGTGGTGCCAATGATCATATTCACGTCATGTTTTTGGCAGGCTGCTAAATGCTGCAATGTGCCTTCGGGGCGGGTGAAGTCGATTAAAACATCGGCACCAGCTAGCAAATTGAGATTAGCACTGATATTCACACCGCAATTTTTACCCAAAAAAGCCGCTGCATCGCTGCCGATTGCGGGGCTGTTTTCGCGATCAAAGGCGGCAAACAGCTGGCAATCCTCTGCTGCGATAACGGCTTCGATTAGCATGCGGCCCATGCGGCCACTGCTACCGGCAATGGCGATTTTAATCGTCATGTTGTTTATTCCTTAGCGGCTGGAGCAGGTGTCACAGCACTGGCTACAGAAGTTTCGGCAGATTGAAATTTGGCGGGGGCTGGCAGTGTTTCGCCAGAGAAGCTAACTAAGCTATCACCTTCAAAAATAAGCACATAGCTTTTTTTGTCTCTTAACACTCCCGCGCGGGCATCGCTATATAAGTAGTCCCAGCGGTTGGCATGAAACGGGTCCATTAGCAGCGGTGTGCCTAAGAGAAAGCGCACTTGTGAGTGCGTCATCCCTGCTTTGAGCTTGGCAACTTGATCTGCGGTAATTTCATTCCCTTGTGGGATGTCGAGTTTATAAGGTGTAAGGAAATTAGCAACACTGCACGCCGAGGTAGCTAGCGCGATAGGGAGCAATAAAATAAGTACTTTTGCCTTCATCATGGGCGATATTTTCCAGAGCGGGTTGGAGTGACCAACTTAAACGCTATATCATAACCTGATCTGGGGCATGTAGCCTAAAACAGGGAGAGAATCGCATGAGTAAAGCAAACGAATTAAAAGAAATGGGTTTGAAGGCGACTGGGCCACGGCTGAAAATTTTAAACCTGTTTGAGACGGGTGATCAACGCCATATGACAGCAGAAGATGTCTACCGGCTGTTGATCGCAGACAACTTAGATATTGGCTTGGCTACTGTTTACCGCGTGCTCACGCAATTTGAGCAGGCTGGTATTTTGGTGCGCCATCATTTTGAAACCGGCAAATCAGTCTTTGAGCTGAGCGCGGGTGGTCATCACGATCACTTGGTTTGTGTGAAGTGTGGGCAGGTTGAAGAATTTTATGATGCTGAAATTGAAAGGCGCCAAGATGCCATTGCCAAGGAGCATGGCTTTGAAATTCAGGATCATGAAATGTATTTGTATGGTATTTGTGCAACATGCAAGGTGGCGTAATTTAAGTGATTCCTTGGCTTGGTAACAGTTTGCAGTTCCCTCCGCTTTCTCTTGCCTTGCAAGAGCCAAATGGTTTGTTGGCGGCGGGGGGGGATTTGTCGCCTCAGCGGGTGTTGGCAGCGTATATGTCCGGTATTTTCCCGTGGTTTATGCCTGACGAGCCTATTCTTTGGTGGAGTCCTAATCCACGAATGGTGCTTTTCCCCGCCGAGCTGCATATTCCTAAGTCTCTAGATAAAGTGCTTAGGAATCGCCCGTATGAAGTACGTTTTGATACGGCATTTGCCGAGGTGATGCAAGGCTGTGCTGCTCCGCGTGATGGCGAGCCTGCAACTTGGATTAGTGAAGATATTTGTGCCAGTTACGGGGCTTTGCACCTTGCTGGTTGGGCACATTCAGCAGAATGTTGGATTGATGGTGAGCTTGCTGGAGGTTTATATGGCATCGCCATCGGAAAAATGTTCTACGGTGAATCTATGTTTGCCAGAAAAGCGGATGCTTCTAAAATTGCCTTTGTGCATTTGGTGCGCTATCTAGAGCAGCAAGGGTTTAAGTTAATTGATTGTCAGATGCGTACTGATCACTTGGCTCGCTTTGGTGCGCGTGAGATTTTGCGCGATGAGTTTATTGAGCGCTTAAACGTACTTATTACAGAGCCACATCAAGTTGGTCCTTGGTCTTATCTCCACGGGGTAAAAACATGAATGATTCGCTGCGTACCCGCACGATTTCTTTGCAGTTTTACGCCACAGCGACGTATGAGTGCAGCTATTTGGATGGACAAGTGGCCCGCTCGCAAGTGGCGGTGCCAGCGGAGCTTATTGATAGCCAAGCGTATAGCAATTTAGTGCAGCATGGCTTTCGGCGGAGTGGGTTATTTGTTTATCGGCCTTGGTGTGATCAATGCCGTGCTTGTGTGCCGGTGCGGCTACCCGTGCAGCAATTTAAACCTAATCGTACCCAACGCCGCGTGCAAAAATTACATGCTGGATTACAAGTTAGATTACTGGGTTTGGAATATTTAGAATCACATTATTTATTGTATCAGCGCTATCAAATGGCAAGGCATTCTGGTGGGGGGATGGATCAAGATAATCGTGAACAATATCAAAATTTTATATTAAAAAGTAATGTGAGTAGTTTCTTGGTAGAGTTTAGCCTTGATGATCAAGTACAGATGGTTAGTTTGATTGATCAGCTAGATGATGGAGTTTCCTCGGTATACACTTTTTATAATCCAGATCTCCCTGGGGCAAGCTTGGGGGTATTCAATATTCTTTGGCAAATTGATCTAGCAAAAGAAATGCAGCTCCCCTATGTTTATCTCGGATATTGGATTGATCAATGCCGAAAAATGGCTTACAAAACACGCTATAAACCGATTGAAGGATTGTTTGATGGCAAGTGGCAGCCTTTAGTGGTGGATTAGTTTTTTTAAAAATTTTGTTTAACTTATTTGCCTTTTTTTTCTTACATCGCTCCTATTTTTTACATAATCACCACACCTATTGTGCGACGCAATACAAGTTGAATAAGAGCTGCTAGTATTCATTGTAATAATGAGTAAATAAGAGATGGTCTAGATGAAAATCCGTGTGGTGTTTAATCAAAAAGGTGGTGTTGGTAAATCAACAATTACCGTTAATTTGGCGGCAGCTGCTGCCAAAGCAGGTAAACGGGTGTTGGTCGTTGATTTAGATCCGCAGGCTAATTCAAGCCATTATTTGCTAGGTGTGGGCCTTGATTTGGCCACGCCTAGTTTGTTAGATTTTTTTGATCAAGTTCTTAACTTTAGTATGTATGCCAAAGACACGCGTGAGTTTGTGCATCGCAGCCCATTTGAGCGGCTATCGATTATGCCTTCGCACCCACAAATCGCCGAGTTAGAATCCAAATTAGAATCAAGACATAAAATTTATAAACTGCGTGAAGCTTTAAATGAATTAGTAAATGATTTTGATGAGGTCTGGCTGGATACGCCTCCAGCTTTAAATTTCTTTACTTTATCTGCGTTGATTGCGGCAGAAGGTTGTTTGATTCCATTTGATTGTGATGAATTCTCACGGCATGCCTTATTGGGATTGATTGATAGAGTGGCAGAGATTCGCAATGATCATAATGCTGATTTAGTGATTGAAGGCATTATTGTGAATCAGTTTCAAGCTCGTGCCAGCTTGCCAGCACGAATGGTCGCAGAATTAAAACAGCAGGGTTTGCCAGTGCTAGATGTGTTTCTAGGGGCCTCAGTTAAAGTAAGGGAATCACACGAACGCGCTATACCTTTGCTTATTCTTGATCCAAATCATAAGTTATCGCAGCAGTTTGCTGACTTATATTCCTTATTAAAATAATATGCCATAAAGTATTAAAACAATTAAATTGAATATAATAATCTATATATTAGGTATGAACGCTGCATCCGCGAACAATCTACCTTGCTGCTTACAGGGAGTGGGTTGAAGTGGTTAAAGTGGAGAGGAGATGACATGCAAGAGCGGGCTAGGGTGCTGATTGTTGATGATGAACCCTTTAATTTAGAAATACTTTCTGAGCATCTTACTGATGCTGGCTACGATGTGGTGGTGGCCGAGGATGGTGAAGTGGCGTGGGGGATCTTGTCAGAAGATCACTCATTTGACACCGTGCTGCTTGATCGCATGATGCCGCGTATGGATGGTATGGCCCTACTTGCTCGTTTACGACAGCAACCAGAATTTGAACATCTGCCGGTGATTATGCAAACTGCTGTAGGCGCTGCAGAAAACGTGCGTGAAGGGCTGGCGGCAGGCGCTTATTACTATCTGATTAAGCCGTTTCAGCGAGATATGTTGCTGGCAATTGTGGCCGCAGCGGTTAATTTTCATCGTGAAAAAAGCCAGCTGGATGCGCAATTAGCCGCGCAAGCCAGCTCTTACCATCTACTGATGAAGGGCGAATTCCATTTTCAGACCTTGGATGAAGCGCGCCATCTGACTTTGCTGCTCTCCAATGCTTGCCCAGAGCCGCAGCGGGTGGCATTGGGATTGTCCGAGCTCTTAGTGAATGCGGTAGAACATGGTAATTTAGCCATCAGCTACGCTGAAAAAACGCGCCTCTTGCAGCATGGCCGTTGGCAAGATGAAGTTGAAGCGCGCTTAACGCTGCCTGAATATGAGCATCGTAAGGTGAAGGTCGCGTTTTATCGGGAAGAGGGTGAAATTGTGTTTACCATTACCGATGAAGGCAAGGGCTTTGAATGGCAGCCATTTTTGGAAATGTCACCCGAGCGTGCGTTTGATCCGCATGGCCGAGGTATTTCAATGGCGCGAATGCTGTCGTTTCAATCGGTGGAGTACAAAGGCACTGGTAACCAGGTGATTGCAAGAGTGCGGTCTGTGGATGGGCAGTGAGCTTGTAAGGTGCTGCTCGCTGTACCTTACTGCTTTTACAGGGCGCGGCAAGCAGCGCCTCTAGCGTTTATTCTAATATTTCTACGACCATTCCCTCGCTAATCACCCCACCTTTGTCGACTGCAATATTTTGCCCAAAAATCACGCCCTCAGTGGTTTTTCGGTATTTGGCGAGGGTGCGTAATGGCTCTTGATTGGGGGACTTTTCGCCCGTATCTGGGTCTATCGTGATAAATACGCAGCGAGTGCAGGGCTTAATAAAGCTAAAAATGACTTCGCCGATGCGGATTTTTTTCCAGCTATCCTCAGCAAAAGCATCCGCGCCTTGCACAATGAGATTGGGCCTGAAGCGTTGCATAGATCGCTTTTGATCAAGGCGATGGTTGAGATCTGCAAGCGAGCTTTCCCCTGTCAGCAATAACGGGTGCCCATCCACAAAGGTAATCGGCTCGCCCTTACTGCTTTGGCGGTTGAGCTCCAATCCTGTCCAAAGTAAGACTACTTGTTCACCTAAATAGGCCGAACACCAAGCGTCTGCATCGCTGGCACCGTGATGGGCGGTAAAGTCGCTTTCCCATACGCTGGCGGGGTGAATTTGGCTAAACAAGCCCGTAGCAACAAATAGTGTGGGCATGCCAGGTGCGCTTAGGCTAAGGCCTTCAGTGCTTGGCTCTGCCGACAATAAAACTAACTTGGGGAATTCACGGCCGGTAATAAGCCTGCCATTGGGAGTGGCAATCATCCATGTGCGATCAAACGGCAGGCCGCTGCGTTGTACCTGACTTTGCTGCAGCCGCTGGCCTTGGCTAGATTTAATCGGGTAGCGGTAAAGCCCTGAAAGGATGATTGTCATAGCTGTCAGCTCGGCAAAATAAGGTTACGGTAACTTAATTTAAGTTGACAAACAATGCTGGCAATTTTAGCTCTCTTCCTTGTTGTTGATTTGTTTGAGGTAAAGGTAAGCAGTTAGCCATTTCTGTAATCGAAATGGCCGCTTAAGCATGACTGAATGCGCTGCTGATTAGCATAGCGGGTGCTACTCGCCCTTCTCAAACCAAGCAATACTCTCAACGTGTGCCGTGTGTGGGAACATATTGACGATACCTGCTGCTTTGAGCACATAGCCTTTTTCATGCACCAGGACATCGGCATCACGCGCCAGCGTGGCGGGGTTGCACGATACATAAACAATGCGTTGCGGGCCTTTTTGGGCACTGATGGCTTTGCATAATTCATGTGCGCCGTCCCGTGGCGGGTCGATCAGCATTTTGTCGAAGTGGCCGAGTTTTTTCAGCCAGTGTTCGGTCATATCAAATAAATTTGCCACTTTAAATTGGGTGTTGTTAGCCAGCTGATTATCTGCAGCGCTTTCATTGGCTCGGTCTACCAGCTGCTGCAAGCCTTCCATGCCCAGCGTTTTAGCACCGCTTCTGGCTATTGGCAGCGTAAAGTTACCCACGCCACAGAAAAAGTCAGCAATCACTTCATTAGGCTGCGGATCAAGTAAACCCATCGCCCGCGCCACCAGCGTGCGGTTGATGCGGTGGTTTACCTGGGTGAATTCGGTGGGCTTGTAACGCATTACAATGCCAAATTCTGGAATGCTGTAGCTGAGCTGCGGCGCATTGCTTGGATAGAACACGGTGGCCGCTTCGCTCGATTTTGCCTGCAGCCAGAATTGCACTTTCCATTCATCTGCATATGTTTTAAGCAGCGCCTGATCGGCTTTATTGGGTTTGATGGGGGTGCGGAGCACCAAAATATCGACATGCTCACCCACCGCCAGCTCGATATGCAGTAGCTGTTCTTTGATAGATAAGCTTTTAATCAGTTGGCGCAGCGGCAAAATTTGTTTGGAGATATGCGGCGGTAACACACGGCATTCTTTTAGATCGGCGATGATCTTAGAGCGTTTTTCAAAAAAGCCTAAGCGTACCTCATTGCCCTTTACCGATACCGATAAACGCGCCCGTTGGCGATAACCCCATTCTGGCCCGTAAATCGCAGGCAGCAGCATTTCTGGTTTGACATTGCCAATGCGTTTTAAATTGTCTTCCAGCACCCGCTGCTTAGCCGCCACTTGGCCTGAGAATTCCATATGCTGCATGCTGCACCCCCCGCAGCTGCCAAAATGCGGACAGGGCGGATTAACCCGTAGGTGGCTGCTGGTATGGATTTGCGTGGCTTCGGCATTTTCAAAACGCGGCTTGATACGGTAGCTTTTATAGCTGACGCTTTCTCGCGGCAGGGCACCGTCAATAAAAATCGTCTTTCCATCTACGCGTGCAATCCCGTGACCTTCAAAGTCGAGTGATTCAATAAGGGCAGGAGCAGTCATGGTAAGGCCATCGCGTAAAACGCGCGATTATAAGCGATCTGGGGAAGGGTGGGGCATTCGTGGTGAAGGCAATGACTTGATTTTTAGGCTGTCATCACCGTAGGCATGGCGCTGTAGAGGGGGGAAGGGCACCTAGGGTACAAGGGCACTTCAAGCAAGCCTAGGGGCAACGCTCATTAATCAAAAAAACGCCGCAAACAAATGTTTGCGGCGTTTTTGTCTAATTAACGCGTAACTTGGCCGAATGCAGCAAAGCTTATGGGATTACGTACCCCTTTTTGCTTTCAATATACTCAGCCAAATTACAGCAAACTTTTACATCGCAGCTTTATAAATCGCAGTAATTTCTTCTGCCGTGGCTTGAATCGGGTTAGTAAAGCCGCAGGCGTCTTTCAGGGCGTTGGCGGTGAGGATGGGGAAGTCGGCTACTTTTACGCCAAGCTCAGTCAGGCCAACGGGGATGCCTACGTCAGCGGAGAGCTGGCGGATGGCGGCGAGGCAAGCTTCGGCGGCGGCTTCGTCGCTTAAGAAGCGTACATCGCAACCCATGGCGTGAGCCACTTCGCCGAGGCGTTTGGCGGCAATGCGTGAGTTAAATTTTTGCACGTGCGGCAGCAAGATCGCATTGCATACGCCGTGTGGCAGATCGTAAAAACCACCTAGCTGATGCGCCATGGCGTGCACGTAGCCAAGCGATGCATTATTAAACGCCATACCCGCTAAGAATTGCGCATAGGCCATTTGTTCGCGCGCGCGCAGATTCTGGCCGTCGCTCACGGCGTGGCGCAGATTTTCGCTAATCAGTGTGACTGCTTTAAGTGCGCAGGCATCGGTAATGGGATTCGCAATGGTGGATACATAAGCTTCAATGGCGTGGGTGAGCGCATCCATGCCGGTGGCAGCGGTTAGACCTTTGGGCTTATCTAGCATGAGTTCTGGGTCATTCACTGAAAGAATCGGTGTGACATGTTTGTCTACAATCGCCATTTTTACATGACGTGTTTCATCAGTAATGATACAGAACCGTGTCATCTCACTTGCGGTGCCGGCGGTGGTATTGATGGAAACTAAAGGCAGTTGTGGTTTTTTAGATTGGTCTAGGCCTTCGTATTCGCGAATGTTGCCACCATTGCTGGCGCAAAGTGCAATGCCTTTGGCGCAATCGTGCGGTGAGCCACCCCCTAGCGAAATAACGAAATCACAGTTGTTTTCTTTAAGTAATTTTAACCCAGCTTCAACATTACCCACGGTTGGGTTGGGCTGAGCACCGTCAAACACCACAGAAACCACGCCATGTGCGCCGAGCAGCTCGCTCACTTTGGCGACCATACCTATTTTATTGAGTACGGCATCAGTCACAATCAGCGCTTTTTTAAAGCCGTAAGATTGAATGGTGCTCGCTGCGTCTTGAAGGCAACCTGCACCCATGAGGTTTACTGAGGGAATAAAGAATGCGGTCGTAGTCATGGCGGATCTACCTGTCGGTTAAAATTGCAGCTTAACTATTCTTAATTCAGTATGGTTTGTGTCAGATCAAAGAAAGGTGACGAAAAAGTGTGCGCATATTAGCCTTGCCTGTATAGCTAGGTGCTGGGTAAGGCTATTTTTTATGTATCTAGCGGGGGGGCAGGGGAAATTTGTGCTGCAGATTGCGAGGCTTTTTTGAGCGATGGTGGTGGGGTAATTCCCATAGACATATAAATACTCGTGAGTTTATCCACACCAATATTAGCGGGTCTAATCCATTCGCTAGGAATATAAAGTAGCCCGCCGCCAATAGGGACCGGTGCTGTGGGGACCAGTACCGCTTGATAGAGACGGCCTTCGATTTCAATAGGCTCAGGATTAGGCATCAGCGCTAGCACGGCAACACCATCGCCACCAAATAAACACCATACTGGGCTCATGCTGCCGATATCAGCGTCTTCTTTTTGATCAAGTAAGCTCACAAAACGGTCTGCAGTATTATATAAAGTACCAATTATTGGAATCCGCCTTACTGTTTTATCAAGTAAATAGGCCAAGTGCCGCTTAAGCTTTGACTGAACAATAATCCCTAGTGGGTAAATGGCACCAATCAATATGATCCAGCCAATTAAATAACCCAGTATGGGGTGATTAATCACGGGCTGGCCAATCAGTGCAAAGAATTGCCCAACCATACTTTGCGGGCCAATAAAATTGTTTAGTATTTTAACCAGCCATGCCAGTAGGGCTAAAGTGAGTAAAAAGGGTAATAGAGCTAACAGGCCAGCCAGCCAGGTGGTGGCTACTCTTTCGAAGCTACGCTTGATCATGGGGATTTCCGGTGGGCTGAGTCAAAATTTTGCCACTATTCTAACCCCCATCGCTTATACACCTTGTTGGATTTATGCCGAGCTCGTGAAAAAGAGCTGGGTTCGGCGTGGTTTTTAATATTTGCCCCCAAAGATAATCAGCTGTGTGAAACGAAAAAATCATAAAAACATGATCAAATCAGCGCTTGCAGCCATGCCGCTTGAGCTCCACAGGCCGCTTTGAAGCCAGCTGATGTAGCTACACATTGATACTGGGTGTCGTTTTGTTAACCCTAGGTAAAACGGTTGAATTGTAGTTAATGCAACTTGATTGCAATCTGGGGATGGGTAGATCCAAAACATCAGGTAGAATCGCCTTTCTGGAAAATTAATCAAATATAGCCCTATGCGCATCCCTCGCTTATTCCGTTTTACCCTTGTTTATTTGCTGGTATTTATTGCCTTGGGCATATGTATCCGCTTGGGTTTTGCCACTGCCTTTGGCAATAAAGCCGACCCGCTACCAAGCTCCTTGCTGGTGCAATCATTGCTGCTAGGCGCACGTTTTGATTTGCGCCTAGGCCTACTCAGCCTAGTGCCAATGCTACTGCTGGGTGGCTTTAAGCTGACGACACCTTTTAAAGCGGGGCTGAGCAGACGCTTGTGGCTAGTTTGGTTTGCGCTGGTGTTTGCCGTGCTGATCTTGACGCATATGGTTGATTTTGCCCACTACTCTTATCTAGGCGTAAAGCTATCTGCCAGCGTACTTAATTTTTTATATAACTTAGATGAATCGGCAGGCATGGTCTGGTCGACTTATCCGGTAATAAAGCTGGCGCTGGTATGGGGCTTATCCGTAGCGCTGCTAACGTGGCTCGTTTCTTGCCTGATGAGCAAGGTGGCGACGTATTCAGGCTGGGATGCAGGTAAGTGGAAAACCACGGCGCTGGTACTGGTATCAATTTTGGCTAGCTTACTGGGCATACACGGCAAGTTTTCGCAGTATCCGCTACGCTGGAGTGATGCCTATTACAGCACTAATAGCTTTGCCGCTGCCGTGGCGCTTAACCCCGCTTTAAATTTCTTCGATACGATGTCTTACACCAGAGACACCTATTCCTTAGACGATGTGCGTAAGGCTTATCCTGCGATGGCTGCCTATCTTGGTGTGGATCATCCTGATGAGAAAACTCTTAATTTTGAACGCCATATTCAGCCTAAAGCCACGGCGCTTCCTGGACAGCCTAATGTGGTAATGGTGTATTTAGAATCGTTCTCTGGCTATAAAACTAGCCTCTACGGCAATCCATTAGAAACCACGCCTTTCTTTACCCAAATGGCTAAAGAGAGCATCTGGTTTGATAATCTGTTTACCCCGCACTTTGGTACAGCACGCGGTATTTTTGCGGGCTTAAGTGGCATTCCTGACGTGGATTTACGTGATACATCTAGCCGTAACCCAGCAGCGGTGAATCAAAATGTGCTGATTAATGCGTTTAAAGGCTACGAAAAAGATTACTTTATTGGCGGTAGCACGACTTGGGCCAATGTACGCGGGGTGCTTACTAAAAACATTGATGGTTTAAAAATCCACGAAGAGGGGAGTTATAGCGCGCCGCGTAATGATGTATGGGGTATTTCAGATAAAAATTTATTCTTTGAAGCCAATAAAATATTTAAAGAAAAGAAAGGTCCATTTTTTGCCGTGATTCAGACTTCGGGTAACCATCGCCCGTATACTATTCCGGCGGAAGATACTGATTTTAAATTAAAAAATCCAAGCCTTGCAGAGTTGCATGCCAATGGTTTTGCGGCGGACGATGAATACAATTCTTTTCGCTATATGGATTACAGCATCGAAAAGTTTATGGAAACCGCTAAAAAAGAAGCGTATTTCGATAATACGGTATTTGTATTCTTTGGCGATCACGGTATTCGCGCCATGGGCCACGATGTAGGCCCTAATGTGCCGCGTGCTTATCAAGATTTAAAACTATCATCGGTGCATACGCCTTTTGTGCTTTACGCGCCTAAATTATTAAAACCTGCGCGTTACCATAAAGTGGCTTCGCAAATTGATATCCTGCCGACGATTGCTGGCTTATTTAATCTTACTTTTATCAATAAAGGCATGGGCCGCGATTTACTTGACCCACGTTTTGATGCATCGCGCTTTGCCTTTACTATTTACCCCGACGAAGGCGGCGAGATTGGCATCCTCGATCAGGATTGGTATTACATCATGCAGGTCGCCAAAAAAAGTGGCGGTTTGTTTGATATGAAATCCAATACGCCAAGCATTGATAAAAGTGGCGAGCATCCAGAGCTTGCAACAAAAATGAAAACGCAATTAAGAGATTACTACACGATAGCGGATTATATGCTGACACATGGCGCTAAGTAGGGGAGGCGGGTTTAGCTTTGAGGGGGCACGCCCCGAGTTGGGTGGTGCAACCGTGTGGGCAAGGCAGGGCGCTTTGCCCACCCTACAGAGATCAATACTTTCAGCTGCATATTGGGTTTGCGCCTAATAGCACGGCATCAACCAAATCGCAGGGTAGGGTGGGCACCTGTGCCCACGCACTGCATCTGTGCACTCGCGCGGGCAAGGGTTTTACTCACCCTAATGATTTTTAAATCACCTCAATTAATAATTCGATTTCAACGTTCTCAGCTGAATATTGAATTTGAGCTAACAGTACGGCATCGACCATATTGGCAAAGTTTCTTAATAAGATAGAGCGCGCCAGTGCTGGCCCCATGTATTTACGAAACTCCGCTACATAGCTTAAAGCGCCTACACTATCGTCGGCGAGCGCTTGCTGGTTATCGCTGATAATGTCTTTGATTTCTTTACGAATTTCTTTGACTTCTTTAAATAACTCGTTAGAGATCTCGCATAGTTCTACAAATTGCAAAGTGATATTGGCACTTTTTTTGTTTTCAAAGGCTCGCATTAAGGTTTTGGATAGCGCGCATAATTCTTTTACCTCGCTGGTGCTCAGTTGCATCCATTCTGGATAGCGTTCTTTAATACTGGCAATGGCTTGGTGTATGCCTTCGCTCCGGCGCAGGCTTTCTGGTAGCTGGCTACATGCTTGGGCAATTAATCGATAGTGATGTGTTTGGCTTATGATCTAAGTCCCCCTTTACTCGATTATTGATCCCTAGGCTCAATGGCACCTTACATTTTTACAAGTGAGGCCATTGCTTGTCGTGTGATTTACTTATTTCCGCTCTCATTCTAATGATAAGTATCGGGCGATAGAAATGAATCATTGCATTTGTGGCGCTTCTTTTTGGCTGAAGTAGTGATAAAGCAAGTGGATGAATTTTTTTCTAATAAAATTCATATAGGGGCTAGACTAGGTTTAGTATTTGTACTATTATGCGTCCCTCTCTGCTTCTGATGAAGCAAGCATTTGAATGCCGACATGGTGAAATTGGTAGACACGCTATCTTGAGGGGGTAGTGACTTCGGTTGTGAGAGTTCGAGTCTCTCTGTCGGCACCAAAGATAAGTATATAAAAGCGCTGGATTTCCAAAAGGATTCCAGCGTTTTTGCATTGGCGGGTTTAAATCTTGGGCAATGCGTACTTTATAAAGCTAGAGACTCGCGTAGATCGGCAAGTGAGCAAGGGTGCAGACCCTGTTAGGCCTCGTTCGCGCAGCTGACAAAGTGTTTAGTTTCTAAAAGGAATTAGAATAAGATAGGGCATATTCTTACTCGCAGAGCCGACACAATGAGCCGATTTTGGAGCCCGCTAGTCAATAAACTGACTCCCTACGTGCCGGGAGAGCAGCCTAAGCTGACTAATCTAGTTAAGCTAAATACCAATGAAAATCCTTATGCCCCGTCCCCTAAAGTGCTGCAAGCGATGCAGGCTGAGCTAGCGGATACGTTGAGGCTATATCCAGATTCAAATGGTGATCATTTAAAGGCGACGATTGCTAAGTACCATGGCGTGGATAAGTCGCAGGTATTCTTGGGCAATGGCTCGGACGAAGTGCTGGCTCATGCTTTTGTTGCGCTGCTCAAGCACGATGCGCCCTTATTATTCCCAGATATTAGTTACAGTTTTTATCCTGTTTACTGTGGTCTTTTTGGCATTGATTATCGCCAAGTGCCGCTTGATGCTGAGTTTACTATCCGTATTGAGGATTATGCTCAGCCCTGTGGCGCGATTGTCTTTCCTAACCCGAATGCCCCTACCGCAAAACTACTGCCGCTAGCTACCGTCGCAGCCCTACTACAGCGCCATCCAGAGCAGGTGGTGCTGGTGGATGAGGCTTATATCGATTTTGGTGGTGAGAGCGCTATTTCTTTAGTGAATCACTACCCCAATTTATTAGTGGTGCAAACGCTGTCTAAATCCCGCTCCTTGGCGGGCTTGCGCGTTGGTTTTGCCATTGGCCACGCTGATTTAATTGAGGCGCTAGAGCGGGTTAAAAATAGTTTTAACTCCTATCCGCTGGATAGGGTTGCCTTAGCTGGCGCTGCGGCATCTTTTGGTGACGAGGCGTATTTTCAAGAGAAATGCCAAGCCATTATCGCCACGCGTGAGCAGCTAAGTAGCCAAATGCGTGATTTAGGCTTTGAGGTGTTGCCTTCTGCCGCTAATTTTATTTTTGTCCGCCATCTACAGCACGATGCAGCGCAATTAGCCGCGGCCCTGCGTAAGCATTCAATTATTGTGCGGCACTTTAAGCAAGACCGCATTGAGCAATTCTTACGTATTAGTATTGGCACGGATGCGGAGTGTGGGCTGCTAATCGATGCCTTACATAAATTACTGTCCGTATAAGCATTACAGAGCCGTTAAGAAGCTTGCCCTTGATTGTTTTTGGGCAGGCTGCACGGTTTAAACCTATAAATTGAATGTTCCCGCCTAATGGGTGATGCATAAAATGATTGAGCTTCCTGCTGGTGGTTCTGCAGCGCGTAATCCCGATCTTGACTGGAGTCAGGTTCGTGAAACCATGTTAATGCTGGGTATTGCCGTGGCACAGGTGAAGCACGCTGTGGCTGAAAGTAACGCTTCGCTTAATGCCTTGGCGTTTTCTTTTGCGGACACCCATGATCGGATCGAATCGCTACGTAATGATTTATTGGCGCAAGCGTCTACTTTACCTGCCGAGCTTGAATTAGATACTAAGATTGCAGAAATCGGCCAACGCAATATGCAGGCGGTCATTGCATTTCAATTTTACGACCGGCTTTCGCAACGCTTAGATCATGTTTGCGGCACGATTAGTGGTTTGGCCGAGCTGGTATCTGATCGCAATCGGCTGTATGTGCCATCGGAATGGATGGAGTTGCAAGATAGAATTCGCTCGCAGTATTCGATGGAGCAAGAGAAAAAACTCTTTGATGATATTTTAAATGGCATGGATATACGCCAAGCGCTCTCTTTAGCTGCCAGCATGGTGCCGGTGCAAAGCGATAAATCAGCCGCCCCAGAATCGGGGGATATTGAGTTGTTTTAATTGATATTTAGCGCGCATAAAAAATGGCTGTTCCCCTTAGGAGAACGGCCATTTTATTTGTATCGGCTTATTCACTCATCTACCGTGGGTAGTTGGAGTTAAGCCTACTTCTTTTTTGCTTCGTTAATCTGCGCATTGGCTTGAGCCGCTGCATTTGCGAAGGTGGATACAGGCACTGTGGCTGTTTTTTCTTTCTTTGGTTTCTTTGTTTCACGATTACTACGTACTTGACCTTTGGCCATGGGGTGTACTCCCTAACATGCTATCTGCCAGTTGGCGGCTGTAGCCTACTTGATATTGGCCGTCAGCGGGGAAATAGCCGATGGTAATCATGCTGAATTACAACTGTATAACACTCACTAGCAAAACAAAGGCCAGCATTACGCTGGTCTTTGTTGTTTAAAACCGCTTATGCCACGACTGACATCATCAAGCTATTCAGGCGTTTAACAAAGCTGGCAGGGTCATCTAGCTGTGCGCCTTCGGCTAGCTGAGCTTGGTCAAACAGTAGCTCAGTCCAGTCACCAAAACGCTCACCTTCTAGCTCGGCTTTCAGTTTTTTCACCAGCATATGATCTGGGTTGATTTCCAGAATCGGCTTGCTGCCCTTAACATCTTGTCCTGCAGATTTTAAGAGGCGCTCAAGGTTGGCACTCATATCTTGGTTTTCTACCACGATGCAAGCCGGGCTGTCGGTGAGGCGATTGGTAACGCGCACGTCTTTTACTTTATCGCCCAATACGGCTTTGACTTTGTCCAGCACGTCTTTTAGCGCGCTGGCGGCGGCTTCTTGCTGCTGCTTTTCTTCTTCATTTTCAAATTGAGAAAGGTCTAGCTCACCTTTGGTAACAGATTGCAGCTTTTTGCCGTCAAACTCGGTTAAGCCAGAGATCATCCATTCGTCAACGCGCTCGCTCATCAGTAACACTTCAATGCCTTTCTTGCGGAAGACTTCAAGGTGCGGGCTATTTTTAGCGGCGGCAAAGCTGTCGGCAGTAATAAAGTAGATCTTGTCTTGGCCTTCTTTCATCCGCGCTACATATTGCGCCAAGCTGACATTTTGCTCGGTGCTATCGCTGTGTGAGGAAGCAAAGCGCAATAAGCCAGCCACGCGGTCTTTATTGGCGAAGTCTTCGGCAACGCCTTCTTTCATAACGCGGCCAAACTGTTCCCAGAATGTAGCGTATTTAGCTTGCTCAGCAGCATCGTCAGAATTAGCCATGGATTCGAGTAAGCCCAGTACTTTTTTCACACAACCTTGCTTAATCTGCTCGATATCTTTGCTGTGTTGCAGAATTTCGCGGCTCACATTCAGCGGTAAGTTGCTGCTGTCGATCAGGCCACGGACAAAGCGCAGGTATTGTGGCAGCAGTTTTTCTGCGTCTTCCATAATAAATACGCGGCGTACGTAGAGCTTGATGCCATGGCGGCGTTCGCGGTCGTGCAAATCAAACGGTGCGCGCTGAGGGATATACAGCAGCTCGGTGTATTCTTGCTTGCCTTCAACGCGAGCATGACTCCACGCCAATGGCGCTTCAAAATCGTGTGATACGTGTTTGTAGAATTCGGTGTATTGCTCGTCCGTGATGTCTGACTTAGCACGCGCCCACAGTGCGGAGGCTTGGTTAACGGCCTCAACGCCTTCTGCAGGGGTGACATTGCCTTCTGCATCGTAGCCTGCTGTTTTAGGCATGAAAATGGGCAGGGTGATGTGGTCAGAGTATTTGCGGATAATCGAGCGTAGGCTCCAATCCGATAGATACTCGTCTTCGCCTTCTTTTAGGTGCAGGATAATTTCTGTACCACGGCCTTCTTTTGCGACTTCTTCTAGCGTAAATTCACCATCGCCTGCGGATTCCCACTGTGTAGCGGTGCTTTCACCAGCGCGGCGGGTGGTTAGGGTTACTTTGTCGGCCACAATAAAGGCGGAGTAAAAGCCCACACCAAACTGGCCAATTAAGTTGGCATCTTTCTGCGCATCACCAGAGAGTTTGCCAAAGAATTCTTTGGTGCCAGAGCGGGCAATGGTACCGATATTCTTGACGACTTCATCACGGCTCATGCCGATCCCGTTGTCATTTAGAGTAAGGGTACGCGCTTCTTTATCGAAGGAAAGGCTGATCTTCAGCTCGCTATCATCCCCATACAGGCTTGTGTCGTTCAGTGCTTCAAAACGCAGCTTGTCGCATGCGTCTGATGCATTGGAGATCAGCTCACGCAGGAAAATCTCTTTGTTAGAGTAGAGAGAGTGGATCATCAGCTGCAAGAGCTGTTTAACTTCGGTTTGGAAGCCTAATGTTTCTTTTGCCATGAAGATGCTCTTTTAATAAGTGAACGGTGATGCGGTTCTAAATGGGGACAGCTTCTGGCGCTTCAAGAGCTAACTTAATTTGATTGCGTTATATCTAGCTAGGCAGCAGGCGCTTAGCGGCTAACAAAGCAGCATTTGTTGCATTGCGGCAAAGGCAATCTTATTCGCCCCAAATTAAACCATCTATAGGTGCTAGGATGCTGCTACTCTGTGGCAAGTTTTGCCTTAGGTTACGTCTCGCTAAGATCTTGGTTTGCGCTTCGGCGGGAAGATCAGTCAGTAGCAGTAATTTTTTATGAATTAACGCGTCAATCACGTCCTCAATAACGCGAATTAAATCGCTATCAAGCGAGTGAAATAGCTCTGCATTGGCTGGCGCGCCGATAAAGCTCAGCAGCTCTGGCGCATTTTGTGGGATGAATTCGCTAGCCTCTGGGCTGGCATCACGAAAAATGGCGGTAATTTGGCCATTTGGGTCACGGGAAATATAGGGCATCGCTGATCCTTAATGAATGAAGTGCTGCTTTAGTTTAACAGGCCATTGAATCACTGTTGTTGAGTTCACTTGCTCCATTTAAGCAGTTTGTAGCGTGGGTATATTATTTTGTGTATTTGAATGGCGCAGGCCGCAAGCCTTAGCCCTTGTCACAAAGGCGCATGCATAAGCTGTAATGGTTTTTTTATGGTCTGTTCAGTCTTAGGAATAGTAACTAAATGAGCGTTTATACCCTTGAGATTTTAAAGGCTAAAGCAGTAAAAAAACGCAATCAGGCTCCGCCTTTACTCATGATTCATGGCGCTTACGCTGGATCTTGGTGTTGGGACGTGTCTTTTCTACCGTATTTTACTGCAGCAGGTTTTGATGTGATTGCGCCTAGTTTGCGTGGGCATGCCGGTAGCATGGGTAGAGAAAAGCTAGATCACTTTGGTATTGATGATTATGTAAAAGATATTTTATCTATCATTGCCGATTTGCCCGAGCCACCTATTTTAATTGGCCATTCCATGGGCGGCTTGGTGGCACAAAGGGTGGCCAAAGAAACCAAGCTAGCGGGTTTGGTGCTATTGGCAAGCGTTGCCCCTTATGGCGTTGCCGCCTCTTTTGCTCATTTACTGACGGCATCCCATAGCTTGCTGTGGAATTTAAGTCAGTTTCAATGGCAGGGTGCTGCTGCTGCGGGCAACCCAAGCTTTGTACGTGAGCTGCTGTTTTCGTCCAAAACAGATCGAGCGATGGTGGATCATTTTGCCGCAAGAGCGCAGCCTGAATCGATGCGTGCACTCACTGAAATGGCGATTCCTCATCCTTTTGCTGGATTAAACTGCCCTAAATTGCCATGTTTGGTGCTGGGGGCAGGGGATGATCAGCTGATTCCACCGAGCGATATCTATGCTTGTGCAACCGCTTGGAACACCCAAGCAGAAATCATTGCCGATTGTGGCCATGCCATGATGGCCGATTATCAACAGAATATCGTGGCCGAGAGAGTCTTAGCGTGGTTAACGCAAAATTATCCGGAGGGTTAAATGGAAGGCAAAGTAAAGAAAAGCGATAGCGAGTGGCGTGAGCAACTTTCTGCCGAGCAGTATCGCGTAGCACGGGAGGGCGGCACAGAGCGGCCTTTTTCTGGCGAGCACTACCGCCAGTCAAATCGCGGCAAGTATCACTGCATTTGCTGCGGTGCTTTGTTATTTGAATCAGAGCGCAAGTTTGATGCCGGCTGCGGTTGGCCTAGTTTTTGGGCCGAGGCCGCTGGGGCAAATATCCAGCGGATTCGGGATGGTAGCCACGGCATGATTCGGGTGGAAGTACGCTGCAGTAGCTGCGATGCGCATCTGGGGCATGTTTTTCCTGATGGCCCACTACCAAGCGGTGAACGTTATTGCATTAACTCGGTATCAATTGAGTTTCGCGAAGATTAAATCGCCAGTTTGCAGATATTGCTCGCCCGTAAAAACCAAGCTTGGCAAGTTAGCCAGCTAAAGTATGAGCTTGCGGTATCGATAGCTAGGCTTAATGCCCGCAGATAGGTAGATAAGGTGTGATTTTTTACAGCAAGGGTGCATAAGCAAACAGCAGGAGAATCCTGCTCCTTATCTAAAGGGCGATGTATGCATACTCAGCTTGTTCAGATGCTAGCCATAAAAAAACCGCAGCAAGGTATTCCTTGGCGACGGGTGTTACGCGTGATGATTGCGGTTGGCTTGCCTTTAGCAATTGCCCTATTCAGAGGTGAGTTTTTGCCTGCAGTATATGGTGCAGTGGCCGGTTTTTATACCATGTTTGTGGATAATGGCGGAAATACCTCTGAGCGGATTACCGTGATGATGTATATGACCGTAGGCATGCTGCTGGCAGGGATTGCTGGGGTGGCGGGGCATTATGTGCAAGGTGCGCCATTAGCCTTTTTACTGGCATTTGCTGTTTTTACTGGCTGGCTGCAAGGCGCAGGCAATTCAGTTGAGATGATGAGTAAATACTGGCTGATTGCTTTTTTATTTGGCGATAGCGCACCCCATTTATCGCCATTAGCCGGCACGTATTTATTGATTGGTGGTATGTCAGGTATTTTTGCCGTGTTATTGGATCGCTGTCTGTTTCGTGCGCCTGAGCAAAAAAATGGCCCAATGTTGTATGAGGCAATGAGCCGTATTTTACGTCGCCCACATAATAATTCTATTTTTGCCTTTTATTTTGCCGCTAAAGTGGTCCTTGCCTATTTAATTGGCTATGGCTTGGGGTTAGAACGCGCTTATTGGGTGCCTTTAACCGTGGTGCTGGTAACGGTTTACGATAATAAACTCACTATTGATAGAATGGTGCAGCGTCTATTTGGCTCAATATTGGGGGCCTTATTAGGCTGGGCTATGTTGTATTTTTTTAAAGCCGAATGGCAATTAGCGGCAATGGTCGTGGTATTAGCGGCAATAACCCCCATATTTTTAGAGCGTAATTATTGGTTGGCGGTGATTCCTATTACGGCACTGGTGATGGTGTTGCTTGATTTTGGTGGGGAGCATCATTCCTTGGTACGGGCACGGGTTGAAAACACTATTATTGCCTGCGTATTATCTGGGATGGGCACTTTATTATTTATTCGTTTGCAACCTCATTACTTTGACCCGCGCCCTAAAAAAAAACTAAAGCGTATTCAGCGCGATGAACCTTTGTGAGTTTTTTATGATTTATATCTGGTTAAATTATTTTCATAAAAATACTTGATTGTATATCGTACTTATTTTATTTATCTGTGATTATCAATAGATTTAGCTTGCAGTGCCCCTACAATGTAGGCTCGTTCGATTCTAATAGGCTTTGCCTGCTGCACTACATAGCTTTTCTATTGTTAATTTATTAATTATAATTTTCAGTAAAAAATAATTTTAATCTATTCGAATTTTCATTTGTCTTGCTTATTAATTTGTATTGCTATAGTTTGCTATGCGGCACAGTCATTACTTATTTTTAATAAAATCCTCTTGTTTCAAAGCCGTCTTTGTTGAGCGTATTTTAATCAATAGCGAGTCATCGCTTTTAGAACGTTTAGCGCTTGCTTGTTCGTATATCGTTGATATTTATAGGTAAGGTTTGAACTTGTTTTGTTTCTCATCCATGCTAAGCAATTGGGGGTGGCAAATTCAGCGATGGAGCAACGTCATGAAAGGTATTGTTTTCAATGAGTTTATGGATTTTGTTGAATCTGTACAGGGCATTGTGGCTGTCGATGAAATGATTTCAGCGGCTAATCCGCCTTCTGGTGGCGCTTATACGGCGGCTGGGTATTATGATTTTCATGAAATGGCGGCTGGGTATTATGATTTTCATGAAATGTTTGCCTTGGTACAGGCATTATCAGTGCGCTGTGGCACGCCCGCCCCTGATTTAGTCCGAGCATTTGGCCAGCATTTATTTGGCCGGCTCATTGCGCAGCGCTCAGAATTACTCCGCTCTATGCCCGATGTATATACCTTTTTGGAGAGTATCGAAGGGCAGATACATGTGGAGGTGCGCAGAATATACCCTGATGCAGATTTACCCGTGCTAGAAACCGAGAGGGGGAGTGACGGCTCTTTGCTATTACGCTATCGTTCCCGCCGTCATTTAGCTGATCTTGCCTTAGGGATGATTGAAGGCTGTATTGCACACTATGGCGGCACGGGGACGGTAGTTCGCCGTGATTTAGCTGATGAGGGGGATATGCAGGTGACGGAGTTTAAGCTGTGCGCAACGCAGGCTTAAATCATGAGCGATGAAATTGAAGCGGCGCTGCGCCGAACTATCGCTCGTGAAAAAAAAGCACGTCAGTACGCCGAAGGCTTGGTTGAAGAGCGTACTGAGTCACTGCGCTTGGCTTACGAAAAACTACGTAACGCAGAAGAGCAGGAGTTTTTTGATGTTCTATCAAAAATGCCTTGTGCAGTGCTGCTGGCACAAGTTAGCGGTGAAATTTCACTGGCCAATCCTGCTGCGGCAGAGATTTTAGGTTTTAGCCAAGAAGCAGATTTAATCGGCCTAAATTGGCTGCGCATGGTGGTGGATGATGAGATTGATCCACTCTGTGAAGGCGTGCAAGAAGACGCTGCTATCTTGTTGTGCAAGGGAGATGGTAGTTTTTCTGCGGTGCATATTATTATTGGTAGCAGTGCATTTTTAGGCAGGCCAGTACGTATTATTATTTTGCGCGATGTGTCTGAGCAGCGTCGCCTACATTATCAGTTACGTTATCAAGCCACCCACGATGGGCTTACCGGCTTACCTAATCGCATCCGTTTACTAGAGCGGCTAAGCCAGCATATTGCGTCTGCACGGCTGCATGGTATGGGCTTAAGTATATTTTTCATTGATCTAGATAAATTTAAATTTATTAATGATAGCCAAGGGCATGCTGCAGGCGACTTGGTACTGTGCGAAATTGCCAAGCGGCTACAAACCTTGCCTTTAGCAGGAGGAACGGCTGCAAGGTTGGGTGGGGATGAGTTTGTGGTGGTTGTTCCAACTCGCTGTGCCATGGATGGTTTACAGATGGCACAGGCTATTTTAGCCGCTATTTTGCAGCCGATTCAGCTGGATCGAATCGATCAAATTATGGGGGGCAGTATTGGTGCTGCGCAATACCCAGAACATGGCTCAGATGCGGAGATATTGCTAAAACGTGCAGATATTGCCATGTATCACGCTAAAGAGGGCGGTGGCAGTACGGTGTGCTATTTCTCTGAGCATATGCAGCAAGAGTTAGATTCGCGGCGCTTGCTAGAGAGTCGTTTGCGTTATGCCATTAGTCGTAATGAATTGGTTTTACATTACCAACCTCAAGTCGATTTAAGTACCGGTATGTTAGTCAGTGTTGAGGCGCTAGTACGTTGGCAATCTCCTGATTATGGTTTGCTTTATCCAGGTGCGTTTATCTCTATGGCAGAAGAGGTGGGCTTGATTTGTGAGATAGGCCAGTGGGTGATGTTAGCGGCTTGTCAGCAAATATTGAGCTGGCAGCAAGCAGGTATGGGTTGGGTGAGGGTGGCGGTGAATGTGTCACCATTAGAGCTGGGAAACGATGCGATTGTCGATCGTGTAGCCGATGCGCTGGCCAGCTATGGCATTCCTCCTGAATGTTTGGAGTTGGAAATCACTGAAAGTTTATCGATTAGCGATCCAGAAATGGCCCTGGCTATCATTGCCCAGATTAAGGCTTTAGGCGTGGCGCTAGCGATTGATGATTTTGGCGTGGGCTATTCAAACTTAGGTTATTTGAAGCGCTTTCCTGCCGAGCGGCTCAAAATCGATCAATCTTTTGTGCGAGGCCTAAGTCATAGTGCACATGATAAAGCGATTGTGGCGACCATTATTCAATTGGCACGTAGCTTATCGATGCAAGCCTTAGCAGAAGGGGTGGAGACCGAACAAGAGGCGCAAATTTTGCTGGAGCTAGGGAGCCTGTAACTAAAATTGTGTAAATGCCTTTGGCCGATTAACCTCTTCCCGAGGATATTTCATGTCAGGCATCACAATGGACCGTCAAAAATTACAGGCTCTGGCCGCCGAACTTGCTAAAGACA
>JBDKJX010000016.1:0-66367 GCA_039796405.1 Pseudomonadota bacterium
GAAATGCAGTATCGATTTAATCGGCGTTTTGATTTATGCGCCCTTATTCCCCGCATGCTACATGCCTTACTCATTGCTAAGCCTTGCCCGCGTGGGCGATTAACTGAGCAAGAGACATAATCAGGTATTTATTTGTAAATATCTATCCGTGAAAACCGCAGCTTCTTGTTAGAATGAATCGTGTTTGCCCGATTCAATCAATGAACTGGATTACTAATGTCCGTACTCGAAACGATTGCCGATAAAGATCTTCCCCTCAAGCGGGATCTTGAATTACTCGCCGAACTTCTCGCTGCAACCATAAGGGAGCAGGCTGGTGTTGCTACTGCTGAGCAGATTGAGTCCATCCGTGCACTCGCTCTGTCTTATGTGCAAGAGAGCAATCCAGAGGCGGGTATCAGTTTAGCCAAATCGCTGGCTGATTTAGACCCCGCTTCCACCGTGGCCTTGGTGCGTGGTTTTGGTTATTTTTCTCATCTATCTAATATAGCAGAGGACTTACACCATAACCGTCGTCGACGCGCACATAAAATAGCGGGTTCCGCACCTCAACGCGGCAGTATTGCAGCAGCAATTAATAGCCTTACTGCAAGAGGCGTTAAGGCCACCGACATTATTAGCATGCTGGGTGAAAGCTTAATTGCTCCCGTGCTTACCGCTCACCCTACTGAAGTAAAGCGCAAAACGGTGCTGGATTCGCATCGTGCCGTGGCCGAGTTGCTAGCCGAGCGCGATCGTTTTGCGATGACACCAGAAGAGCTCGCGGATAATCAGGCCGCTTTAGAGCGGGTGCTGTTGGCGATGTGGCAAACACGGGAAATCCGTACTTTCAAACTTACGGTGCAAGACGAGATTGAAAACGGTGCGGCTTATTTCCGCAATACCTTCTTGCATGAGCTACCGCGCCTTTACTTAGATTTAGAAGACAAGCTGGCGGCACTCTGTGAGCAGCCTGTCCAGCTGCCTAATTTTATTCAAGTGGGTAGCTGGATTGGCGGTGATAGAGACGGTAATCCTTTTGTAACGGGCGATGTGCTGCGCTATGCGGTATCACGTCAGGCTGGGATTGCGCTGGATTACTACTACCAGCAGTGCATGAAGCTAGAAAATGAATTATCGATGTCAACGCGCATTGTGGCGGTGGATACTGCGCTGCAAAAGCTGGCCTATTCGGCCACAGACGAGAAAGATCGCAAATCAGAAGAGCCTTATCGCTTGGCGGTGTCTTCGGTGCGGGCCAGAATCTTTGCAACTGCCGTAAAGATTGGCACTTTCCATCATCAGCTGCACGATGTGGCTAATGCGGCCGAGTACCACAATGCCGAGGAATTACTGAATGATTTAGCCACAGTTGCCACCTCGCTAAAAGCGCATAGTGCGGCACTGTTGGCGGGCGGGCGCTTACGCCGTTTACAGCGTGCAGTATCGGTATTTGGCTTTTATTTAGCCCCACTGGATATGCGCCAGTTTTCTGGTACGCATGAAAAAGTAATGTCTGAGCTATTTGCCCACGCAGGCTTAGAAGATTATATGCGTTTGGATGAAGCATCGCGCCGTGCCGTATTGCTGCGTGAGCTATCCAGTGCACGGCCTTTAGCTTCTGCTCACGTTGAATATAGCGAAGAGGTGCAAAAAGAGCTGGATATTTATCGCGCAGCGGGCGAAATGCAAGCACGCTATGGCGAATCGGTACTGCCAAATTACATTATCTCTAACTGTGATTCAGTTTCGGACATGCTGGAAGTGGCCGTGCTGATGAAGGAAGTAGGCTTGGTGCAATTAGCGCCTAAGCTTGTTTCTAAGATTAATATTATTCCGCTGTTTGAAACGATTCCTGATTTGCGCAGTGCTGGCAAAATCATGACCGAGCTATTTAATATACCGCAGTGGCGCAAGCTTTTATCCTGCCGGGATAATGTGCAAGAAGTCATGCTGGGCTATTCAGATTCGAATAAAGACGGCGGTTATCTTACTTCTAATTGGGAGTTATACAAGGCTGAGCTTACCCTTGTTGAGGTCTTTAAAGCCGCCAACTTTAAGATGCGCCTCTTCCATGGCCGTGGTGGTACGGTTGGCCGTGGTGGTGGCCCAGCGTTTGATGCGATCTTGGCCCAGCCTGCTGGCTCGGTAAATGGCCAGATTCGGATTACCGAACAGGGCGAAGTGATTACGGCTAAGTATGCAGATCGCGAAGTAGGGCGTCGTAATCTTGAAATATTGATTGCGGCTACGCTGGAAGCCAGCTTTCCAGAAGAGTCACCACCATTAAATGACATGCTGGAGCGACGTCAGTTAATGGAAAAACTCAGCTTGAGTGCTTATCAGGCTTATCGTGATCTGGTTTACGCCACGCCCGATTTTATTACCTACTTCCGTGAAGCCACGCCGATTAATGAGATTCCTAATCTTAATATCGGCTCACGGCCTGCAGCGCGAAAAAGCACCAATAGCATTGGTGATTTACGGGCGATTCCTTGGGTGTTTTCTTGGAGCCAGTGCCGCTTGATGCTGCCAGGTTGGTATGGTTTTGGTACGGCGATTAGTGAGTATCTGCAAGAAGCTGGGGACGAAGGCTTGGCGCTCTTACAACAGTTATATCGTGATTGGCCGTTTTTCAACTCCACTATCTCGAATATGGATATGGTGTTGGCAAAATCCGATATCGCCATTGCCGCGCGTTATGCTGAGTTGGTGCAAGATCAAGAACTGGCGCAGCGTATTTTTGGCCGTATCAAGGCTGAATGGCAGCGCAGCGTAGATGCTGTGCAAGCTATTTCTAAGCATGGCGAATTACTGGCTGATAATCCCAAGCTGGCACGTAGCTTGGAGAATCGTTTACCCTATCTTGATCCGCTTAACCATTTGCAAGTCGAGCTATTAAAGCGCTTGCGTAGCGGTGAGGCCAGTGAAGACGTGCAGCACGCGGTGCATTTAACCATTAATGGTATTGCGGCGGGCTTGCGTAATAGCGGTTAATCTGAGGGTCTGTTGACGTTTCATTCGCCATTGCGCTGAGCCGGAAAACGGCTAGGCACAAGGCATGTGAAGAAGGTAGTAACGGGTTATTAGCGAGGAGCATAACGCAGTGAATGGCCATTTTCCGGCTCAGCCCTTCGGGTTTGGCCCATTTTTGGGGCTGCACGGCGTTAAAAATCGCTCATGGTACGTGTACCATGTCGCAATTTCCTCCTTGTTCAGCCCCAAAACTGGGCCAAACGCAGCCGTGAATGAAACGTCAACAGACCCTAGCACGGTAGACGTGCCCCTTTATTTTATGAGCGTTCTTATTGAATTGGTCTATGCGCCCGCTGCAATTGCTCATCCTCTTTTGCCTTGCTAGCCCTACGTTTGCTGCGGGTCAGCTGCCAACCCATTTTGGCGACAAGATGGAGGCGGCTTTATCTTGCCGCAGCGAATGGTCTAATGACTGGTGGCGCAGCTATTTTCGCCAGTATCTGGGGGACCCGTTACGGGTATGGGGCGAGGCAGAGTGGTTTGATGCGCAAAATGCCAAATTAGGCGACAACACCGTGAGTGAGGTGTTTGTTAGCCTGCCTACATCGGGAGCCTTGATGGTGGGGGCGCTGATCCCCGATCAAATTGAAACCGTGCGCAAAAAAATTGAAGCTGCTATGGGTTTCGCGTTTGTCCCGCTGGCGGGCAGTTATCCGCGTTATCTTTCCAAATTTGGCAGCGTCTTGGTGGGTCTTCCTAATGATCAAACCAAGTGGTATTGCGCACGTTGGAATCTGGGCAACCGCCCTTAGTTTGTGCCTTGGTTTGATTTGCCATTAGCTGGCCCTAGCACGAGCAAGTCTACTTACCTCTACAAGCCTTATGGCAATAAGACAATCCGTTCTTAGTTGGTACGGTTATGGATTTTATTTCCGCTCTGTAATACCAATCTATTTAAGTCGCTAATACCAATATGCCTTGGCAAGTACACTGTTGCTTGTTGTTGTTGCGGGTGAGCTATGGTTTTAAGTTGCCTTTATTTTTTGAAATTATTATTGTATGATTTAAGGAACAATCCCTTGAGTATCAGTAGTTTACTGTATGGGGTTGTTCCTGGGGGTGTCGCAGTTTGATGAAATACTTATGTTATTTTTAGACGAAAACTACATTTTATTTAGTTGCTTTGCTACATGGTTTTTTTTATGCTGCAGTGCATTAATTAAATATCCCTTGTATTTGCTAGTCTCAATAATATTTTACTTTGTTAATGTTGCGGTGCGCCATGCGTAACAAGTTGATCTTTTGTAGTGATTTAGATAAGTAATACCAATTATGTCATTGATCTATTTTGCTTGGTTATCTTGAATGCTTGACAAGAAAAATAGAATGGTGAGTAATGAATCCCGTCACGACCAATTACAAATAATAATGGCGTGGTGAAGTCTAAATACAGGTTAAGCTTTCATAGAATTGACAGTCTGTAGGAAGGCAGTAATACCAGTTAGTATGCGTGAATAACGCCAATCGATTTATAGGATGGAGACTCCCTTATGTCAAATTACAGCCGTTTAGCAGCAATTCCTGCTGCCTTTATTGCTATGCAGGCCGTTGCAGCTCCCGCGTGGGATGCTGCAACAACTTATACCGGTGGTGAAGTAGTGAGTTATGCTGGTAAAGATTGGAAAGCCCAGTGGTGGAGCAAGGGCAATGTACCAAATGCTGAGCAGTGGGGCCCTTGGGCACTACAAAGTGGTGGAGCGCCGACGCCAACAGTGTCCACAACAAGCCCAATGCCGGTTACAACTTCATCCACCCCTACTCCATCGGCTTGCTATGTAATGTGGACGGCAAGCACGGCATATTCAGGTGGCCAATCGGTTACTTATAAGGGCCGTAACTACAAAGCGCAGTGGTGGACACAGGGTGATGACCCAACGAGCAATGTGGGTGCAGGCAAGTCTTGGCTAGATTTAGGTGATTGTGCAGGCCCAGCGGCAACACCAACGTCAACACCAACGTCAACACCAACGTCAATGTCAACGTCAATGCCAATGCCAATGCCAATGCCAATGCCAATGCCAACCTCAAGGTCAACGCCAACACCAACGTCAACGTCAACGTCAACGTCAACGTCAACGTCAACGTCAATCCCAACACCAACAGGCTCTAAGCAAGTGGGTTCCTACTTTGCGCAGTGGGGCATTTATGGCCGTAACTATCTGGTGAAGCAGGTTCAAACCAGTGGTTCTGCAGCCAAGATGACTTTCCTGAACTATGCCTTTGGTAATGTCTATGCCAAAAACGGTGGCTATGAATGCGGCATTATCACTAAGGCAGAAAACGGTGATCAGGATGGCGGCGATGGCTGGGCTGATTACCAAAAAGGTTTCAGCGGCGGTGATTCCGTGGATGGCAAGGGTGATGTTTGGGGCGAAGACGGTAAGGGCGGCTTAAAAGGTAACTTTAATCAGTTGAAAAAACTGAAAGCCCAAAACCCAAATCTAAAAGTATTTATCTCATTAGGCGGCTGGACTTGGTCTAAGTGGTTCTCTAATGCAGCCTCTACCGATGCTCTGCGTAAGAAACTGGTTTCTAGTTGTATTGATGTCTACATCAAGGGCAATATTCCTTACGATGCTAGCTCCAATGCTGGCGGCGCAGGCTCGGCTGCAGGCGTGTTCGACGGGATTGATGTCGATTGGGAATACCCAGACGCACAGGGGATTGGCAAAAACACGGTTTCTTCAGACGATAAGCAAAACAACACGCTGCTGCTTAAAGAATTCCGTGAACAGCTGGATGCACTTGGCGAGCAAACAAAAAAAAGATATGGCTTAACGGTGGCGATTGGTGCGGGTTCAGATAAAATTGAGAAGACCGAGCCAGGTAAGTACAGCCAGTATCTGGATTGGATCAATCTGATGTCATACGACTTCAATGGGGGCTGGGATGCCAGCGGCCCGACAGACTTCCAGTCGCATCTTTACAATGATCCTAAAACAGGTAAGCCTGGCTTAGCTGCTCAATACAATATCGACAGTGCAGTGAAAAAACTGATGGAAGCAGGCGCACCAGCCAGCAAGATCGTATTAGGTATTCCTTTCTACGGCCGCGGCTGGACAGGTGTTCCTAATGTTGATAACGGGCTGTACCAATCTGCAACCGGCCCAGCCAAAGGCACATATGAGCCAGGGATTGAAGACTATAAAGTGTTGAAGACTGCACCGGGTAATGTGTTTGTCCATCCTGTTACCAAGCAATCATGGAAATACGATGGCAATACATTCTGGTCTTACGATACGCCGGAAGTTATTAAGACCAAAATGGATTATGTGAAATCTATGGGTCTGGGTGGTGCGTTTAGCTGGTCGCTGGACGGTGATGATAAGGATGGCTCTTTAATGAATGAGATGAGCAAGGTTAGTCATTAATTTCGTAAATAAAATCCGTTCAGATTAATTTCTGGGTTTGTAAACCCTCACACTTTGGTGTGAGGGTTTTTTTGTGCGCTGAATTTGTAAATCGCTTACAAGGTTTTTTGATATGTTTGATTATTGGCCGTTTTTCTATGGGCCGCACTTATGGAGTGCCAGATGGATTGAGAGGTGCAAGTTCGGTTCGGAGAGGAGTGACGGGGAAATAGTACAACTACACTCTGTTGAACGATGTGGCCCCAGCGGTGTTCGTAAGAGAATTTGAGCAGAAGGAATTAGCTAACGTTTAATGTCATGGTGTCCGTAATTGACACAAGCATCAAAATGGATTATTTGAAGTTCTAAGGGGGTGAGCGGTGCGTTTAGCTGGGCCTTGGATGGCGATGATGAGGAAGGGACTTTGACGGATGCCTATTAATTTTGTCTGGGCTATCTGGCCAGAAATTTAGCCCTTACGCTCAGGCGTGGGGTTTTTTTGTCCTGAGTGGGGGATAATCGCCATTTTGCTGATTTGATCTTAAGCACCCATGCTGCCTATTCAATTTAATTACGATTTAAAACCTGCCAACACGCTGGGTTTACCTGCCACCGCCAGCCATTTTCTCTTGCTGAATGATCCAGCCCAAATAATTGAACTTAGCCAATCGGCTGAGCTAAATGCGCTGCCTTGGCGAATTTTAGGCGGCGGCAGTAATTTGGTTTTGCCCGAAAAAATCAATGCGCTGGTGATTAGCGTGGACATCAAAGGCCGCAGGTTGTTGCGTGAAGACGATGATGCTTGGTATGTAGCTGCAGCAGGCGGTGAAAATTGGCATGAATTTGTGCAATGGACTCTCGCGCAAGGTTGGGCTGGATTAGAAAACCTATCGCTCATTCCCGGCACCGTCGGGGCTGCACCGGTGCAAAATATCGGAGCCTATGGCGTTGAGGTTAAAGACTGCTTATTTGAGCTGACTGCTTATTGTCTGGCAAATGGTCAGGCGCGGGTATTTAGTGCAGCAGAATGCCAATTTGCTTATCGGAATAGCTGTTTTAAGCAGGCCGAGGCCGGTAAGTGGCTGATTACTGAGGTGGTATTCAGATTAGCAAAAAGCGCCGGTATCAAGTCCAATTATGGCGATATCGAGCAAGAGCTGATCGCACTGGCGCTGCCCCTATCGGCGCGTGCCCTTGCTCAAGCCGTGATCAATGTGCGTCAGCGCAAATTGCCCGATCCGGCGGAGATAGGCAACGCAGGCAGCTTCTTTAAAAACCCCATTGTGGACAAAGAGCTGCGCGAGCAAGTTTTAGCCACCTATCCGGCGCTGGTTTCCTACCCAGCGGGGCCTGCACATTACAAGCTGGCCGCAGGCTGGCTGATTGAGCGTGCGGGTTGGAAAGGTCGGCAACTCGGGCCAGTGGGCATGTATCAAAAACAAGCTTTAGTATTGGTGAACCATGGCGGTGCAACTCAGCACGATGTAGTGCTGCTAACCCAAGCCGTACAAGCCGATGTGCGCGCGCAATTTGGCGTAGAGCTAGAGGCCGAACCAGTCTGGTGGTGATGTAGGGTCGGCACCCGTGCCCACTCATCTGTATATGTATCGCAAGTCCTTTCGCCACTAGCCTGTGTATGCAATGTTGCGTGGGCACCGTTGCCCCACCTTAAGAGAAGGAAAAAACCATGTGGATAGACACTCATTGCCATTTAGATGCGCCTGATTTTGCGGCAGATCGGGATGAAGTGGTCGCGGCGGCTAGGCGGGTGGGGGTGGGCCAGATTGTAGTACCGGCGGTTAGCGAGGCCACGTTTGCCGATGCACTTACGATGCGGGAACGCTATGGTTGTTTTCCGGCTTTTGGTCTGCACCCTATTTATACGGCTGTGCATCAAGACGCTCATTTACTGACCTTGCAGCATTATTTGCAGCAGCATCAGCCTATTGCGGTGGGGGAAATTGGCTTAGATTTTTATCTGCCCAGTTTAGATAGCAATAGGCAGGTAGAGATCTTTGAAGCGCAATTAAAATTGGCCCGTGATTTTGATTTGCCCGTACTGCTGCATTTACGCCGTGCCCAAGACCCAGTGCTTAAGTATTTGCGTAAGTGGCGAGTTAAAGGTGGCATCGCTCATGCCTTTAATGGCAGCGTGCAGCAGGCGGATGTGTTTATCTCGCTAGGGTTTAAGCTCGGCTTTGGCGGGGCGATGACTTACACTGGCTCGCAGCGGATTCGCAAATTGGTCCGTGATTTGCCCTTAGAGGCACTGGTGATGGAAACCGATGCCCCCGATATTCCACCGGCGTGGTTAGATCGCCAGCGCAATCAGCCCGCTGAGTTAGTCAAAATGGCCGAAGTGCTGGCTGAGTTGCGCGGCATTAGCCTTGCAGAGCTGGCCGCGGCTACTTCGGCCAATGCCAGAGCCATTTTGCCTGGTTTACTAACTGCTGAACCTATTTATTAGCTGAGCTTAGCCTTGCCGCTGAGCAAAATCAGTAGCAGTGTTTGCCTGCGCTTAAATGGGCTCACTGCCTCCCTAAGTTTATCTTTTTTAAGCCTTTTTGATTTGCAACAAATTTATTGCTTGGCAGTTTTTTTATTGCAAGAGATACTGTTGCTACAAAATGTTACCAGTAACATTAAAAATGAAAAACTAGATGAAAACCAATCAGGAGTCGATTCAATGAGTCAGATCGATCAAGCTACACCACACCAAGTTTTTGTTGTAATGGGCGTTTCAGGCAGTGGTAAGTCTGCTGTCGGAAGCGCAGTTTCGCGCATGTTGGACTGTGGTTTTTTGGATGGCGATTTTTTGCATCCACGGGCCAATATCGACAAGATGGCTTCGGGCCAGCCTTTAAATGATAACGATCGTGCGCCTTGGCTTGCGGCATTAAGCACCGCGGCCTATGCGATGCAACGCACCCAAGTTGTATCGGTGATTGTGTGTTCTTCCTTAAAAAAAGCCTACCGCGATATTTTGCGTGAAGGTAATCCAAACCTCTCTTTTATTTATTTGAGCGGCAGTTTTGAGCTGATTGAATCTCGCTTAAAGGCGCGTGTTGGTCATTTTCAAAAGCCAAAAATGCTGGTTTCTCAATTTGCCACGTTAGAAGTGCCGAGCGCAGATGAGCCGGATGTGGTGCATATCGATATCGCCCAGAGCTTAGAAAACGTTGTGGCCGCTGCCGTGCAGCATATTCGCCCTGCTCAGGAGTAAGAGAAAATGGATACATTAACACTGGTTGTTACAGCGGTTGGTTCGGTTTTGATGCTGCTGTTTTTGGTGATGAAGGCGCGTTTACACGCTTTTGTTGCGCTGATGTTGGTCTCGATTGCTGCTGGGATAGGCTCGGGCATGCCGCTGGATAAAATTGCCGACACCATGCAAAAAGGCATGGGCGGCACGCTGGGCTTTTTAGCCGTGGTGGTGGCGTTGGGGGCGATGTTTGGCAAAATCTTGCATGAAACGGGGGCGCTAGATCAGATTGCCGTTAAATTACTCGACCTATTTGGGCAAAGTCGCGCGAATTATGCCTTAGGGATTGCTGGGTTAATTTGCACGCTGCCGCTGTTTTTTGACGTGGCGGTGGTGCTGTTGATTGGCGTGGTGTTTGCCGTGGCGCGCCGCACTGGTGGCAATGTGGTGAAGTTAGCGATTCCACTGTTTGCGGGGGTGGCCGCGGCGGCGGCGTTCTTGTTGCCAGGCCCAACCGCTATGTTGCTGGCTTCGCAAATGAAGGCTGATTTTGGCTGGATGATTGTTTTAGGCTTGGCTGCAGCTATTCCTGGCATGCTGCTCGCTGGCCCAATTTACGGTAACTTTATTAGCAAACATGTACACCTGCCGCTGCCTGCAGATGTGAGTGAGCCTAGTTTGGGCAAGGGCCAAATGCCTTCGTTTGCTTTTAGCTTGGCGCTGGTGTTGTTCCCGCTGGTTTTGGTTGGGATGAAAACCATTGTGGCGCGTTTTGTTGATCCAACGGGCACGGCTTATCAGTGGCTGCAGTTGATTGGCCATCCCTTTATTGCCATTCTGGCAGCGTGTTTACTCGCCATTTATGGCCTCGCTCTGCGCCGTGGTATGAGTAAAGATAAGGTGATGGAAGTATGTAGCGCCGCCTTGCAGCCAGCAGGGATTATCTTGCTGGTGACCGGTGCCGGTGGGGTGTTTAAACAAGTGTTAGTTGATTCTGGTGTAGGCCCAGCACTGGGTAATGCTTTGATTGGTGCAGGTTTGCCAATTGCTGTGGCGTGTTTTGCCTTGGCAGCGATGGTGCGGGTGATTCAAGGCTCGGCCACCGTAGCGTGTTTAACCACGGTGGGTTTGGTGCTGCCGGTGGTTGAGCTGGCTGGTTATTCGGGTGCGCAATTGGCGGCATTATCAATTTGTATTGCCGGTGGATCGATTGTCCTCAGCCATGTGAATGACTCTGGCTTTTGGCTATTCGGTAAGTTTACCGGGGCTAATGAGCTGCAAACCTTGAAAACATGGTCGGTAATGGAAACCATCTTGGGCACGACCGGTGCCTTGGTTGGAATGGCCGCGTTTAGCATGATGTAAATCGCGTCAAGCAACAAGCCCAGTCTTTGATAAAGGCTGGGCTTTTTATTGCCTATCGCATGGGCTATGTCACACTTTTACAGCTTTTAAGCGACTTGCAGCACAATCTTGCCACGGGCGCGGCCGCTTTCGCTGTGCTCATGGGCAAGCGCGGCTTGGGCTAATGGGAACACGCTGTCGATCACCACTTTGATGTGCCCAGCATCTAACAATGCAGCAATCTTGCTTAATTGAGCGGCGCTTGGTTGCACAAAGCAAAATTGGGCGTTAACGTGGTGTTTTTGCGCGGTAGTAGCATCGGGCTCGTCGCAAATTGAGACAAGCCAGCCTCCCGCTTTTAGTGTTTGCCAGCTTTGAGCCAGAATATCGCCACCCATGGTGTCAAACACCACGTCTAGATCGCGTAAATCTGCGAAGTTGGCTTGCGTGTAATCAATCACATGGTCGGCACCGTGTGCGGTGACCAATTCGGCGTTTTTACCGGAGGTGGTGGTATACACTTCAGCACCACGCCACTTGGCAAGCTGAATCGCAAACAAGCCTACGCCACCTGCACCGGCATGGATGAGTACTTTTTCGCCCGCTTGCAATTTTGCTATTTCAAATAGCGCTTGCCATGCAGTCAGCGCGGCTAAAGGCACGGCTGCGGCTTGTTGCCAGTCTAGGCTTTGTGGTTTTTTGGCAATTTCACTGGCCCTAACGGCAACAAACTCGGCATACGCACCATTGCGGCCAATATCAGGGCGGGAATATACCGCATCGCCAATTTTCCAGCCTGTGACTTGCTCGCCTAGGGCAACAATTTCACCTGCCACATCCCAGCCCAAAGTGAGCGGCATTTCATGAGACATGATGGATTGCAAATAGCCTTCACGGATTTTCCAATCCACCGGATTGACGCCCGCTGCGTGGACACGAATCAGCACATCATCAGGGTTAATTTGAGGCATTGGAACGTTTTCTAGCTGTAGTACATCGCGTTGGCCGTAGCGGTGTTGGCGAATGGCGTGCATGCTTGCTGTCATTTTTATTCTTCCAGTGTGGTAAGTGAATAGGGCTAGTTTAGCGATGAATCCTTGGATTGATTAGTACGGACAAAAGCATTACATTGTTGCCTCAGTGGAATCAATTGGCCGGCAAGGCCAAAGGCAGCAAGGATGGCTCTTTCTCTAGATACTTTGCCAGGCTTGGCCTTGTTTTCTTGTGTGGTACGCCATGGCAGTTTGACGGGGGCGGCACAGGAGCTAGGCCTAAATCGCTCGTCAGTCAGTAAGCAACTGGCGCGGTTTGAAGCTCAGCTTGGCGCAAAATTATTACAAAGAACAACACGCAAGCTAGCGTTAACCGAATTAGGCGAGCGGGTATGGCAAGAGGCGAAAACGGTGGCTGCGGCGTTGGGTAATATCGATGCGATTACCGATGAGTATCGGCAGAATGTGCGTGGGCGGCTGAAAGTGAGCTGCTCGTCGTCGTTAGCTCGGGTGCATTTAGTCCCCTTGCTATCCATATTTTCCCAGCGTTATCCAGAAGTTGATTTGCTCTTGCAATTGGAAGACCGCTTTGTGGATTTAACAACTGAGCAAGTCGATATCGCTATTCGAGTGGGCCATTTGCCAGATTCATCCTTGGTTGCGCGTAAGCTGGGTGAATTGCAATTACAGCTGGTTGCCAGCCCAAGCTACTTGGCACAGCATGGCGTGCCACAAACGCCGAGCGATCTTGCGCAGCATGCTTGCCTCTTTTACCAAAATGGCTCACGTGCTATGAATCTATGGACCTTTTCTGGGCCATTGGGGGAAGAGCAAGTGCGGGTAAAAGGGCCTTTAGCGATGAATGATGCCTGTGCTTTGGTCGATGCAGCCACCCATGGGCTAGGCTTATTATTGATTGACCGCGCCTTATTAGCCACACCCCTTGCCAGTGGCCAATTGCTGGCGCTACTGCCTAATTATCAGCTAGCAGTGGGCTTACCTGTGTATGCCGTCTACCCCGCACGGGATTGGCTTCCCGCCAAAGTGACTGCCTTTGTTGAGTTTATCGTCAGCGAATTTGCGCCTAGATTAGCAGCGCCCCGATAGTGGAACCCAAAGAAGGAGGGATCAAGTTTCATCATCTATTGGGGGCGCTTTCGCAGGCGCTGTGGTTTCTTACAAGCCGCCGTTTTCCATCATGGTGCGAATAACGCGGTTAAATGGCTCGATCCAGTCTGGATCAAATTGCAGATCAGATGCGTTGACCTCGGCAATGGCCCGCAAAACGGATTTATTTTGTCCACGATGGCTGTGTTTGAGCATGACGGCTTCAAAAGCATCAACCAGAGCTAAGATTTTTGCGCCCGGCACAATATCGTTGCCACTGAGTTTATTGGGGTAACCCGTCCCGTTGATGTTTTCGTGGTGCTGCAAACACATGGTTGATGCATCATGCCATCCTTCCATGCGGCTTAATAAACCGGCGGCCCAAGCGGGGTGATCAATCAGTTGGGCTCGTTCGGCGTCAGACATTCTTTCTACTTTCAGCCACAGCGATTCGGGTAAAAACATCATGCCAATATCGTGCATATACACGGCGGCTTCTAGCTGAGTACTAGAAACTACGCCACCTGCGGCTTTATTGGTGGCCAGTGCTAATTGCAAATTGCGTGCAGTGCGGCCACGAAATAGCGGTGAGCGCATTTCTAATTGCAGCGCCATATTGCGGAAAAAACGTAAATCTTGGCTGCGTTCCTCATTTGAGCGCTCTACTTCGGCACGAGGGCGATCTGGCATGACAACAACAGCGGCATGTTTAAAGCCTGTTACCGCTTCAATCAGCCGAGCACTAGCGGGATCAAGCTCTTCGGCTTGTAAAGTGGATAAGCCATCTAAGCCACGGGCCAGTGTGGGTAAGTGTAAACTACTGGCAGAAGCATTATTGCTAAGTGATTCTACGGCTTGCTCTAGCCTATCTAGGGTAAGCAGCAGTACTTCAGAGAGCACCTCAGTGAGTTGAATTTCACCTGCGCGCATTCTAGAAAGTAGCGTTTCTATTCCATGCACTAAGGGAATAACAAACTCTACTCGGCATAATCCAGCATCCCCTTTGATATTGTGAAAGGCGCGGAATAAATCAGAGATCAATATCATTTTTCCTGGGTCACGCTTTAGCTCGGCAATGATTTGCTCAATGCGTGGCGCTAAATCCGCTAGGCTTTCCCGAAAATCTTGGAAAGTGTTGATATCGTGTATTTTGGGAACGAGTAAGCTGTCGTAGTTCATGGCGAGCTCCTTGGGGCTTATATAGCTTAAGCATAAGTCGCCATTACTGCAGAAGATATTCAAATTTGGGCTTTAATCTGTGCAGCGGCAGTTTTACCTTGTCTTTGCTAGGAAATATTCGCAGTGTAGGATGTTAATTCTGCAACGACGCAGCAGGCGTCAGTATTTAGAATGATGGCTGCTGAAACGGAATTTTTGCATTGAATTGATTTCGATGTTGTTTCATCTCTCTCCTTTGTATGTATTTGCGCCACCGAATCGGTGGCGTTTTTTTTTGCCTTAACGGGTACAATGGCAGATTGCTCTTAAGAAAAGTTTCACGACCATGACTGAATCCATCCGCTTATCCAAACGCATGACTGAACTTGGCATGTGTTCACGCCGCGAGGCCGACGAATTTATTGAACAAGGCTGGGTAAAAGTCGATGGCGTGGTGGTGAACACGCTGGGCAGCCGCGTTGTTCCCGAGCAAAAAATTACCCTAGAGCGCCAAGCTACTTTATTCCAAGCTGAGCGTGCCACCATCCTGATGCATAAGCCCGTTGGCTATGTTTCTGGCCCTGCTGAGCCGGGCGAACGCCCAGCTTGGACATTGATCAAAGCGGAAACACGTTTTATTGCCGATAAATCGGGCATCGTTTTCCTAAAAAAACATATGCATAATCTGGCCCCAGCTGGCCGCCTAGATGTAGATTCATCGGGCTTGTTGGTGCTGACGCAAGATGGCCGTATTGCCAAAAAGCTGATGTCGGATGCGGATGTAGAGCGCGAATATGTAGTGCAGGTAGAAGGCTTTTTATCTGACGAAGGTATGAAGCAACTTAATAATGGCTTAAGCCTAGATGAAGAGCGCCTCAAGCCAACTAAGGTAAGCTGGCAGAGTGAAGATGCATTGCGCTTTGTACTGCGCGAAAACCGCCCGCGTCAGATTCGCCGTATGTGCGAATTAGTTGGCTTAAAAGTGATCGGCATTCGTCGCCTGCGTATTGGCCGTGTATCGCTATCTGATTTACCTGTAGGCCAGTGGCGCTATTTGCGTATGGAAGAGCGCTTCTAATCGCTTAGAACTGCTCAAACCTACTGAGCGCTATTTACTTGGCTGAATTAAAGCTTAGCCTTAAATAAAAAGGCCGTTCACTAGATTAAGTGAACGGCCTTTTTATTTTTTAAAGAAGCAAGAGGTTGCCCTTAAAAAATAGATTAAAAAATTAAATACGTTTAGTCGATAATTTGCGCCGATGAGCGAGTAAACCAATTAAGCCTAGACCCATTAAGGCATAGGTTTCAGGTTCAGGCACGGGCGCGCTCACCATGCCATTGCCACCAATACCCATAATATCAAAGCCTGGCGAGTAGCCTTTATTGTTTTGAGAGAAAATACCAATTTGATCAACAGCAACACCGGCTCCCAATGAAAAAGTGATCTGCTTAGGGGCAAGGGATAAGTGGCCATTTGGTGTTGAATCGGTTTGGCCAAGGAAAGACCAGCTACCTGCATTACCTAGGCGACCATAAATTTTGGCTATTTCACTGGCACCGTTAACAATGGTGTAAATATCAATTGATCCCGTAGCCTGCTTACCCGTAAAGCCATAAATGGCTTCGCCACCTTGTACTACAGAGGCCCATTCTGCGGTTTTGGGTGCGCCAAACGGCAAGGTGGTGGATACATTGGTGGTAAAGCCTAGAATATTAGTGCCGTTATTACCCGTTGCGCTACTGACATTTGCGCCAGCTGCATTCTTAAAGCTAATCACTGAATCTACATAAGCCTCAGATACGGCATAAGCGCCTGAGCTAAGTAAAGAAAATATAATAATTGCAGCTGATTTTTTTAAGGTGGGCATGTGCATATTCCTTGTAAATTGAGATTTAAATTATTTAAAACTAATTCCCGAATTTTGGGATTGCTTTAATCACCAAATTTATTTATCAGCGTTTGTACCGATATGCACTTGTTACTTCAATACGGTATTTTTTACAGGTTTTTATCTTTGGTATTAAGCCTTTGCAAGTAATAAATAGCGCAGGCTATTTTTTTATGGGCGTGTGTTTTTTTTGCAAGGCACAAAGCTTGAGTGGGCGTGCCTTGGCTCTGCTTTATCTTTTTTATTTTGGAAGTATCTTTTTTAGTAGAAAGGAATGCATGGGTTTTTGAAAGAAAGAGTGGTATTGCAAAAAAAATGGGCAGTATGATCTAGGTCACACATAAATGTTGGGCTTGGCTCATTGTTGCTGCACCACGTAAACAAACAAGCCCAGCAAAGCCTGTTTGTGCGTGCTTGCTTTAATCGCTAGGCTTAAACTTCGCCTCTTGCCTGATACATAGGCAGTAACAGCTCGGCTGCCATCTGCGTAAATTTTTCATCACTGAGCAGGCTTTGGCCGCGCCAAGCCATTTCATACCACGGCTCGCTTTCTTCGCCGCTAAAGCCACGCAGGTTGTTACCGTGCCAAGATTCTCTGGCCGCGGTATTTGCCTTGGCTGGATCATCGTCTGTATTAAGCGCTTCGGCATATTTGGCGCTGCTGCGGGTGGCAAAGGGCAGGCGCTCAGCTTGGCCCTGCCAGTAATATTGCAGCCATTTTTCTAGTTGGTGGCTGGCTTCTGGCTTTGTGAGCGAGGCAAAACGCCAATGACCTTTTTGACTGACGATGCGGGTTTCAAGCGCCACGCCTTCTGGGCTGGCAAGACAGAGTGCAAGGTGCTTTAGCCAGCAGGCGATCAGCTCAATCGCTGAGCTGTGATCGGTCCAGATCATCACTTGGCCATTAGGGCGTAACTGATGCAAGGCACCAGTCAAAATCTGCCCTGACAACTCAAAGCGGAAAGAGTACGGCGCAAGCGGCACATCACGAAGCAGTGGCTCGGCGGTGTTGTACAGCTTAATCATGGTGGCAGATTGCTTGGCGGCGCTGATATTGCCAAAACCGCCGTGTGGCAGTAGGCCAGCGGCGCGGCCAGTGGCAATGGCATCCGCACTCCAGCCCTGCTCTAAGGATTGCCAAATCACGCTGTTTAGCTCGCTTTTGGCAGAAAAAGACAGGCTAAATGGCTCATTGCCTTCAAACTCGACGGCCTCTGTTGCCAAGCGAATGCCGAGGCGATTTCTGAGTAAATAGCGGGTTGGGTTACGCCAAAAAGCGAGAAAATCTACAAAGGCAATCGCCTCCATCTCGGGTAGCGGCAAGGCCTCGCTCAGCACCGATAAAGGCGCGCTTTGGGGCTGGCCCAGTTGCGAGGCGGCGATAAACCACAGTGGCGAATAGGCTACCAGCCGCTGGTCTTTAAAATAGCGCGGGCTAAAGGGCTGCAAGGGATGCTCGATAATCAGATGCGCAAGCAGGCGTTCGCGCTCTAAGCGCCGCCATTTCAGCGCCTCATTACCCAGCGCAGGCATGGGGGCTGCGTCTTCCAGCACAAAGCTTTTACTGACGGCATCAATTAAATCGGACACCACTACCGATGGTGGAATCCGATTGTTGTCCTGGATGCCGCGCCCTACATAGCTGAGATACAGCACATCGCTGGCTGAAAGCAGCGTTTCTAAAAATAGATAGCGATCATCGGCACGGCGCGAGCGATCGCCGTACTGCGGGTTGTGCGCCATCAAATCAAAGCCCGGCGGGCGCGATTCACGCGGGAAAGCGCCGTCATTAAAACCTAGCAAGGCAATCACTCTAAAGGGTAGGCAGCGCATCGGCACCATGGCGCAAAAAGTGACTGCGCCGGTTAAAAATCCACCGCTAGGAATCTTGCCGGATAGCGCACCATTGAGCCAACTGCGCGGTACGGATAAATCCACTGGTGCATCGTAGCCAGCCTCTTGGCTTTGCAGGGCAAATTCGATCACCTGCTCGCGCAGCTCGGCTAGCAAGAGTGCTTCTTTTTCATCGGTCTCGTCCGGCGCAAACAGGGCCTCAATCAGAGCAATCAGCTTGATATGCCACTCTGCAGGGGTGTGATCCCCTGATAGGGCCTGGGCTTGGGCAAACAGCGTTTCAGCAAAGGCGGCTAAGCTTGCCGCTAGCTGCGCTTGATTACCCGCCACACCGCTGCCCGGCAGGGTTCCGGCAAACAGCGGCGCAGCATGGTGGGCCACGCCAGCGGGTAGGGCAATGCTTAGCAACAGCCTATCCAGCCCAAAGCGCCAAGTGTGCTCAAAGGTAGGCGGCAGGCCTAGCTCGGCTTTATGCTCGCCGTCTCTGCCCCAATGAATGCCCAGCTCATTCATCCAGCGATGAATTGTAGGCAGCTCGCTGACGGGGATTTCAAAGCGGCGGGCAATGGCGGGAATATCCAGTAGTGCCATCATCCAATCGCTGGCAAAACGGCATTGTGGCAGTGTGAGCAGCTCTAACAGGGCTTGAGCTAAGGGGGCGGAATCCCGCAGGCTGCGGTCGGCAATGGCAAAGGGGACGTGCGGGTTTTGATTGGCCTTGGGGCGCGGATCTATCCCAGTGCGGCCAAAGACCGCCTCAATATAGGGGATGTAATGTTCGATATCCGGCATCAAAACCACAATATCGGCAGGGCTTAAGCTGGCGTCCCGTTCAAACAAAGCCAGTAGCTGATCATGCAGTACTTCTACTTCGCGCATGGCCGAATGGCAAACGTGGATTTGCAGCGATTTATCGTCTAGCGCCACCCTTTGTGCGGTTTCTGGTGAGCGGGCGACCAATTCCAGCACATCGCTTTTCAGTGTTTGCAGTAGCGTTTCATGGTTGCCGGGAAAGGGTGTGAAATATTCCATCATTTCTGGCTCGGCAATCAGCTGGTTAAAAAACTCCCGCCCCTGCTTGCCCCACACCGCCAACAGCGGATTACCCACTTCCAGATATAAATCATCCGGGTCATAGCCATCAGAGAGCCGCGCTATCTCGGCCTGATCCCGAATCTCACCCCATGGAATACTGCAAGGATTAAGCGCATGGATAAACACCTCGCAGCGTTTAGATAGCGCGCGCAAAATCTCCATATACACCGGCGGCAGGCTGGATATGCCAAATAGTGAAACACGGCTGGGCAAATCTAAAGGGCGTGGGTCGAGCAGCCGTTTGTGGGTTGCCGCCAGCAAAGCGCCCCGATGCCCGCCATCCACACGGATATCCAGCTCATCCTTAGATAAATAGCGCCACAGCGCCGACTGCCAAGCCTCATCATCCCCTAGCCCTAAGCTCTGATTTTTTTCCCAAGCCAGCAGCCAATCGGCGCGGTAAACCAGATATTGATCGAACACATCGGCAATGCGCGTGGCGAGTTCAAAGCGCCGAAAATCGCCGCCTTCACGCAGATAATTAAGCAGCACCGGCGCATTGGGCTGCGAATCCAGCCAAGCCAGCACACGCCAGCCCATAATCTCTCGCGAAAACGGCGACTTCTTCGGCAGATTGCCACCCAGCGTGCGCTGCATTAAATCCCAGAAAAAAGAAGCCAACAGCGGGTAACCCATCTGCGCCGTCATGCCCTGCTTTTCTGCCAAGCGAAAATTCAACCACCGCCCCATCCCCTTAGACTGCACCACAATCTTTTCCTGCTCAAAAGGGGACGCCAAAGGAGAAGTCTCTAACTGATGCGCCAGCGCCGCCAGCAGAACGTCGATACGGTTGGATTGGAATAGATGCAGCACGGGAAAGTCTTATTGAATGGGCTTAGGGGTGAGGGTAGCGGAAAGTGGGGGGGAATGCAGCAGGGGCTGGGAAAATTTGCTAATTAGATGATATAAAGTAGAAGGGTTTAGATTAGAATACTGCTGGTTTCTGATTTTTTTTCTCTTTGATTTATTTATTGTTGGCGTAAATTGTTACACAACTATTGTATTTAATTTGCATGGAATTTTTGGGGCTTATGGAAATATTACAATTTAAATTAACTAATGTTGGGCGATTTTCCAATATTGAGCTTCCATTGGCCCCTACAGATGAAAAAAAATCTAAGGTTACTGTCTTAGTTGGAAATAATGGTGCAGGTAAAACATTCTTATTAAAATCGCTCGCTACCTCTTTGAGTTGGTTTGTTGCCCGTATTCGCTCAGAAAAAGGTAATGGAAGTCCTATTCAAGAGGATGATATAAAAAATGGCCATAATGCAGCAGCGATTAAAATAAGCTTAGAACATAATGCATACTTGCATCGATGGACTATTGCAAAAACACGTACGGGCCGAAAGAATGAGCAAAGTAGCCAGTTAAATGATGCAACAAAATTAGCTGAGCATTTTCGGTCTGAATTAAGTGAAAATGAACAGGCTTCATTACCTTTGATTGTTTTTTATCCTGTTGAACGTGTTGTTTTAGATATTCCGTTGAAAATCCGTGATAAGCACTCTTTCCAGCAGTTGGATGGGTACGACAATGCTTTGAATCAAGGTGTCGATTTCCGACGTTTCTTTGAGTGGTTCAGGGAACGTGAAGATGCTGAAAATGAAACGGGTATTCCTATAGAGGCAGTTGAGAAATTATATAAATCATTTATCAATGACCCTAAGGCTTTGCTTGGCCTTCAGGAGATGCATGCCTTAATGCGTGATCGGCAGCTAAGCGCAGTAAGAGCTGCAATTAGCGCATTTATGCCTGGATTTAGTAATTTACGAGTCCGACGTAAACCTCGCTTGTATATGTCAGTTGATAAAAATGGTGAATCGCTGAATGTTGGACAGTTATCGCAAGGTGAAAAATCATTAATGGCTCTAGTAGGTGATATTGCCCGTCGCTTAGCAATGATGAATCCTGCTTTAGAAAATCCTTTGCATGGTAATGGTATTGTTCTGATTGATGAAGTAGACCTACATTTACACCCTAAATGGCAGCGTACACTCATCGCACGTTTAACCTCAACTTTTCCCAATTGCCAGTTTATTCTGACTACCCATTCACCATTGGTAATTAGCGATAGCAAAGATGTGCTTTGTTATTTACTGGATGATGGTGAGATATCTGTTGTTGATGATTTATATGGTTTAGATGCCAATTCAGTTTTGCTACAGGTAATGGATACCGATATCCGCAATGCAGACGTTGATATGCGCTTGCGTGCCTTACTGAATACCATTCAGGATGGTGAACTTGATAAGGCTAAAGGTTTGCTTGCAGAGCTGAGTAAGGATTTGCCGGAAAATAATATTGAATTAATTAAGGCTCGTTTATTGCTGCGTAAACAGGAGCTGCGGCATGCGCAAGATCATTAAATCTACTGCGCCTGCTGCTTTAACACGCTGGAAACGCGATCATCCCAAAGGGAAGTATGCTGAGACTGATTATACTGTCAGGCAGGAAATTAGAGTAGCTGCTTTAAAAGAGCAATATTACTTATGTGCTTATTGTTGCCAGAGTATCACTGAACCTATCACTGAAAAAAATTGTCATAACGAGCATATTGAAGCACAGGCTTTTGCTCCCAAACGAACTTTAGATTTTGACAATATTGTTGCGAGCTGTAATGCAAAACATCAGTGTGGTGAGGGGCATGGCTCTCAAGCTTTATTGCTTACCCCATTAATGGATGAGTGCGAAACAGAATTAAAATTTTACATTAGTGGAGAAGTTGAAGGTTTAACTGAAAGAGCCAAAGATGCAATTCGTATTTTAAATCTTGGTGATTCAACTTCGACAAATCGGCAACTTATTGAAAAGCGCAAGCAGCTTATTGATGGATTTATTTGGACCAATGTAGGTGATCCTAGCGACGGGTTTGAAGATGATGAGTTGATTTCGATGCTTATTGAAGATTGCCAAATACCCAAAGATGGCAAGCTAGAAGCCTTTGCCCCTATTTTTAAAAACATCATGAGTGCATGGATAACTAAACCCCATGCCTAAACCCAAACTCCCCCCATTAAACGACACCATCCGTGCCGATTTATTCACCCATCTGGCAACGATGGAGAAAGCAGGCTTGCCGGTGGCGCAGGTTTTTTTGTCCTTGCGGCTGGCAAAAGCTGCCGAGCCTAGGGTTGATGAGGCGCGTAAGTGGTTGGGGCGGGGCAAGGATGTGGCAGCGGCAGGGCGGATGGCGGGCTTGTTTAGTGATCTGGAAGCGGATTTGCTGCATGCGGCGATTAGCGCAGGCAGCCCTGCACGTACTTACTTTCGCCTGGCTGAGCGCTATACGCTGAAAGCCAGATTAAGCAAGCAGATGCGCTCCAAAATGATGCTGCCTATCGTGGTGTTTGTGCTGGCCTTACTCGTACAACCTTTGCCAGATCTGGTTTTGGGTGCACTTAGCCCGGCTGCTTATTTGTGGCGCTGCCTGCGGCCAATACTGTTTTTTATCAGCCTCTATGCTTTGTTCAGAGGGATTTCGGATTGGCTGGAAGTCACGGGGCCATCGCGTTTAAGGCTGCAGCTTGAAATGCTGTTGATCAAAATGCCGCTATTCGGAGCAATGTATGTGCGGCGCAATGCGCGGGATTTTTTTGAAAGCTTGGCCCTGATGCTGGAAGCAGGCCTGCCCATGTTTGATGCCCTGCCCAAGGCGAATCGGGCGATTCATAATCAGCTGATCCGCAGCGAATACAGCCGCATTCTGCCCAAAATGCAGCGCGGGGATAGCCTAGCTAAAGCGCTGGATCATCAGTCTTTTTTAGGGGAAGAGCGGGTGACGGGCTTTGTGCAAACAGGGGAAGCCAGCGGCACTTTGCCTGAAATGCTGCTGCGGCATGTAAATATGGAAAGCGAAACCATCGCGGATTTTCAAAGCAAAGTCGCCGAGTGGTTTCCAAGAGTTATGTATGGCCTGCTGATGCTGTGGATGGCTTATGGCATGGTGGTGGGGAGCGGCGCACCGCAGATACCCTCTGATTTGTAAGGATAAAAAGCAGGCAGAGCAATATTGAAATGTATTTTTTTGCGGAATTTTGACAGTTTGATTGACTAAATTGTAAGTGATTAGGTATGATTCGCAGTCTTGATGGAGAGTTGGCCGAGTGGTCGAAGGCACTCCCCTGCTAAGGGAGCATACGGGCAAAACCTGTATCGAGGGTTCGAATCCCTTGCTCTCCGCCAAGTGCAGTTTGCACTGGCAGAGTCCGGTAAATCATTGGTAAGCAACATTCGGCATTGAGTGGGTTTTAAATGCAGTTGCATTGCTTGCATAAGAAAACAGCCCTTGTTAATCAAGGGCTTTTTTTCGTCTGAAGTATGGCTTCGGCTGATCGCTACTTGTTTTGCATACTACCTAGTAGCCTGTCGGACTTAAGACTGATCTACTACGGAAAAGCCTGATTTGGCCATATTTCACGCATTTTCTCATTGAATAGCCAGCTATTCGCCTCAAAAACCCGCGAAATCTGTCTCAAACCGGTCTTTCCCTCGCTTCGACCGTCTAAGTCCGACAGGTTGCTAGCACTCTTTTTCCTCTAGTAAGGCTAAAATTAGCTAATAGGGGGATTTATGACTGCATCCTTTGATTTTAATCGTTCACCTTTTAGCTGCCTGACTGCTGCTGAGCGCGATCGTTTGTCTGCAGCGCTGGATATCTCCTACTTTGCAGCGGGCCATTCTATTCAGCAGCTAGGGCAGCAGGTGGATGCGCTACTGGTGGTGATGAAAGGGCTAGTCAGTGAAGAAGGGGCAGGGGATGAGGCGGTTTTTTACGGCGCTTTTGATGTGCTGGATAGCAAATCGCTGCTGAGTGCTAAGGCTTGTTGTACTTTGCGGGCGGTTGAGGACACCCTGCTCTGGCATATTAAACGCGATGTGGTGATGAAAATCAGCGATGGCAATAGCCAGTTTGCTGCGTTTTTTTATGCTGATGTTGCCCGCAAGCTGGCCGCGTTAGATCACCCCTTGCAAGAGCTGCAGCCACGGGTAGGGGATGCTGTGCTGCATCCGCCTTGCTGGCTGGCGGAAAGCGCCACTGTGCTGGATGCCGCAAGGCTGATGAAAAGCATGCACAGCCGCGCAGTGCTGGTGCAGGACGCATCAGGGGTGGGGATTTTTACCCAGAGCGATTTACGCAATGTGGTGGCGGATGGGCTGGATGCGCAGCAGGAAGCCATCTATCGCCATATCAGCCGTCAGCTGATTTGTGTAAAGGCCGAGGATGATCTGCACCACGCCATGCTGCTGATGATGCGCCATTCGGTACAAAGGCTGATTGTGCAGGAAGACGAGCAGATTTGTGGCGTATTAGAACAGATTGATCTCATGTCGGCGCTGGCAAATAATCCGCGTAGCATTACCGCCCAAATTGGCCGAGCTCACCATCCGGGCGCACTGCAGGCTGCAGTTAAAAGCACGCAGCAACTGATTATTTCCCTGCACCGCAATGGTATGAAGATCACTTTATTGGCTGAGCTGCTGGCCGAAATTCGCCATCGATTATTGAGTAAGCTCTTTAGCTTGTTGGCCCCGCCGGAAATGCTGCCACATGTGTGCCTGCTGGTTTTAGGCTCCGAAGGGAGGGGTGAGCAGATTTTAAATACCGATCAGGATAATGCGCTGATTATTGCCGATGGTTATCAGCATCCCGATTTGCAGCGGGTTTGCGATGAGTTTACCGTTCATTTAATTGAATTAGGCTATCCGCCTTGCCCCGGCGAGGTGATGGTTTCTAATCCCGTTTGGCGGCAAAGCGTGACGGCTTATAAGCGGCAAATGGATGAATGGAGCTGCTCTGCCAGCAGTGAAAACGTGATGAATATGGCGATCTGGCAGGATGCTCGGCCTGTTTGCGGGCAGAGTGCTTTATTTGATGAGTTACGCGATTATTTAACTCAAGGCGTGGCAGATAGCGCGGCTTTTTTATCCCGCTTTGCATTTCCTGTAGAGCAATTTGCCACGCCAATTAATTTGTTTTCTCGCTTAATTACCCACGCTGGTGCGGATAAAAACTGCTTAGATTTAAAAAAAGGCGGTATTTTTCCGCTGGTGCATGGCGTACGCAGCTTGGCTTTGCAATATCAAATTAAAGAATCAAATAGCTACCGGCGGATTCAATGCCTGATTGCGCTCGGGTATTTAAACGAGAGTTTTGGCCGTGATATGAGCGAATCTTTGGCGTTTTTACAGGGCTTGCAGCTTAAATTAGGGCTGGCTAGGCTGGCGATGGATAAGCCGATCGATAATTTGCTTGATCCGGCACAGCTCACCACTTTAGAGCGAGAATTGCTTAAAGATACACTTGGGGTGGTGAAGCAATTTCGACAACTGATTAGCCATCATTTTAAGTTAGGCATGCTATGAATTGGCTGCAAAACTGGCGGCGATCCCGCAAACTGGCCGCCTTACGTGATCCACAATTTGCATTTTTATGGGATCAACCACCGGCAGGGGAATATGTCAGCTTAGATTGTGAAATGAGCTGTTTAGATCCAAAGCTGGCTGAAATTATCAGCATTGCGGCGATTCTAATAAAGGATCAGCGCATTTTTCTTTCAGAAACATGGAAGGTTCTGGTTAAGCCCGCAGGGCAAATCGACCCAGCCAGCATTCCCGTGCACGGTTTACGCCACCAAGACGTGCAAGGTGGGATAGCGTTATCAGACGCCTTGGCTCAGCTGCTGCACTTTATCGGGCCCAGGCCTATCGTGGGCTACTATCTGGAGTTTGATCTGGCGGTGATTAATCGCAGCTTAAAGCTAGGCGTAGCGCTGCCGAATGCGGCGATTGATATCTCTGGGCTATTTTATGATCGAATGGTGAGCGCGCACCGCCCAGATGTGGATCTTAGCCTTAGCCATATATTGCAAACACTAGATATCCCTGACTTGCCTCGGCACAATCCCGTCAACGACGCTTTATTGGCCGCGATGGTGTTTTTAAAGTTGCAGACCTAATGAGCGCCATGAAAGGTACATAAGGCAGGGTGAGTGAAGCCCGTCAGCTTGCACCCTTTATGTACTCATGAAATAAATTTTTACCCACAGAGAGCACAGAGAAAGCCCTGTTTAGAGCCTTGTCTGTGTTTGCCTCTAGTCTGGTGGTTATTTCCACATATTTAAGGTTTTAGCTAGATATTGCCCAGTATGGCTTTCGGTGCAAGCCGCTAGCTCTTCCGGTGTGCCGCTCATCAGGATGCGCCCACCACCCGCGCCACCTTCTGGCCCTAGATCAATCACCCAGTCTGCAGTTTTCACCACATCCAGATTATGTTCGATTACCACCACGGTATTGCCGTGCTCACGCAGGCGATGCAGCACCGTCAGCAGTTGGTCAATATCGTGGAAATGTAGGCCGGTGGTTGGCTCATCAAGGATATACAGCGTGCGGCCAGTGTCGCGTTTAGATAGCTCCAGCGCCAGCTTCACGCGCTGTGCTTCACCACCAGACAATGTGGTGGCGCTTTGGCCTAAGCGGATGTAATCCAAGCCTACATCAGTCAATGTTTTTAGCTTACGTGCCACCGTAGGTACGGCTTCAAAAAACGCTAGTGCTTGCTCTACTGTCATCCCCAATACTTCGGTGATGTTTTTCCCTTTGTAGAGCACTTCCAGCGTTTCGCGGTTATAGCGTTTGCCGTGGCAAACATCGCAAGGCACGTACACATCCGGTAAAAAGTGCATTTCTACCTTGAGTACGCCATCGCCCTGGCACGCTTCGCAGCGGCCGCCTTTTACATTAAAGCTAAAGCGCCCAGGCCCATAGCCGCGTTCACGGCTGGTGGGTACACCGGCAAATAACTCACGAATCGGCGTAAACATACCGGTATAGGTAGCAGGGTTAGAGCGGGGTGTGCGGCCAATCGGTGATTGATCGACGTTAATCACCTTATCAAAGTGTTCTAAGCCAGTAATGCTTTCAAACGGTGCTGGCTCACCCGATGCGCCGTTGAGTTCTTTCGCGGCGATGGTGTAAAGCGTGTCGTTGATCAGCGTAGATTTACCCGAGCCTGATACACCTGTGATGCAAACAAACAAGCCTACCGGCAGCTTAAGCTCAACTTGTTTTAGGTTATTACCCGAAGCGCCTTTCAGCGACAGCCATTTTTCTGGGTCTGGGCTGCGGCGAATTTCTGGGATCGCGATTTTGCGAGCTCCCGATAAAAACTGCCCAGTGATCGAGCGTGGCTCGTTCATGATGTCTTCTGGCGTACCCGCTGCCACCACTTCACCGCCATGAACACCTGCGCCTGGGCCCATATCAACCAGATAATCGGCCATGCGGATTGCGTCTTCATCGTGCTCAACCACAATCACGGTGTTGTCTAGATCGCGCAGATGGCGCAGCGTGCCCAGCAGGCGGTCGTTATCGCGCTGATGCAGGCCAATCGACGGCTCGTCCAGTACATACATGACGCCGGTGAGGCCAGAGCCAATCTGGCTGGCAAGGCGAATCCGCTGCGCTTCGCCGCCCGAAAGCGTATCGGCGCTGCGATCAAGGCTAAGGTAATCCAGCCCTACATTCACCAAAAAGCCTAAGCGTTCACGGATTTCTTTAACAATTTTTTCGGCAATCTGCGCTTTAGCACCAGTGAGCGTTAAGCCCGCAAAATAGCCAGCGGTTTCTTTCAGCGCCATTTTGCTGACTTCGTGCAGATTACATTCGCCGACGCGCACATTACGCGCTTCAACCCTTAGCCTTGCGCCTTCGCAATGTGGGCAGGGCTGGTTGTTTTGATACTTGGCTAATTCTTCACGCACGGCCATTGAATCGGTTTCAACATAGCGGCGTTCTAAGTTGGGGATAATCCCTTCAAAAGCATGCGAGCGCGATACTTTATTGCCACGCTCGTTCATGTAGGTGAAAGCAATTTCCTCAGTACCTGAGCCGTGTAATACCGCTTGTTGTACTTCGGCAGTTAGCTCTGTCCATGCTTCACTGACATCAAAGCCATAGTGCTCAGAAATACTGGTCAGCATCTGGAAGTAAAATTGATTACGCTTATCCCAGCCCTTAATCGCTCCTGCCGCTAGGCTTAAATCAGGGTGAGCCACCACACGCTTAGGGTCAAAGAAAGTGATCTGCCCCAGGCCTTCGCACTTAGGACAGGCGCCCATCGGATTATTAAATGAGAACAGACGAGGTTCTAGCTCTGGCAGGCTGTAGCTACAAATTGGGCAGGCAAACTTGGCGGAGAACCAGTGCTCTTTACCGCTATCCATTTCCAAAGCAATTGCACGGCCTTCGGCGTGGCGCAGCGCGGTTTCAAAGGATTCGGCCAGACGCTGCTTGATGTCTTCGCGCACTTTTAGCCGGTCAACCACCACTTCGATAGTGTGTTTTTTGTTTTTATCCAGCTTAGGCGTTTCTTCCAGCTCGCAGATTTCGCCGTCCACGCGAACGCGTACAAAGCCTTGAGCGCGTAGCTCGTCAAATAGATCGACGTTTTCGCCTTTTTTGCCGACTACAACCGGAGCCAGAATCATCAGCTTGGTTTCTTCGGGCAGTGCTAATACATGATCAACCATCTGGCTGACCGTTTGCGATTGCAGCGGCTGCTTGTGCTCGGGGCAATATGGCGTGCCGACGCGGGCAAATAATAGCCGTAGATAATCGTGGATCTCGGTTACCGTGCCAACGGTGGAGCGCGGATTATGACTGGTGGCTTTTTGCTCGATGGAGATCGCTGGGCTTAAGCCCTCGATCAGATCGACATCGGGTTTTTCCATCAATTGTAAAAATTGCCGCGCATAAGCCGACAGCGATTCTACATAGCGACGCTGGCCTTCGGCGTAGAGCGTATCAAACGCCAAAGACGATTTGCCCGAGCCAGAAAGCCCCGTAATCACAACTAAACTGCCGCGTGGCAGGTCGAGATTAACGTTTTTTAAATTGTGCGTGCGAGCGCCGCGAATGCGAATTTGCGGGGCTTCGGATGATTCGATACGACGGTACGACATAAAGGCCGGTATCTGCAGTAAAGAGGAATCGGATAATATACCGGACTTTCCTGTCAAAAGTGTGTTGGAAGCATTTACTTGACCATTACATTTGCTGCAGATGTGTAGGGTGGGCCGTTTTTTATGCTCACGCGGCTCTGTATGCATAAACGCGTGGGCAAGATACCCACCCCACATTGATCTCTGATATTTGAAGCCCATGACTCCTATAGAACTACGTGCCTCGCTTGGCTTAGCTGGGCTTTATGCCCTGCGTATGCTGGGAATGTTTCTGATCTTGCCGGTGTTTGCTGTCTACGCTGGCAAACTACCTGGCGGTGATAATCACGCCATGGTTGGCTTGGCGTTTGGCGCTTACGGCCTGACGCAAGCCTTATTGCAACTGCCTTTTGGCATGTGGTCGGATCGGGTTGGCCGCAAAAAAGTCATCTATATTGGCCTTGCCCTGTTTGCCGTGGGTAGCGTGATGTGTGCTATGGCGGATCATGTGGCTTGGCTGATTGTGGGCCGCGCGGTGCAGGGCGCAGGGGCTATTTCTGCTGCCATCACCGCCTTATTGGCCGATTTAACCCGCGAAGAAAACCGTACCAAAGCCATGGCGATGATCGGCGGTAGTATTGCCAGCACCTTTGCGATTTCTTTGGTGGCCGCGCCCACGCTGGCTGCATGGATTGGTTTACCTGGCATCTTTTTGCTGACTGCCGGTTTAACCATTGCCGCCATGATCGGTGTGAAGCAGATTATTCCTAATCCAACGATTTCGCGTTTTCATTCTGACGCTGAAATCAGTGCCACCCGCCTGCCCGCCGTATTGCGTAATCCGCAGCTTTTACGCATGAACTACGGCGTATTTGCCCTACACGCCGCGCAAATGGCCATGTTTACTGTGATGCCGCTGCTGCTGACTCAATTAGGCGGGCTAGAGCTTACGCATCATTGGTGGGTTTATTTGCCCGTGGTGTTGGTTGGCTTTGTGCTGATGGTGCCAGCGGTGATTTATGGTGAAAAAAAACAACACCTAAAAGAAGTGTTTATTTTTGCAATCAGCCTGATGTTGCTCGCCCAGCTGGGAATGGCGCTGTATATGCCCAATCTCACCATGATTGTGGTGTGGTTGTCGGTGTACTTTATTGCGTTTAATATTTTAGAAGCCACCCAGCCTAGCCTTATTTCTAAAATTGCCCCTAGCGATGCCAAAGGCACGGCGATGGGTGTTTACAATACCTGCCAATCATTAAGCATGTTTTTAGGCTCAGCGATTGCGGGTTGGTTGTATCAGCAGCATGGCAGCGTTACCGCCATTTTCTTGCTGTGTGCCGCGCTGATGGTGATCTGGCTGTTTTTTGCCGCAGGCATGCAGCCGCCGCTGCCAGTTAAAACACAAATGTTCCATATTGGCGATAATTGGGAAGGCAGCGCACAGGCTCTGTCTGTTAAACTTGCCACTATTGACGGCGTAAAAGAGGCCGTTGTGTTAATTGATGAACGCGTGGCCTTGCTGAAAGTCCTGCAAACAGGCTGGGACGAAGCTGCGGCGCGGCAACTTATTGAAGAGACGCGGCAGATTTAACTCCCCCGTCTCTACCCCGTAAAAGACAAAAGAAGAGATAAGCAAATGGCTTCATTGAATAAAGTAATTCTGATCGGCAACTTAGGTAAAGATCCTGAGAATCGCTTTCTGCCATCGGGCGGCGCAGTGTGTAACTTCAGCATTGCCACTACCGAAAGCTGGAAAGACAAAGCCACCGGTCAAAAGCAAGAAAAAACCGAATGGCACAACATCACCATGTACAACCGCCTAGCTGAAATCGCCGCGCAGTACCTGAAAAAAGGCTCATCGGTTTATATCGAAGGACGTCTGCAAACGCGTAAATGGCAAGATAAAACCACCGGCCAAGACCGCTACACTACCGAAATCATTGCCGACCAAATGCAAATGTTGGGTGGGCGCAGCGGCAATAGCAGTGGCCCAGCCGATGCTGGCTACGACGACGGCGGCTTTAATCAGCAGCCCGCCTACCAGCAACAAGCCGCCCCCGCCCCCGCCCCCGCCCCAGCTCGCCGCCCAGCAACTGCGCCAGCTGCCGCAGCACCGAAGAGCTTTGATGATTTTGAGGATGATATTCCGTTTTGATCTGCAGCATTTTTTGCGTGAAAAGATTTCAACCCCTCTTTTGAGGGGTTTTTCTTTTTCTTGGCAATGGGAAATGGATGTGGGGGAAATAAGCGTTTGAATTCGGCCTAAGTCTCTGTAGATCCTCGCTCCATGCTGCGCTTTGCCAGTTATAATCTGACGCAACCTTTCGCTAGGGTCTGTTGACGTTTCATTCACGGCTGCGTTTGGCCCAGTTTTGGGGCTGAACAAGGAGAAAATTGCGACATGGCACGAGTACCATGAGCGATTTTTAACGCCGTGCAGCCCCAAAAATGGGCCAAACCCGAAGGGCTGAGCCGGAAAATGGCCATTCACTGCGTTATGCTCCTCGACAATAACCAGTTATTGTCTTCGTCATATGCCTTGTGCCTAGCCGTTTTCCGGCTCAGCGCAATGGTGAATGAAACGTCAACAGACCCTAAACATAAAGAATAATTAAACATGCTCCAAGACATCCAAAAAACGCTCTGGTCAGCCGCTGATAAGCTGCGTGCCAATGTTGACGCGGCAGAATATAAACACATCGCACTCGGCATGATTTTTCTGAAATTCATTTCTGATTCGTTTTCCGCCCGCCGCGCTGAACTCACGCGCCGCTTTGCTGACGAAAACGACGAATATTTTTTGCATGATTGCGATGATGAATTGCTGGCCGAAGAGCTGGAAGACCGTGATTACTACAAAGCAGTCAACGTATTTTGGGTGCCGGAAGGGGCGCGCTGGGAAGCTTTGCGGGCCAATGCTAAGCAGGCCGATATCGGCAAGCGTATTGACGATGCGCTGGCGATTTTGGAGCTAGAAAACCCCAGCCTGAAAGGCATCTTAGATAAACGCTATGCCCGAGCCCCCTTGCCCGATGGCAAGCTCGGCGAATTGGTTGATCTGATTTCAACGATTGGTTTTGGTGAAGACCAAAGCAAAGCCCGCGATATTCTTGGCCAGGTTTATGAGTATTTCCTCGGCCAATTTGCCAGCGCCGAGGGAAAAAAAGGCGGGCAGTTCTACACGCCGCAATCCATTGTTAAAATGCTGGTGGCCGTGCTCGACCCGCATCAGGGCAAGGTTTATGACCCTTGCTGTGGCTCGGGCGGCATGTTTGTGCAATCAGAAAAATTTATCGAAGCGCACGGCGGACAGCTGGGCGATGTGTCGATTTACGGGCAGGAATCAAACCCCACCACCTGGCGCCTGGCGGCGATGAACCTCGCCATTCGTGGCATCGACTTTAACCTTGGCCGTGAGCCGGGCGACACTTTTACTAAAAATCAGCATCCCGATCTGCGTGCCGATTACATCCTTGCTAACCCACCATTTAATATCAGCGATTGGTGGCATGGTAGTTTGGAAGGCGATTCGCGCTGGGTGTACGGCACGCCGCCGCAAGGCAACGCAAACTATGCTTGGCTGCAGCATATGCTTTACCACCTTAAATCCGATGGCCGCGCCGGTATTGTGCTGGCCAATGGATCGATGTCATCCAGTCAAAACTCTGAAGGGCAAATCCGTGCCGCCATGGTCGATGCTGACGTGGTGGAAGTGATGATTGCCCTGCCCGGCCAGTTGTTCTTCAACACCCAAATCCCCGCCTGCCTGTGGTTTTTGGCTAAAAACAAATCCACCCGCCAAGGCGAAGTGCTGTTTATCGACGCGCGCAAGCTCGGCAAAATGATTTCGCGGGTGCAGTGTGAGCTGGATGACGATGCGATTACCCGCATTGCCAATCTGGTTAAGGCTTGGCGAGGAATAGATGCCGAGAGTATCTATGAAGATGTCCCCGGCTTCTGCCGCAGCGTCAAACTCGCTGAAATCGCCGAACACGGCCACGTACTCACCCCCGGCCGCTATGTGGGCGCAGAAGAAATCGAAGACAACGACGAAGACTTCGTCACCAAAATGACCGCGCTCACCGAAAAGCTCGGAGAGCAAATGGCGAAAGGTGTGGAACTCGACCAGCTCATTCGCCAGAAACTGGGAGGCTTAGGATATGAGTTCTGATCAACCAGATCAGCGCAAACAGCGAGGCAAAGTCGACCGTACTGTTAGTTTCCCTGTGCCAGCCGAATCGATTGAAATGCCTGATAGCTATGCCATCACTTTAAATGAACTCAAGCAACGTATAGGCAGGGAGCGCTTGCGTGTGGTCTTGGCGAGTAATTCGGCCATGGTGCTGTTGTACTGGGAAATCGGCCAACACATCCTCAATAAACAGCAAGGTGAAGGCTGGGGCGCACGGGTTATCGACCGGCTGGCTCACGATTTGCGCTTGGCTTTTCCGGATATGAAAGGTTTTTCACCGCGCAATCTAAAATATATGCGCAGTTTTGCCTCAACCTGGACAGATCAGGCCATTGTGCAAGCGGTGCTTGCACAATTAACCTGGTATCACAATATCGCGCTATTAGAGAAGCTCAGTGATCGAGAGGAGCGGCTGTGGTATGCGCAGCAAACTCTGGAATACGGCTGGTCGCGCAATATTTTAGCCATGCAAATCGAATCCCGCGCCATCGCCCGCCACGGCAAAGCGCAGAATAATTTTCCCGCCACCTTGCCGCCACTCGATTCCGACATGGCCAGCCAGGTGTTTAAAGACCCATATCTGTTCGATTTTTTAGGCACCGACGCACCGCGCCGTGAAAAAGAACTGGAACAAGGGCTGATGGATCATATCCAGAAGTTCTTACTTGAACTCGGTCAGGGTTTTGCCTTTGTCGGGCGACAAGTTCATCTGGAAATGGGCGATCAGGATTTTTATCTGGATTTATTGTTCTATCACCTCAAGTTACGCCGCTATATCGTCATCGAACTGAAAACCCGCGAATTCACCCCCGGTGATGGCGCACAACTGGGCATGTATATGACCGCAGTCAATCGCCTGCTCGCTCATCCAGACGATCAGCCCGCACTCGGTCTGCTGCTGGTCAGAAAGAAAAATCAGATTCTGGTCGAATACGCTTTGGGAAATAGTAGCCAGCCGATTAGCGTCGCAGAATGGGAAACTCAGCTCACCCGCTCGCTGCCGGAAGACCTGCAAGCCAGCTTGCCGAGTATCGAAGAAATCGAAGCGGAGTTGTGCAACGAGATGGAGAGCGGCAATGCGGAATAATCCAATGGTGCAAGTGGTGCTTGCACAAATAGGGTATTGGCTTGCAGCTTTTTATAATATTGATCTGCAGCGATATACCCATAATAAAACAACAGGCGCGGAACTCGACCAGCTGATTCGCCAGAAACTGGGAGGGCTGGGGTATGAGTTCTGAGATGCATTTAGGCAAGATGTACTCTCCACAAAAGGACGATCTCCCCAGTCGAGCAGATATGCTTCCTACAAATAAACTTGATGAATGGTTCTACTCGACTATTGGAAGCCAAGCTACTTTGCAAAGAGGATTTGACATTACGAAAGCAGAGCAGCGTAGTGGAGCTGTCCCTGTCGTTTCGTCGTCAGGCATCAGTAGTTTTCATGATTTAGCGAAGGTTAAAGGCCCCGGAGTTGTGCTTGGGCGAAAAGGGGTTGTTGGAAGCGTGCACTTTCTAGAAGTTGATTTCTGGCCGCATGATACGACCCTGTGGGTTAAGGATTTTCATGGAAACAACCCGAAGTTTGTTTATTACTTTTTCTTGAGTAACTCAAATGAATTGAAAGGATTAGATGTTGGGTCAGCCAATCCGACATTGAATCGAAATCATGTTCACCCAATTAAAACAATTTGGCCAACTTTAGCCGAGCAAAATAATATTGCCGAGTTTCTTGGCGCTCTCGACGACCGCATTGCGCTGCTGCGCGAAACCAATGCGACGCTGGAGGCGATGGCGCAGGCGCTGTTTAAGTCGTGGTTTGTCGATTTCGACCCCGTCCACGCCAATGCCAGCACCAAGCAAATGATTAACCCTGCGTCATCCCCGAGTGATTTAGTCGGGGATCCAGCCGCGCCACTGGATTCCCGCCTACGCGGGAATGACGATCTACTCCCCCCCGAGCTCCAAACCCTCTTCCCCGCAACATTCACCGAAACCCCACAAGGCTTGGTGCCGGAGGGGTGGAAAATGCGACCGTTAGGGGATGTGGCGACCGTTGTAAAAGGAAAGTCCTACACCAGTAAAGAGTTAGCTGATAGCCACACAACTGCATTGGTGACATTGAAATCTTTTGCGCGTGGTGGTGGTTTCCGCATGGATGGGTTTAAGCCGTACACCGGAAAATTTAAAACTGAACAGGTAGTAGAAGCTGGTGATTTGATTGTGGCCTACACCGATGTGACACAGGCAGCTGAATTGATTGGCAAGCCAGCGCTTGTTGTCGAAGTTGCGGAATATGACACGCTGGTTGCCTCATTAGATGTGGGTATTGTTCGCCCCAAAACTGATGCTGTGTCAAGGCAGTATCTGTATGGACTCTTTTGTACAGAGCAGTTTCAAGCACATACATATGCTCACACATCAGGGACTACAGTTCTGCATTTAGCGAAAGATGCAGTGGCTTCTTACGAGTTTGCATGCCCACCTAAAGCTGTTATTGATGCATTTTCTGCTATTGCCGATAGCATGGCAGAGCGCAAACAAGTGAATGCAGACCAAATTCGCACCCTCGCCACCCTGCGCGACACGCTGCTGCCGCGCCTCATCTCCGGCCAGCTCCGCCTGCCCGAAGCCGATGCGATGCAAGCGGAGGTCTGTGATGTTTGATCTACACACGCTAGATGATCTAAGCCTACTGGCTGAATCTTATGAGCTGGAATGCAAGCTGGCTCAGGGGCGGGATGGTCTAGGGGAGCTTCCTAAGGACTTCTGGCCGACGTATTCAGCGATGAGCAACGCCTATGGTGGCGTGGTATTGCTGGGAGTACGCGAAAAACAAGGGCAATTCACTATTGCAGGATTAGATAATCCGGCAAAGGTGCGTGGTGATCTCTTTAATACCTTAAATAACCCTGCCAAAGTCAGCTCAAACCTTTTATCTGACGCTCATGTGTATGAAGCATGTATTGATAACAAGGTGATCCTAGTCGTGAATATTCCAGCAGCGACCCGAAAGCAGAAACCGGTGTATCTGAACGGGCAACCACTGGGCAATACTTACCGGCGTCTGCATGAAGGTGATCGCCATTGTGATGATGAAACAGTAAAACGCATGCTGGCCGAACAAACAGAAGACGAGCGAGACGCCCGCATTCTGCCTAGCTTTGGGATGGCAGATATTGATTTAGACAGCCTGCGTATTTATCGCCAGATGTTGCGAGACGAAAAGCCAGCTCATCCATTTTTGGAACAAGATGATTTCAATTTTCTGATTAGCTTACGCGGCTGGCGTCGTGACCGACAAACTGGTGAGGAAGGTTTAACGCTGGCTGGATTACTGATGTTCGGCAAATGGTTAGCCATTCAGGAAGGAGTGCCTAATTATTTTGTGGACTATCAAGAAAGACCTGAGGCAAAAACCGAGCTCCGTTGGGTAGATAGGCTGGTACCAGATGGTAGCTGGACGGGGAATTTATTCGAGTTTTACCGGCGGGTGTATCGCAAGTTAGTGGCCGATCTGAAAGTACCGTTTACCCTAAAAGATGGTCAGCGCCAAGATGATACGCCCGTCCATGTGGCACTGCGGGAAGCTCTAGTTAATACCTTGGTGCATGCTGACTATAGTGGCCGACTTTCGGTACTAGTGGTGAAACGGCCGGATATGTTTGGTTTTAGAAACCCAGGTGGTTTGCGCCTACCTATTGAGCAAGTGATTCGGGGCGGGGATAGCGATTGCCGGAATCGCATTTTGCATCAGATGTTTTTATTGATTGGTCTTGGTGAACGAGGTGGATCAGGCATCCCGAAAATTTATAGCGGCTGGCGTAGTTGCGATTGGCGTCCCCCTGCATTACAAGAAAAGGACGAGCCAGAACAAACCCTGCTCATGCTGCATATGGCAGATTTGTTGCCAAGCCATACTGTTGAGCAATTACGCCAACGCTTCGGCGGTAAATTTGACGATTTGGATCAGGCAGGTCGCCTGATATTGGTTACTGCGGCATTAGAACGGGTGGTGAGCCACAATCGTTTACTCGAAATTTGTGGAGCACATTCGCATGACTTGAGTTTATTGTTGGCGGCACTTGTGCGTGATGGCTTATTACTTTCAGATGGAAAATCACGCGGTACAGTTTATTTTTTGTCCGGCGAAACCTTACCCACACCAGAGCAGGTATTTGTAGGCCCGACCTTATTATCACCATCAATTCTCAATATAGGGAGCAGCTCCGAATATTTGGTGGGGAGCTCCGAGTACTTGCCAAGCAGCTCCGAGTACTTGCCGCTGGAGTTGGAACCCAGCAATCCTGCATTAATGAGCACGGGAACAAGCCGCGATACGCATGGGCGCTTACTAAGCCCACATTTAGATGCACCAATCGTTGACGATCTTAATTCACTGGACAAAGACTTTCGAAGCTGGCTTGAATCACTGGCTGATGAGCCCAGAAACAAGGCTAAATTAGGGCAAGAGCAAATGGAGCGAGTTTTACTCGCTTTATGCCGTGATCAATTTATGACTTTATCTGTATTGGCTTCCTTAGTTAATCGCAACTCCGATGGACTTCGTCAGCAATACCTGAGCAGAATGGTAAGAAATCGTCTTATTACTTTGGCATTTCCAAGAACGCCAACGCATGAAAAACAAGCTTATCGTGCGGCAGAGGGGCAAGGTCGAACAGAAACAACTAAATAAGTGCTTTAGCGCAAAATACAGAAGGGGTGCTTAAAAGAATTAAGCCATTGTTTATAAATGAATAATATGTTTTAACGCAAACCGCCATATTAGCGTCAGCACCGTTATACATAACAAGCCAGCATTGATTTTTGCTTTTTAAACACGTCGCAGAAATGTGTCGATTGAATCGACACATCAACAAAACCTGTCGATTTTTTGCTGTTTTTTAAACATGTCCAAAGGATGTGTCGATTCAATCGACACAGATCACCTTAATGACCGAAGACCAATTAGAACAAGAAGCCCTTAGCTGGCTCGTTGAAACAGGTTATCGCTATCTCTGCGGCTATGATATTGCGCCCGATGGTAAAGACGCCGAGCGCAGTGATTATATGCAGCCGGTTTTAATTGAACGTCTGCGCTCCGCTATTGCACGATTAAATCCCTTGATTCCTTTAGTGGCACAGGCCGATGCGCTTAAGCAGGTGCTGGATTTAGGAACGCCAGCTTTATTGGCCGCGAATCGGCATGTTCATGGCCTGCTGGTGAATGGTGTGCCGGTGCAATACCAGAAAGACGGCGAAACGCGCGGGGATTTTGTACGGCTGATTGATTTTGCAGAGGCCAGCAAAAATGAATTCCTAGCGGTGAATCAGTACACGCTAAAAGGGGTAAAACAGCCACGTCGCCCCGATATTATTTTGTTTGTAAATGGCTTGCCGCTGGTATTGCTGGAGCTTAAAAATCCTGCTGATAAAAACGCGGATATTTATAAAGCATTCGAGCAGATTCAAACTTATAAAGCGCAAATTCCTGATGTATTTCAGTACAACGAAATCTTGGTGATTTCGGATGGTACAGAAGCACGGATGGGATCGTTATCGGCTAATGCCGAGCGCTATATGCAATGGCGCACGATTGACGGCCTTAGCCTTGATCCATTAGGGCAATTTAATGAATTAGAAACGCTGATTCGCGGCATTCTTGCGCCGGAATATCTGCTGGATTATTTGCGCTTTTTTGTGCTGTTTGAAGACGATGGCACGCTGGTCAAGAAAATCGCTGGCTATCACCAGTTTCACGCGGTGCGTGCGGCGATTGAGCGAGTGGTTACAGCATCCCGCCCCGATGTGATCGGTGGAAAAAAAGGTAAAGGCGGCGTGGTCTGGCATACACAGGGATCGGGCAAGAGCATCACGATGACTTGCTTTGCCGCACGCGTGATGCGGGAAGCTGCGATGGAAAACCCGACCATTGTGGTGATTACCGACCGCAATGATCTGGATGGCCAGCTGTTCGGTGTGTTTTCTTTGGCTCAGGATTTGCTTCGTGAGCAGCCGGTGCAAGTGAGTACGCGGCAAGATTTGCGCGCCAAATTGAGTAACCGCCCCTCTGGCGGGATTGTGTTTGCCACTATCCAAAAGTTTGCGCCGGGCGAGGACGAAGATGTATTCCCCCTGTTATCAGACCGGCACAATATTGTGGTGATTGCCGATGAGGCACACCGCACGCAGTATGGTTTTGAAGCAAAACTCAAACAACGCCTGCCAAAGCCTATCCAAGCTCCCAATCTGGCTGGCGTCACTCAAGAAGCAAGCCCTCCGTATTTAACAAGCACTTATCAGGTTGGCTACGCCCAGCATCTGCGCGATGCGCTGCCCAATGCCACTTTTGTTGCGTTCACTGGCACGCCGGTGTCTTCTGAGGATAGAGATACGCGCTCGGTATTTGGTGAATATATCCATATTTACGATATGCAACAGGCCAAAGAAGATGGCGCGACCGTTGCGATTTATTATGAATCGCGGCTGGCAAAATTAAGCCTGAAAGTCGATGAAATGGCCCAAATTGACGATGACGTCGATGAGCTGGCCGAGGATGAAGAAGAAAGCGAGCAAGGCAAGCTTAAATCTAAATGGGCGGCACTTGAGCGGATTGTAGGCGCTGAGCCGCGTATTGCCAGTGTGGCGGCTGATTTGGTGAACCACTTTGAAACACGCCAACAAAGCCAGTCGGGCAAAGCCATGGTTGTGGCGATGAGCCGCGAGATTTGCGTGCATTTATATAACGAGCTAATCAAGCTGCGCCCGGATTGGCATAACGATGACCCGGAGCTGGGCGCGATCAAAATTGTGATGACCGGCTCGGCGAGTGACAAGGCTTTGCTCCGGCCTCACATCTACCCTAAGCAAGTCAAAAAGCGGCTGGAAAAACGCTTTAAAGATCCAAATGATCCTTTGCAATTAGTGATTGTGCGCGATATGTGGCTCACCGGCTTTGATGCGCCCTGCGTGCATACGCTGTATATCGATAAGCCCATGAAGGGGCACAATCTGATGCAAGCCATTGCGCGGGTTAATCGGGTATTTCACGATAAGCAAGGCGGCTTGGTCGTTGATTACATCGGCATCGCCAACGAACTGAAAGCGGCACTCAAGGAATACACCGCCAGCAATGGGCGCGGTAAACCGACGGTGGATAGGGCGGAAGCGTGGGCGGTACTCGAAGAGAAAATCGATATCTTGCGCGGCATGTTGCATGGCTTTGATTACAGCGAATTTATCACTGGCGGCCATCGCCTATTGGCAGGCGCAGCTAATCATGTGCTGGGATTAGCAGACGGTAAAAAGCGCTTTGCAGATAACGCGCTGGCGATGAGCAAAGCATTTAGCCTATGCGGCACCATGGATGAAGCCAAAGCGGTACGCGAAGAAGTCGCCTTTTTGCAAGCGGTGAAAGTGCTGCTGATTAAGCGGGATCTGAGCGAAAAAAAACGCAGCAATGATGATAGAGAGCTGGCCATTCGCCAGATTATCGGGCAAGCGGTGGCCTCGGATGAGGTGGTCGATATTTTTGATGCGGTGGGTTTGGAAAAGCCCAATATTGGTCTGCTGGATGATGACTTTTTGGCTGAAGTGCGTAATCTGCCAGAGAAAAACCTGGCCGTAGAATTGCTTGAGCGCTTGCTGGAAGGGGAAATCAAATCCAAATTTGCCAGTAATGTGGTGCAGCAGAAGAAGTTTTCTGAGCTACTGACTGATGTGGTTAAACGTTATCAAAATCGCAGTATTGAAACCGCACAAGTGATGGAAGAGCTGGTCGCCATGGCCAAGAAATTCCGTGAAGCCGCTTTGCGTGGCGAAGCCTTGGGATTATCAGAAGACGAAGTGAAGTTTTATGATGCACTGGCCAATAATGAATCGGCGGTGCGTGAGCTGCCGGACGAAACCCTTAAACGCATTGCCCATGAGCTTACGACCAATTTGCGAAAAAACATCAGCGTGGATTGGTCGCAACGGGAAAGCGTGCGTGCCAAATTGCGGATTATGGTGAAACGTATCCTGCGTAAATATGGCTATCCGCCTGATTTTCAAGAAGATGCCATTCAAATGGTGCTGCAACAGGCTGAGGCACTGGGTGCGGAGTGGGCATGAGCAAGTAGCCCAATCCTATCAACTGTAGACGTCTGCCACCCATGGTGTGGGCGGCACTTGCTTACAATTGACCAGCTTGGCTGGTTTTGCGTTGCTGAGCCATATTACTGGTTACTGTGGCCTTGTTTGTTCGTATTTTTTGATCAAAAAGCCAGTCGAGAAGCGTTATGGCGAGAGGAGCGTTACCCCAGCTATCCGGCTTATAAATCGCGGGTAAAAAAGTGAATTCCGTGGCTATATTGATTTTGAATTGCAAGCAATAGATGGGCGTTTTATTTGTGATCGTGATGCCACTTTGCTAACGCTACGGATAGCAAAATGGGGAGGCATGGGCTCCCCGTTTTTTCTAGCCGCGCATTATTCAATCAGTGTCTTTTACTCCACAGCCATCGCAGCAAACTCACGCCTCCAACGATCATTGCAATAGGGTCTAGCATGGCATCCCATAGGTTGCGGCTTTCTAAAACGCCTAATGGGTAGAGTGCAAGGGCGGCAAGCCAAGCGTAGGCGAGGGCGCGGTGGCCTTGTTGCAAAGCTAGGCTTAGCGAAATAGCGCACCAGATTAATATGATTTGGGGTGCATAGCCTAGGGCGTAAATATCGTAAGCGATAAAGCCGAGTGCAGAGGCATAAAGTACTAGGCCGCTTAGCAGCAGCCAAGCGGCCAGTAGCGGGCGTAGTTTGTGCTTCAGTAGCAGGCCAGAGGCAAGGCCCAGCATGGCAAGGCTGGGGGCGCTTAAGAGCCCTAGTAGCCAAGGTGAGGCGATGAGGATGACTAGGCCGCTGATGCTGAGTAGGCGGTTTTTTTGCCAGCCAGCGGCAATCAAGGCCGCGCCACTTAGCGCCCAGAGTAGTAATCCACTGAGTGCGGCTATCATGACTGTGCTCCATCTAGCCAGGCGCGGTTAAAGCGCACATGGCGGATTTCAGAGCGCTCCCATGTGTAGACTAAATCCATGATTTCGTCGTTAACCAGCAGGGTGGGGTAGGAGAATTCCATGCCTGGGGTGTTTTCGATCACTTTGATTTTTTTCCAATTTTTGCCGTCTTGCGAAACACTGAGCGCCAGCTCGCTGCGCCCGTCACTGCGCGGGTTATGGGCCATGATGAGCCGGCCATCTGGCATGCGTTCTACTGCAATTGCGGAGTCAGGATTTTTGATGCTGAGCTGTTGAATCGGGCTCCAATGCGCACCGCCATCATGGCTTTGTTGCAGCATTAATTGGCGGCTTGGGCCGCTGTTTCTTAATAGAGCAAAGGCATCGGTTGGGCTGTGGGCGATTACGGCGGGTTGCAGGTTTTCGCCCTCGGCGTTCATGCGAATTTTGCGTACCAGCTGGCCTTCGCGGTCAAATTGCAGTAGCTCACCAAATTTGCGGGCTAGCTCGTGATACACCGGTAGCAAAAAGCCGCCGTCTTCAAGCTGCACGGCGTGGGTACGCACCAGTGTGGATAAGTTAAAGAATGGGCTGGTAATGATTTTGCTGGCAGGGCCCCAGCTCTGGCCGTTGTCGGTCGAGGTCATGCGGTTGAGCGTGCTGGTCGCCCAACCGCCCATGGATACCGAGACATAAAACAGCTGCAAACGCCCTTGGCTATCGAGCACAGGCACAGGATTGCCCACTTTTTTAATATAGCGCCATTGGTCTTTTGAGCTTTGCGCGGGCGTGGCCACAATCCAAGGCTTAATCCATTTGCCATTTTGATAACGAGAAGCCCAAACGCTGACGTCGGTAGCGCCTTCACGCGAGCCGCCAAACCAAAAGGCGATGCGCTCACCGTTACGTAGTGCGATGATGCTGGCGCTATGCGCAGCAGGCACAGGCGCACGCAGGCGTTGCACTTCCATTTGCGGCGTGCTGGCGGATATTTTAGGTTGCTTGGCTAAGGCAAAGCGCATTTCGCTTGGCGCTTTTTGGGTGTTGATGGCAAGTAAGCAGGCTGCGGCAAGGCCAAACAGCAAAGTCCCTTTAAACGTCATTTTGCTTTGATCAATCGTGTTGGGGCTGCAAGTTTACCTGAAACTTGGCTTAAACCATTCAGCGACATCCTTGATTTGTGCATGAAGCATGCCCATCTCTGTTGATATCTTCCGCTGGAATTCGCCCATGTTTGATTTTTTGCGCCAGCGCCGCAGGCGGCAGTACTTATCCAGCCAGCCGATTAAAGACGCTTTATGGCAAAACATGCTGGCACTGCCATTATTGCGCGGCTTAAGCGCGGCCGAGCTTGCGCAGCTCAGGGATCATGCTGCGTGGTTTTTACATACCAAAACCATGACACCCGTGCATGGGCTGGAGATTAACGATGAGCTGCGTTTGCTGATCGCGGTGCAAGCCGCCTTGCCGGTGATGAATCTAGGCTTTGATGCCTATGATGATTGGCAAGAAGTGGTGCTCTATCCTGGGCGCTTTATTAGCCGAGATCTATATACAGATTCGATTGGCCTTGTGCATCAGGACATGCGGGTGTTATCGGGGCAAGCGCGGCATAAAGGCTCGGTATTGCTATCGATGCAAGACGTGATTGAAGCGCCCTATCAGCCAAGCAGTAATGTGGTGATTCATGAAATGGCGCATAAGCTGGATATGCGCTCCGGTAGCGCCAATGGCTGCCCGCCTTTGCATCAGGGCATGAGCTATGCTCGCTGGAAAAAAGTGTTTTCTCGCGCTTATCTGCAGTTAAGCAGGCTGGCTCAAATGGGGGAAGAAAGCACAATTGATCTCTATGCTGCAGAAAATCCGGCAGAATGTCTGGCTGTGTGCAGCGAGCTGTTCTTTACTGCCCCCCATTTATTGCTTGAGAGTTATCCTGACGTGTACCAACAACTCAATTTATTTTATCGCCAAGACCCAGCTACGCGTAAGCCTCAGTATCAATATCGCCCCGTAACGATGTTTGGAGGCTGGGTATGATTGGCTTATTTACACTGAATGCCCCGTCTGCTGTTTGTGAAGAGGTCAGCGCGCTGGGCCTGCCGCTTTGGGATGTGCTAGCGGCAGACGTATTACATTATCTTTACTGGCAGAACGAACGCCTGGAGCTGATTACCCTTGGTGAGAAAGGCACGGTTGCGGTTGATTTTGTAGGTGGTGCTGCATTGCACCGGCGGCAATTTGGCGGTGGTCGTGGCCAGCCTGTGGCCAAGGCGGTGGGCATAAAGGGCGAGTATATGCCCAGAGTGCTCGATGCGACGGCAGGGTTGGGGCGGGACGCCTTTGTGTTGGCATCTTTAGGCTGTGCCGTCACTTTGGTTGAGCGCTCGCCTGTGGCGGTGGCTCTACTGGCCGATGGCTTACGCCGTGCAAAGGCTGATGCCGCTACCGCGCCTATCATTGCTAGGATGCGTTTGATCTTTGGTGATGGGCATCAGCAATTGGCTAAGCTCTTGGCAGGGGAGCTGCCTACATATCTATTTAATCCGCCAGCCCAAGCGCCAGAGTTCGATGTCGTGTTTTTAGACCCGATGTTCCCCGACCCAACTAAGCGCGCCAAATCTAAAAAAGAAATGGCGGCGTTTCAAACGGTGATTGGTGATGATCCCGATGCCAATGCTTTACTGCTGCCAGCGCGGGCTTTGGCCAAAAAACGCGTGATTGTAAAACGGCCACGCATTGCACCTTGTATGGCAGGAGTAAAGCCCGATTTTGTGTTTGGTGGCGAAAGCACACGTTTTGATGGTTATTTGCCAAAGTAGTAGGGCTGGGCGGTGTGGTTTGCCGCTATGGTCAGGTGCGAAAAAAAACCACAGCCTAGGCTGTGGTTTTTGTGTGGCTCCCCGACCTGGACTCGAACCAGGGACCTGCGGATTAACAGTCCGTCGCTCTACCAACTGAGCTATCAGGGAATAAAACTTGGTATTGTTTACTGAGTAACTAAAATATGACTCAGTAAGAAGCACTGTCTTTCAACAATACTTTGAATATTGGCTCCCCGACCTGGACTCGAACCAGGGACCTGCGGATTAACAGTCCGTCGCTCTACCAACTGAGCTATCAGGGAATAAACTTCTCTACCTCATCGTAGCTTACTATCGTAAAATAGCTTGGCTCCCCGACCTGGACTTGAACCAGGGACCTGCGGATTAACAGTCCGTCGCTCTACCAACTGAGCTATCAGGGAATCGATGAAGGCCCGTATAGTAGAATCCGAAGTTCTTTCTGTCAACACAATGTGTAATATATTCGAGATGGTAATATGAAGAAAATAAGAATGATGTTGATTTGTTTGCTTTTTTTGTTTGTTTTAATTATTAGCTTACCTTTGCTTCTTCCCTTAAATAGCTATAAACCGCAGCTAGAAAAACGCCTTTCTGCACTACTACAGGTGCAAGTTCAGCTAGAAAACATCGAATTTGTCTATCAACCACTGCCTGTTTTTAGCCTAAATGGCATAAAAATAGATGGTGGGGCTGGCTCTATTGAAAAAATTCGTGTGCCTTTAAGTGCTTTTAATTTGTTTCATTACGGAAAAAGTTTGAAAAATGTTGAAGTTGATGGGGTGCGTTTGTCTCCATCCTTTGCTTTTTCCTTACCGAAACGCTTTGCAGCCTTAGAGCAAGGCCGCATTACGCTGGGCGATGTATTACTCACAAAATCCAGTGTGGTGTGGGATCAAAATGAATTAGGCCCAATTGATGGGCTGATGAAGTTTGCTGCTAATGGGGCGTTTGCTGATTTGCAACTGGCCGATAAGCAGGGGCATATTGAGGTGCATATCAAGCCAAGTGGGGAAAATATTCGGCTGACAATGCAAGCTACAAGTTGGGAGATTCCTTTAGGTTATCCCGTGGTATTTGAAAAGCTATATATGAGCGGCGAAGGATCATCTGCGGGCTTGTTGATTGATGATATCCGTGGTGAATCTTATGGCGGCGTATTACGCGGCAAGGCCCTGCTCACTTGGGCCGACGATTGGGTGCTGGCAGGGCAGGTCAGTGTAAAGGGAGTACATACCGAGCCATTTAGCAAAGTATTTAGCACAACGACCTTTGTTTCTGGGCGTATGGATGGGGATGGGCTGTTTAATTATCGTGCTAAAGATTATTTAAAACTATTTGCTTACCCTATGGTGGATGTTGATTTCTTACTGCGTGATGGCGCTCTGCATAATCTTGATTTAATTACGCAATTAAGGTCTGGTAGCCCGGCATCTGGGCGTGGTGGGCAAACACGTTTTGATACGCTTAAAGGTAAAATGGTGTTTAAAGACAGCACATTACAACTAAAAAATTTAGCCCTAGATGCAGGTAAATTTAGTGCGCAGGGCGCTGTCAGTATTGCTAAGGCAGGGCGTTTAGAAGGCGGTGTTTCAGCGCGTTTGCAAAGTGGCGTTTTAGCGATTTCTAACCATATTCGCATTGGGGGTGATCTAAGCCGCCCTGCGCTTAGCTCAGGAGATGCAGCAAGACCCACAGCAGAGTAGGAGCACGGCATACCGTACCGGTTGCCATCCTAAGGAGGAATGTCCCAGCCATGCGTTTTGGACATTTCTCCACCCTTGCCACGCCTGATGCATGCCGTGCTGCCCGCCAATGTTCTATATAATGGCGGTTTTTCTAGCATACGGCGGGGCATATCATGGCTTGGACTGATCTTTTGGCGCATACACCACTCGAGGCGGCCATCGCCGATTTAGAGCAAGGCGCTGTGATGAGCCCGCTGGATGCGTTTGGTGTGATTGCGTTTAGTGGTGAAGAAACTCAACCCTTTTTGCAAGGGCAGCTTTCTAGCGATGTGCGTGCCTTAGGGGAAAATGCGGCTCAGTACTCTAGCTATTCCACGCCTAAGGGCCGGATGCTGGCGAGCTTTTTAGTGTTTCGTCGTGGGGATGATTATTGCTTGCAAGTGGCGGCAGAGTTGCAAGCCGCCATTCAAAAGCGTTTAAGCATGTTTGTGATGCGCTCCAAAACCAAGGCCAGAGACGCCAGTGGCGAGCTGCTTTTGCTTGGCGTGGCAGGCCCTTTGGCAGCTGTAAAATTAGCCAGTGTTGTGGGTGCTTTGCCTGAGGATGATTTTAGCTGTGTGCATCGCGAGCAATGTACGGTGATTGCTTTGCCTGGCCAGCGCTATCAATTAGCGATTGCCCACGATGCCGCCTTAGCGCTTTGGCAGCAGTTGCTGGCTGAGGGGATTTTGCCAGCAGATGAATCGCTGTGGCGTTTAAGCGATATTCGCGCAGGTGCTCCTTGGATTACCACGGCAACACAGGAAGCCTTTGTTGCGCAGATGGCTAATATGGAGCTAATCGGCGGTGTGAGTTTTACCAAAGGCTGCTATCCAGGCCAAGAAATTGTGGCGCGCACCCAATATTTGGGCAAATTAAAGCGCCGTATGTATCGTGCCAGCCTTGCAGTAGAGCACGCTGAAGCTGGGCAAGATGTATTTAGTAGTGAAATGAATGGCCAAGCAAGTGGTAAGCTAATGTTGGCTGCAAAGGCGGGGCAGGGCCGGTGGGAAGTGCTGGTGGTGGCACAAATTGCTAGCTTAGAGCATGGTTTACACCTTGCTGCAGTGGATGGCCCCGTGCTTGAAATCCTTGATTTACCCTATGCATTAGCGTGAAATAGCGTCTTTTTGCGCAGGTTTGCAGCGCTTATATTACTTTTATCGCCAGTGATGCAAGTAATTGATTTGCTTCATTGGCGTACATTGATGCGGTTTCGTCTATAATCCGCCCTCTGTGTCTTAATTACATATTTAAAGGTGTTTGTATGGGCTTTCTCGCCGGCAAAAAAATCTTGATTACCGGTCTATTGTCAGACCGCTCTATTGCCTACGGCATTGCTCAGGCAGCTAAACGTGAAGGTGCTACGCTGGCCTTCACTTATGTAAGTGAAAACTTGCGTCAGCGTGTAGTTGATCTGGCAAAAGACTTTGATACCGATTTGGTGCTGCCCTGTGATGTAGCCAGTGATGAGCAGATTACTGATTTATTCGTAGAGCTTGCTAAGCATTGGGACGCGATTGATGGCTTGGTTCACTCGATTGGTTTTGCTCCACGCGAAGCCTTGAAGGGCGATTATCTGGATGCGGTAACGCGTGAATCCTTCCATATTGCGCATGACATCAGCTCTTACAGCTTTGCTGCTTTAGCTAAGGCTGCGCGCCCAATGCTGAGCGATGGTGCATCGCTCGTGACCATGACTTATCTGGGCGCTGAACGTGCTATCCCTAGTTACAATGTAATGGGCTTGGCAAAAGCATCATTAGAAGCCAATGTACGTTATATGGCTGCAGCATTAGGCCCAGATCGCGCGATTCGTGTGAATGCCGTTTCTGCAGGCCCGATCAAAACGCTGGCCGCTGCTGGGATTGCCAACTTTGGTACGCTGCTGAAAAAAGCGGCCGAGGGCACTCCGATGAAGCGTAATGTAACGCAAGAAGAAGTCGGCAATGTAACCGCTTTCTTGTTATCTTCGCTGTCCTCAGGCATGACGGGGGAGGTAGTGATGGTCGATTGTGGCTTTAGCCATGGCGCGGGCTCAAGCGGTGAATAAGCGGTACTAATCATCGAAAAACGCCCATAAGTGGGCGTTTTTTTTTGTAAAAGGAATACGTATGTGCCAATTACTCGGTATGAATTGCAATGTGCCTACCGATATTGTGTTTTCTTTTGAGGGGTTTCGCCAGCGTGGTGGTTTAACCGATCAACATTCGGATGGCTGGGGAATCGCTTTTTTTGAAGGTGATGGCTGCCGCATGTTTTTGGATTATCTGCCATCGGTAAGCTCGCCGATGGCTGAATTTGTGCGTGCTTATCCTATCAAATCGACCCACGTGATTGCGCATATTCGTAAAGCCACACAGGGCCAGATTAGCCTTGCCAATACCCATCCTTTTCGCCGTGAGCTATGGGGGCGTTATTGGATATTTGCACATAATGGTAATTTGCCAGAGCGGCCAAGCTTAACAAGTAGTCGTTTTTTACCTGTAGGAAGCACCGATAGCGAGCATGCATTTTGCTGGATTTTATCTGAGCTAGCCCAACGCTTTGTGAGCTGCCCACCCTTGGCGGTATTAAAACAAGCATTGGCTGAGCTGGCGCAGGTATTGATGGCTATTGGCACTTTTAACTTCTTACTTTCTGATGGCAGCGCCCTGTTTGCCCACTGCAGTACCGATTTACACTACCTGGTTAGGCAAGCGCCTTTCACGCTTGCACACTTGAATGATACCGATGTCAGTATTGATTTTTCTGAAGTCACCAGCAAAAACGATAGGGTTGCGGTGATTGCTACCCAGCCACTCACCGATAATGAAACATGGATCAAAATGGCGCCGGGTGAATTGCTCTGCTTTGTAGATGGAATGCCAAGCGCTTAAAACAAACTAAGGGCAAAACGCCTGCCCTCAGCTTGGTGTAGTTTGTTTATAGTTCTAGTGCAATTAATTCTTGTACCGTCTGACGGCGGCGGATTTGGGTGATGGTTTCGCCATCGACCAATACTTCAGGGATTAATGGGCGGGAATTGTAATTAGATGACATGCTGGCACCATAGGCTCCGGTATCGTGAAACACAAACAGATCGCCAATTTCGCAGCTGGGTAAGTTCTGGCTAGTCACTTCACCACCCTCAATCTGGGTAAATACATCGCCCGATTCACATAGCGGCCCAGCCACAACGGTAGGGCGGGGGGCTGAGCTGCGGGGTGTGCCATCCGGCGCATAAGTGCTGATACGGTGATAGCTGCCATACATGGCGGGGCGGGCCAGATCATTAAAACCCGCGTCGACCAGTGCAAAGAAGTTATTCCCTACTTGTTTTTGTGCACGTAGCTCAGAAATTAAGCAGCCCGATTGCGCGATTAGAAAACGGCCAGGCTCGATCTCCATACTGATTTTATGCCCTAAAAAGGCTTCAATTTCCTGGCGTGCGCTATTCCAGATCTGGAAATAATGATCGGTGTCGACTATATCCTCGCCATCTTGATAAGGGATAGACAAGCCGCCGCCAATAGAAATGGCCGATAAATCGTGAGCGCAGCTTTTAACCTGGGCAATCATCGCGTCACACACGCTTTGCAGATGGTCGTAATCCACGCCGGAGCCAATATGCATATGTAGGCCAATCAGCTTCAGGTCGTACTGATCGATAATGGCTAAGCTTTGCGCGAGGTGTTCAAACCAGATGCCATGCTTGCTTTGCTCGCCACCGGTATTGGTTTTACGGCTGTGGCCGTGGCCAAAGCCTGGGTTAATCCGTAGCCATACTGGATGCCCTGGATGGGCTTCCCCCAGTTGCTCCAGCATCTGTGGTGAGCCACAGTTCACTGGGATATTGAGCTCAACCACGCGTTGCAGCGCGGTTTTATCCAGCAAATCTGCAGTAAAAACAATCGGTGCGTGCTGGGCTGTATCATCTGGCACGTAGCCCGCCACCAGTGCACGCTCTACTTCACCAACTGAAACCGAATCCACTAGCACGCCTTCTTCACGCATCAGTCTTAATAAATGCACATTGCTGGAGGCTTTTTGCGCAAAGCGAATCACATCAAATTGGCGCAGACGGGCAATTTGCGCGCGGATGACTTTGGCATCATAGGCCCAGCAGGGGGTGGAAAATTGTTCGGCAATCTGGGCAATCTGGCTGTTAGCAATCATGGCGTGACTCTGGCGGGTGTGTGGGTGAGATTGCTTATAATTTAGCAAGTGATTGCCTTGGTATGAAGGGCGAATCATCGGTATATTGCCGAGTAGCCCTTGGATTACCTTGAAATAAGCGATAAATACCTATGAATCCTAAAATAGACTCTTTTGACCAGAAAATCCTGCAACTTTTGCAGCAAGACGCAAGGATATCGCACGCAGAAATTGGCCGGCAGGTGCATCTAAGCCAGCCTGCGGTATCGGAGCGGATTAAAAGATTGGAGAGTAATAATGTGATTCGTGGCTATCGGGCCGATATTAACCCACGGGCGCTGGGCTATCAGATTACGGCGATGATCCGGCTTTCTACCCAGCAGGGCAGGCCTTACGAGCAGTTTGCAGCAGATTGCCCAGAAATTATTGATTGCTATACCGTAACGGGCGAAGACGGCGCAGTGATGCGGGTGCTGGCCACCGATGTAGAACACTTGCAGCGCATTATCAATAGGCTGAACGCCTTTGGCTCCACCTCTACCGCCATCGTATTAACCACGCATGTGGTGGGGAAAACGATTTCAGTGCCGTGATAATGGTTTAAGCCCTCATCTTGAGCCACAGAGTAAATATCTTTGATTTTCTCTGTGATTCAAGATTTGGCTTTGGGAGGCTTACTGCCCCGACACTGCAGAGGCGACGGGTGCGCTGGCCGTGCTGTTGGACTTCGGTAAGTAAAGGCCGCCTTTAAAGCCGCAGGCGGCGAGGGCGAGGGAAGTCAGCAGTAATATGAGTAGTGCACGCATCATTTGGTGTCGCGAAGTGAGTTAAGTGGCAGAATTACGATTCTAACAGAGGATTTTCGAATGACCGAATCAGAGTTTCTTGATCTTAGCGATAGTGTATTTGCCAAAATTGAAGCCGCACTGGATAACAGCGATTTAGATGTCGACACGCTGCTGTCTGGCAATGTTTTAGAAATTGAGTTTGCAGACCGCAGTAAAATCATCGTCAACCGTCACAGTGCTAACCAAGAATTATGGATTGCGGCGCGTTCTGGTGGCTATCACTACCGCTTGGTGGATGGCGTTTGGCAAAGCACGCGTGAGGCGGGCGAGTTTTTTGCGGATCTAAGTACTGCCATTGGCGCACACGCTAAAGAAGATTTTAGCTTTTGATGCTTGAACCTGCATGGCTGGCTGGGCTGTTTGCTTCGGCCTTTCTTTCTGCCACGCTATTGCCTGGTAACTCTGAGGCGGCCTTGCTGGCGTACCTGCACTTTAATGCCCAAGGGGTGCTGCCTGCGCTGTTGGTCGTGACCGTCGGCAATACCTTGGGAGGCCTGCTTACGGTGTGGATGGGACGTCGATTACCCAAGGCGCCACAGGGCCGAGCTGTGGCCTGGGCCCGGCGGATTGGCCCAGTGAGTTTATTGCTGACTTGGCTGCCTATCGTTGGGGATGTGTTATGCGCTGTAGCAGGTTGGCTGCGCTGGCCATGGCGGCAGGTAGTGTTGTGGATGTTATTGGGTAAAGCTGCACGTTATCTATTACTTGCCCTTGCTGCAAATTCAATAGGAGCTTGATTTGTCACGACGATTAATCGGTTTAATGTTGGCCATCAGTTTAATGGCCTCCCCCGTGCAAGCAGATCTACCTAATTTGGGCGAGTCTTCGCAAGAAAACCTGAGCCCGATGCAAGAGCGGCAAATTGGCGAGTCGGCCATGCGTGAGCTACGGCGCAGCGGTGCGATGAGCGAAGACCCTGAGCTGGTGGCCTATTTAAGGCAACTAGGTGGGCGTTTGCAAGACGCCAGCGGTGAAACCGAAACCTCGTTTGTGTTCTTTCCCATGCTGGATCGCTCTATTAATGCCTTTGCTATCCCTGGCGGCTTGGTGGGAGTGCATACCGGCTTGATTGTGTTGGCGCAGCATGAATCTGAATTAGCCTCGGTGCTTTCTCACGAAATTGCCCATGTCACCCAGCATCACTTTGCTCGGTTATTAGAAGGGCAAAAAATGGCACCTTGGATGACATTGGCTGCAATCGGTTTAGCCATCGTGGCGGCCAGCAAAGGCAGCGGTGATGTGGCGATGGCCAGTTTAATGGGGAGCCAAGCTTATATGATTCAGCGTCAGCTGGATTACACCTATCAATTTGAGCAAGAGGCGGATCGAATTGGTATGCAAACTTTGCAAAAAGCCGGTTTTGATCAGGCGGCGATGCCGATGTTTTTTGAGCGCATGCAAAAAAGCACGCGTTTAGGCGAGGGTAATGCGCCAGAATTTTTGCGTACCCACCCTGTTAGCTATAAGCGAATTAGCGATGCGCAATCGCGGCTTAAAGATAAGCCTTATCAACAGGTAAAAGACTCTTTAGACTTTTTATTTGCGCGGGAAAAAGCACGCTTTTTACAGATGGATGAGCAGGATGCACTTAATTACTACCGCAAAACACTGAGCGAAAAAAAATATACTCATCTGCCCGCCCATTTATATGGCCTTGCCCAAGCGCAGTTGGCGGCATTTGATGCCGAAGAGGCATGGGCTACTTTACAAAAAGCAAAGCAAGCCCTAGGTAAAACGCATGCTTCATTAGAGTATCTGGCTGGCAGCATCCGCCTTTCACAAAAGCGCCCAACGGAGGCGCTGCAAATATTTAAAGATGGCAGCAAGCGCTTCCCCGCCAGCAGAGCACTGGTTTACGGCGAAATTGATGCGCTGATTGCTAATAATCAACTGGCCGATGCATTGGCTAGCACGCAATACGCGATCGAGCTTTATCCTTCAGATGCTTATCTCTACCAACGCATCTCTAAAATCCAAGGCGCGCGTGGTGATGTCATCAGGCAACACCAAGCGCAAGCTGAGTATTACAGCCGTCTTGGCGAATACACTGCCGCTATCGAGCAATTACAGCAGGCACAAAATACCGGCAATAATGATTTTTACCTGCTGTCAGCGGTGGAAGCGCGTTTGAAAGAGCTGAAGCAACTACAAATACCTGTGAGCAAATAACTATTTCAACTGCCCCACCTTAAAACGCAAAATCTCTAGATAAACTTCTGGATCGGGTGGGGTGTTGTTTCTTTGGGCTTGCCACATCATTTCACCCAAACCATCCATCATGGCGTGTAGGGCGGTGTGCTCTAGCAATAACCGTTCACAAAGCTGCTGGTATAAGGCTTTTACCCCGGCAGGCTGGTCGATTGAGATTTGTTCTTCAATTGCCAGATGCATGCTGATATGTAAAAAAGGATTGGTTTCACCATATTCTGGTGGCCAGTCTTTATCTAAATATTCTTCAGCTAAAATGGGCTGGTATTCTGGGTGATGTAGCAAAATGCCCGCGATTATTTTTTCGATGTCGGCCAGTGGTGCATTGGCCTGATGCTTTTGCCAAGCTTGAATAAAAAAGCGGCGGGCTTCATCGCGGGACGGGTTAAATAACATATTTTCTCTACTAAGGATAAATGATGAGCAATATCGGTGATTTTAGCGTGCAAGGCATAGCAGGGGAAACGGTTGATTTGGCTCAGTACACCGGTTCTGTGGTTTTGGTGGTGAATGTGGCGAGTCAATGTGGCTTTACCCCGCAGTATGAGGGCCTGCAAGCGCTCTATGAGCAGTATAAAGATCGTGGCTTGGTGGTGCTGGGTTTTCCCTGCAATCAGTTCGGTGCGCAGGAGCCGGGGAATGAGGCGGAAATTTTGGATTTTTGTACGACTAAATTTAACGTGAGTTTTCCGCTGTTTGCCAAGGTGGATGTGAATGGTGAAAACGCTGCGCCGCTCTTTACATGGCTGAAGGGAGAGAAGCCGGGATTATTGGGGATTGAGGCGGTGAAATGGAATTTCAGTAAATTTTTACTAGATAGGCAAGGTAAGGTAGTGGATCGCTTTGCGCCCATGACAAAACCGGAAGATCTGAGTGCCGAGATTGAAAAGCTGCTGTAAGCCTGCAATCTATTCGTAATGAATTTGGCTTCACATTGATAGATAAGGGCTTTTGCGGTAGAATGTGGCTCAATTTTGTGCGGGCGGGATAGGGCTAGCAACCTGTCAGACTTAGCATCAGTCGGCTGCAAAACCACTTGATCGGCCCATATTTCACCCATTGATTGCCAGATAACTCCTTATTGGCACTGCAAATACGGCAAAATCTGGTCTCGATCATGCGATTTTTCGCGTCGACTGACTAACTCCGACAGGCTGCTAAAGCTATCCCGTTTTGCCATCCTCAGAAATATCCGAACTCAATCTTGTGGGCGCAACGCCCAGGAGCCGCCTGTGTCAAAACCAGCCCTTCTTGCGCTTGCCGACGGCACCCTCTTTCATGGTATTTCCATCGGAACCGATGGCACAACCATTGGTGAGGTCGTGTTCAATACGGCGATGACCGGTTATCAGGAAATCCTGACAGACCCTTCGTATACCAAGCAAATGGTCACTTTGACCTATCCACATATCGGTAATTACGGCGTAAGCCCGGAAGACATAGAGTCGCATTCCGTGTTTGCCGCTGGCCTGATCATCCGTGATTTACCACTATTACATTCTAATTTCCGCGCTGATATGAGCCTTGGCGAGTACCTCGTTAAGAATAATGTTGTGGCGATTGCAGATATTGATACCCGTAAGCTAACGCGTATTTTACGCAGCAAAGGCGCTCAGCCAGGTTGTATCGTTACTGGCGATAATATTGATGCAGCCGCTGCCGTAGAAAAAGCTAAATCGTTTGGCTCCATGGCTGGGCAAGATCTGGCCAAGGTCGTCACGTGCAAAGAATCATTTGCATGGACAAAGCGCGAATGGAAACTGGGCGCGTGTTACTCCGAGCAAACTAATCCAAAATTCCATGTTGTGGCTTACGATTACGGCGTGAAGTACAACATCCTGCGCATGCTGGCTGAGCGTGGTTGCAAGCTCACCGTCGTGCCTGCGCAAACACCGGCAGTAGATGTACTGGCACTGAAACCTGATGGTGTGTTTTTATCCAATGGCCCTGGTGATCCTGAGCCTTGTGATTATGCGATTAAGGCGATTCAAGCCATCTTAGCAACGGATGTGCCTGTATTTGGTATCTGTCTGGGGCATCAGCTCTTGGGCCTTGCCAGTGGTGCTAAAACCAGCAAGATGAAGTTTGGTCATCACGGTGCGAATCATCCGGTGCAAGATTTAGCCAGCAAGCATGTGATGATCACCAGCCAGAATCACGGTTTTCAAGTGGATGAAACCAGCTTGCCTGCCAATGTGAAAGTAACGCATCGCTCCTTGTTTGACGGCACCGTGCAAGGGATCGCACTCACCGACAAACCGGCGTTTTCTTTCCAAGGCCACCCAGAAGCAAGCCCAGGGCCGAATGACGTGGCGTATTTGTTCGATAAATTTATCGCGCTGATGGCTGAGCGTAAGCCAGCTTAAGAATGTATGACCAGCCGCAGGCTGGTCGTATTCGATAAAATTCGCGCAAATTAAGCGTAAGCAGTTTGAGGGAAGAGCAATGCCAAAACGTACAGATTTAAAAAGCATCTTAATCATTGGTGCTGGCCCGATTGTGATCGGTCAGGCGTGTGAGTTCGACTATTCCGGCGCTCAAGCGTGTAAAGCACTGCGCGAAGAGGGTTACCGCGTTATTTTGGTGAACAGCAATCCTGCCACCATTATGACCGACCCCAATATGGCGGACGTGACGTACATCGAGCCAATTACTTGGCAGGTTGTCGAAAAAATTATTGAGAAAGAGCGCCCAGATGCGCTGCTACCTACTATGGGCGGCCAAACGGCACTGAACTGCGCGTTGGATTTATGGCGTCAGGGTGTGCTGGAAAAGTATAACGTCGAGATGATCGGTGCTAAGCCCGATGCGATTGATAAAGCCGAAGATCGTGGCAAGTTTAAAGATGCAATGACCAAAATTGGCCTCTCCACGCCAAAATCGGGCATTGCGCACAATATGGAACAAGCCCTAGCCGTACAGGCTTCGGTTGGTTTTCCAACGCTGATTCGCCCATCCTTCACTATGGGTGGCTCGGGTGGCGGTATTGCTTATAACCGCGAAGAGTTCTTAGAAATCTGTGATCGTGGTTTTGAAGCATCGCCAACCAACGAATTGTTGATCGAGCAATCGGTCTTAGGTTGGAAAGAGTATGAAATGGAAGTTGTTCGCGACCGCGCCGACAACTGCATCATCATCTGCTCTATCGAAAACTTCGATCCGATGGGCGTGCACACCGGTGATTCGATTACCGTTGCCCCTGCACAAACGCTAACGGATAAAGAATACCAAATTATGCGTAACGCCTCTTTGGCGGTATTGCGTGAGATTGGTGTGGATACCGGAGGCTCGAATGTGCAGTTTGCGACCAATCCAGAAAATGGCGAGATGATCGTCATTGAAATGAACCCACGCGTAAGCCGTTCTTCTGCGCTGGCTTCTAAAGCAACGGGTTTCCCGATTGCTAAAGTGGCAGCCAAGCTGGCTGTGGGTTTTACGCTGGATGAGCTGCAAAATGAAATCACGGGCGGCAAAACACCGGCTTCGTTTGAGCCTTCGATTGATTACGTTGTAACTAAAATCCCACGTTTTGCTTTTGAAAAATTTCCACAAGCCAACAATAAACTGACCACACAAATGAAGTCAGTTGGCGAAGTGATGGCCATTGGCCGCTCTGTTCAAGAGTCCATGCAAAAAGCCCTGCGTGGCTTAGAAACCGGCATGTCTGGTTTTGATGAAATGACAACCGATCGCAGCGTGATCGAAGCAGAGATCGCCAATCCAGGCCCTGAGCGTATCTGGTATGTCGCCGATGCTTTCCGCGTGGGCATGAGCTTAGATGAAGTGTTTGCTTTAACTAAAATTGATCCATGGTTCCTGCGTCAGATTGAAGACTTGGTTCAAGAAGAAAACGCGATTCGCGGTGCAGCGGTTGAAAGTATCGATTACTCAACCATGCGTCGCCTTAAGCGCAAAGGTTTCTCTGATCGTCGCCTAGCTGTCTTGCTCGAAACAGATCAAGCTGCCGTACGTAAGGCCCGTCACGCGTTGAAAATTCGCCCAGTGTATAAGCGGGTGGATACTTGCGCGGCAGAGTTCTCGACGGATACCGCTTATATGTATTCGACTTATGAAGAAGAGTGCGAAGCGGCTCCAACTGATAAACGCAAAATCATGATCCTTGGCGGTGGTCCAAACCGTATCGGCCAAGGGATTGAGTTTGACTACTGCTGCGTACACGCGGCGCTGGCGCTGCGTGAAGATGGCTTTGAAACCATCATGGTTAACTGCAATCCGGAAACCGTATCGACCGATTACGATACTTCGGATCGTCTTTACTTTGAGCCGCTAACGCTCGAAGACGTGCTAGAAATCGTTAATATCGAAAAGCCAGAAGGCGTGATCGTGCAGTACGGTGGCCAAACACCACTGAAACTGGCGCGTGCCTTAGAAGCGAATGGCGTGCCGATTATCGGTACAACGCCAGACATGATCGACGCTGCGGAAGACCGTGAACGCTTCCAAAAGCTGCTACAAGACTTAGGCTTGCGTCAGCCGCCTAACCGCACTGCACGTAATGAGCGCGATGCCTTGTTGCTGGCTGCTGAAATCGGCTATCCGCTGGTGGTTCGTCCTTCTTATGTATTGGGTGGCCGCGCGATGGAAATCGTGCACCAGCAATCCGATCTAGAACGCTATATGCGTGAAGCCGTTAAGGTTTCTAACGATAGCCCTGTACTGCTGGATCGCTTCTTAAATGATGCGATTGAAGTGGATGTAGATGCGATTTGCGATGGCACCGATGTGTTGATCGGCGGCATTATGGAACACATCGAACAAGCTGGCGTGCACTCCGGTGACTCGGCTTGCTCTTTGCCACCCTTTAGCCTATCGAAAGAAATTCAGGACGAGCTGCGTCGCCAAACTGTTGCTATGGCCCACGGTTTGAACGTGGTTGGCCTAATGAATGTGCAGTTTGCGATTCAGGGCAAGGGTGACGATGCGGTGGTGTTTGTGCTGGAAGTCAACCCACGTGCATCCCGTACCGTGCCTTATGTTTCTAAAGCCACAAGTTTGCCGATTGCTAAGATTGCCGCACGTTGCATGGCTGGCCAAAGCCTAGTTTCGCAAGGCATGACCAAGGAAGTGATTCCACCTTATTACTCGGTAAAAGAAGCGGTATTCCCGTTTATTAAATTCCCTGGTGTAGATTCAATTCTGGGACCAGAAATGAAATCAACCGGCGAAGTGATGGGCGTGGGTGACACGTTTGCCGAAGCTTTTGTAAAATCACAATTGGCCGCAGGTGTTGCTTTACCTACACAGGGCAATGTGTTTATTTCGGTGCGTGATGGTGATAAAAACGGCGCGATTGAATGTGCACATGTGCTAGTGGCTCTTGGCTTTAAAGTCTTTGCAACTAAGGGCACTGCAGCGGCCATTGCTGGGGCGGGTGTGGCTGTACAGAGCGTCAATAAGGTGACTGAAGGCCGCCCACATATTGTGGATATGATCAAAAATGGTGAAATCGCCATGATTGTGAATACTGTCGACGAACGTCGCCAAGCGATTCAAGATTCTTATTCTATTCGCCATGAAGCCATGAAGGCCCGCTTACCCGTGTTTACAACGATTGCTGGTGCTAAAGCAGCGTGTATTGGTATGCGTGATTTAGGTGAAATGCGAGTTTATGATCTGCAGGGCTTGCATCGTAGGATCAAACACTGATAATTTACGCCCTAAGGTTCGTGAATCGTGTTTCATTTTAATGAAGCATAAGCACTAGAACTTAAGTAAAAGCCGCCGTCCACTTGTGACGGCGGCTCTTCTTTTTGGATGGAGACTGTAAAGAAATGATAAAAATTCCGCTCACCGTACAAGGTGCGGTAAAACTGAAAGCCGAGTTGCAAAACCTAAAGAGCGTTGAACGCCCTTCAGTGATTGCAGCAATTGCCGAAGCTCGCTCACACGGTGATTTATCGGAAAACGCTGAGTATGATGCAGCGAAAGAGAGACAGGGCTTTGTAGAAGGCCGTATCGCTGAGCTAGAAAGCAAGCTTTCTAATGCACAGCTCATCGAGCCAGCTAGCCTTGCTGAAACCGCTGAAGGCCGCGTAGTATTTGGCGCAACGGTTGATTTAGAAGACTTAGAAACCAGCAATAAAGTCACTTACCAAATCGTGGGTGATGAAGAAGCTGAAATCAAAGAATTTAAAATCTCAGTGTCTAGCCCGATTGCACGAGCGCTAATCGGTAAGTATGCCGGTGATGTCGCCGAAGTGATGGCTCCAGGCGGCATCCGCGAGTATGAAGTGCTCGATGTAAAATACATCTAATACTGTTAAAGGGAATGCAATGGGCTTAGGTTTAAAAAACCTACTCACCGTACTGTGGATTGGCGGTATGTGGACCATTGGCGTCATCGCAGCCCCTGCGCTATTTGCTGGCTTAGATAAAGCCACAGCAGGGATGGTGGCAGGTAAGCTATTTCATGCGATTGGTTGGGTAGGAATTGTAGCTGGCGTATATCTGGCTATTTGGTGTATCTGGCAGATGGGGATGCGCGGCTTTCAAAGTGGAAAATTCTGGTTGGTGATGGGTATGCTGTTATGTACCTTGATAAACCAGTTTGCGATTTTCCCAATGATTGCTAGCTTAAAGCCCGCTGTAAGTACTGCCGCGGAAGGCATGTTTGGAGGGGGGTTAGCGCAATGGCATACCCTTTCTAGCTTGATTTATCTGTTGCAGAGTGTGTTTGGTATAATTTACATCTGGTCTGATACCGATCGCTAAGCGAGCAAATAGTGCCGCTTGGGTGATGTGTTTTAATGCATAGATGGAAAAAAACGCTAAAGTATTAGGGCGACCTGAGTCGCCCTATTTACATTAAAGCCCGTTTATTTGGCTTTTTTTGCCTTGGGTAGTACGATTCGAGGCTTATCGCTATTTGAAGCGCGATAAACAATTAATAACTTACCAATGTGTTGAACGGCTGATGCGCCCAGTTCAGAGCAGATCTTTTGCATGTATTCTTCACGCAGGGCACGATCATCACCTAAAACTCGAATTTTAATGAGTTCATGTGCATCTAAATTAACAGCAATTTCGCGGATTACCGCGTCTGCTAGGCCATTATTACCGATCATCACGACTGGATCGATATGATGAGCCAAGCTTTTCAGATGGCGACGCTGATCCGATGTGAGTTCCATTGTTTCAAATCCTTGACTAAACAGGCAATTTTACCTCATGGCTCGTAGCAATTCCAGTAATGCGTGGTTGAAGGAACACGTCAACGATCATTATGTCCATCAAGCAAAAAAAGAGGGCTACCGCGCACGCGCTGCTTTCAAACTGCTAGAGATCAATGAAAAAGATAAATTACTCAAACAAGGACTATGGGTTGCCGATCTTGGTGCAGCACCAGGAAGCTGGTCGCAAGTTGCTAGTCAGAATGTAGGTGATTCAGGCCGCGTTTTTGCGCTAGACTTACTGGATATGACGCCGATTCGTGGTGTCGATTTTATTCAGGGTGATTTTCGTGATGATGAAGTATTAGCGCATTACACTGAATTACTCGGCGGTCGTCAGGTAGACCTTGTGATTTGCGATATGGCCCCCAATATAACGGGGAATGCCGTCATGGATCAGGCGCGCAGTATGCTTCTATGTGAACTAGCCTTAGAATTTGTTCGTGAGCAATTGAAACCAAACGGTTCTTTTCTGGTCAAGGTATTCCAAGGTTATGGTTTTACCGAGTACATGACTGCGATGCGTGAAACATTTACGACGGTAGTTACGCGTAATCCTAAGGCCTCACGTGATCGTAGCAATGAAACTTATTTGCTCGGCAAACAGAAAAAAGCTTGAATAGTATTAAACGTGTAGAATTTTTTTCTTTCATCCCGAATAGCCGGTCTAGTTTAAGCGTGTGTAATGCAATCGCTCGGTAGGCTGCCAGGGGATAATCAGGAGTAGCGCCGTGAACAATCTCGGCAAGAACATCGCCATTTGGCTCGTCATTGGTCTGGTACTGATGACAGTCTTTAACCAATTTTCCCGCAAGCAAGATGCAAGTGGGCAGGTGGCGTATTCGCAGTTTATGGCTGATGTAGAGGCTGATCGAATTGCCAGCGCAGAAATCGAGGGAAACCCGATTCGAGGCCAGATCATTAAAGGCAAGCGCAATGATGGTAGTGCATTCTCTACACTGGCTCCGTTTGATTTCCGTATGGTTGATACGCTGATCAAACATAACGTCAAATTTGCGGCCAAAGCTGAGGAAGAACCAAGCTTCTTGATGAATCTATTCATCAACTGGTTCCCTATGCTGCTCTTGATTGGCGTATGGGTGTTCTTTATGCGCCAGATGCAGGGCGGTGGTAAAGGCGGTGCATTTAGCTTTGGTAAATCAAAGGCGCGTCTTTTAGACGAAGCGACCAATGTGATTACCTTTGCTGATGTAGCGGGCTGCGATGAAGCCAAGGCGGATGTATCAGAGATCGTTGATTACCTGCGTGATCCAACTAAATACCAAAGCTTAGGTGGCCGTATGCCCCGTGGTATTTTGCTGGTTGGCCCTCCGGGGACTGGTAAAACGTTGTTGGCGAAAGCAATTGCCGGTGAAGCTAAAGTGCCGTTCTTTAGTATCTCTGGTTCAGATTTCGTTGAAATGTTTGTCGGTGTGGGTGCTGCCCGCGTTCGTGATATGTTTGAAAACGCGAAGAAAAATGCACCATGCATTATCTTTATCGATGAAATCGATGCGGTGGGGCGTCAACGCGGTGCTGGTATGGGCGGCGGTAATGATGAGCGCGAGCAAACGCTTAATCAGATGCTGGTTGAGATGGACGGTTTTGAAGGCAATTCCGGCATTATGGTGATTGCAGCAACTAACCGCCCTGACGTGCTTGATCCTGCGCTGCTGCGTCCAGGTCGTTTCGATCGCCAAGTTATGGTGTCATTGCCGGATATTCGTGGCCGTGAGCAGATTCTTGGCGTGCATATGCGTAAAGTGCCGATCTCTAACGATGTTGATGCGCAGGTGATTGCGCGTGGTACCCCAGGTTTCTCTGGTGCTGATTTGGCGAATTTGGTGAATGAAGCGGCGCTGTTTGCTGCTCGCCGTGTGAAACGTCTGGTAGATATGGACGATTTTGAATCGGCTAAAGATAAAATCATGATGGGGTCGGAACGTCGCTCCATGGTGATGAGCGAAGAAGAAAAGCAAAATACGGCGTATCACGAATCAGGCCATGCTGTAGTAGCAAAGCTACTGCCTAAGTCTGATCCGGTGCACAAAGTGACGATTATTCCTCGTGGCCGCGCACTAGGAGTAACAATGCAGCTGCCTGAAGCCGATCGTTACGCTTATGATCGTGGCTATCTGATGGATCGTATTGCGATTTTATTCGGTGGACGTATTGCTGAAGAATTGTTTATGAATCAGATGACTACTGGCGCATCGAACGACTTTGAGCGCGCTACTTCCTTAGCCCGCGATATGGTGACGCGTTACGGTATGACCAATGCTTTAGGCCCTATGGTGTATGGCGAGAATGAAGGTGAAGTATTCTTAGGCCGCTCGGTTACTACGCATAAGAATATGTCTGAAGCCACCATGATGCAGGTGGATGCAGAAATTCGCCGCATTATCGACGAGCAATATGGCTTAGCTCGTCGTTTGTTGGAAGAAAATCGTGATAAGGTTGAAGCTATGACTGCAGCACTGCTGGAATGGGAAACCATCGACGCAGAGCAAATCGAAGACATCATGCAAGGCCGCACTCCTAAGCCACCAAAAGCGTTGTCAGTGAAAGCGCCAGCGAGCGGTGGTGGTGATCGCCCAAGTGGTGAAGCAACAGCTACTCCAGTTATTACGACTCCAGCAACCGAAGCTTAAAGCTGAGTTGTGAACAAAATGGCGGCCTGATGGGCCGCCTTTTTTTGTGTTGCTTAAAGGTATCAATAGATAAAAAGTACAAAAACAGTGTTTTAGATGAGGGAAAAGATGAATATATTGCAATGTGGGCGTTTTAGCCTGCAGTTGAATCGCCCGTTAGTGATGGGAATTGTGAATGTCACTCCTGATTCGTTTTCTGACGGTGGGCACTTTCAGCAGGTGGGTGCTGCGCTTGCTCAGGCTGAAAAACTGCTCGCCGATGGTGCGGATATTTTGGATATTGGTGGTGAATCAACCCGCCCAGGCGCAGCTTTTGTGCCTGAAGCAGAAGAAATTGGCCGCGTGATTCCTGTGATTATTGCACTGCAAGCTCTGAATGTGCCGCTTTCTGTAGATACCCGTAAAGCTGCTGTAATGCGTGCTGCCTTAGATTCGGGAGTAGATATAGTTAATGATATTTCTGCCCTAGAAGAAGAGGGGGCACTAGAGCTGCTAGCTAAAAGCAATGCTGCAGTTTGCTTGATGCATAAGCAGGGTGAGCCGCAAAATATGCAATTTACGCCAAGCTATACCAATGTTCTGGCAGAAGTAATAGATTATTTGCGGCAAAGACGGGATGCGGCACTGGCGGCGGGCATTGCCCACCAGCGTATATTGCTGGATCCTGGTTTTGGATTTGGCAAAAGTTTAGAACATAATGTAGCGCTGTTTCGTGGTTTGCCTCAGTTATTGCAAAGCTTAGCTACCCCTTTATTGATTGGAGTGTCGCGTAAGAGCATGCTGGGGCAGATTACTGGTCAAGCTGTGCATGAACGAATGCCTGCTAGTATTGCTGCTGCGCTTATGGCTGCACAGGCAGGTAGTGCGGTGATTCGGGTACACGATGTGCGGGAAACAGTGGATGCGTTAAAAGTATGGCGTGCCTTACAATAAACGCCAGTTGTTTTATAATAATTTGTTATTCAGCAATGCACCTGTTTAAAAGTCGGGGTAAAAGTAGCTGGAAGCAAGTTTGGCAAGCTTATTATCGGAGTGAATAATGGGTCGCAAGTATTTTGGAACAGACGGTGTGCGTGGTTTAGTGGGTGAATATCCGATTACACCTGAGTTTGCGATGAAGCTAGGTTATGCCGCTGGTAAAGTACTTGCGGCAGAAAGTAAGCGTGGCAATGGTGATCATGCCGCTGTGCTGATCGGTAAAGACACGCGTGTGTCAGGTTATATGCTAGAAGCCGCGTTGCAAGCAGGTTTAAACGCTGCTGGGGTGGATGTTTATCTGACAGGGCCTCTTCCTACCCCAGGTATCGCTTATTTAACCCGTGCCCTGCGTTTATCCGCTGGCGTGGTGATTTCTGCATCGCACAATCCTTATCACGATAATGGGATTAAATTTTTTGGTGCAGGTGGTAAAAAGCTGGCTGATGATGTTGAATTAGCGATTGAAGCGGCAATCGATCAAGTACAGCCCTGCGTTTCGCCTAAGCGTATTGGTAAATCTTGGCGAGTGGATGATGCGGCTGGCCGTTATATTGAATTTTGTAAATCCACTTTCCCAAATGAGCTTGATCTACGCGGCTTAAAGCTGGTGGTGGATTGTGCGCACGGTGCTACCTATGATATCGCCCCGCATGTGTTTCATGAGTTAGGCGCAGAAGTCGTCAAGATCGGCGTAATGCCCAATGGCTACAATATCAACGAAGATGTTGGTGCAACTCACCCAGAAACAGCACGTAAAGCCGTACTGGCTGAAGGCGCTGATTTTGGAATCTCCTTGGATGGGGATGGCGACCGTCTTATTATGATCGACCGTGATGGCACGATTGTAGATGGTGATCAATTGCTCTACGCATTGGCGTGTTATCGCCAAGATAAAGGCACATTAGGTGAAGGTGTGGTTGGCACCTTAATGACGAATCTAGGCGTAGAAAACGGCCTGAAAGCACGTGGTATTGGTTTTGAGCGTGCCAAAGTCGGAGACCGCTATGTGCTTGAAAGATTATTGGCAAATAACTGGTTGGTGGGCGGTGAAGGCTCTGGGCATTTACTTTGCTTAGATAAACACTCCACAGGGGACGGCATTGTGTCAGCATTACAAGTACTGCAGGCGCTTAAAGAAAGCGGCAAGACCTTGGCGCAGTATTGCCATGATCTCGTGCTGTCAACGCAGGTGCTAAAAAATGTCCGTATCGCTAAGGGCTTTGATTGCCATGCCTCAGAGCTGATTAAAGCGGCTGTAAGCAAAGCTGAAGCGGCGATGGGCTCGGCTGGTCGTGTGTTATTACGCCCATCAGGCACAGAGCCTGTGGTGCGTGTAATGGTAGAGCATACTGATGCCACTATCGCACATGAATGGGCAGAGCAGATTGCTAAAGTAGTCAGTAGCGAGGCAAATGCCGAATAAGCAGGGCGGGGCATTGCCCCGCTTTTTAACGGCATATTTATAATCTGATAAGCTTATTAAGTGGGAAGTGTTGTAATCAATTCTTTTAACGATTTGTCATGCTAATTAAAGAGCCTGTAAATCTTTCTGTGTAAATGCCTGTGGAATTAATGGTGGCCGTTTAGGCGGTCACCAAATTCTATAACGAAACGATTTAGCGCCATGCGCCAATTTTGAATTGGCATCGTCCATTTTTT
>JBDKJX010000017.1:0-63877 GCA_039796405.1 Pseudomonadota bacterium
AAAAATGGACGATGCCAATTCAAAATTGGCGCATGGCGCTAAATCGTTTCGTTATAGAATTTGGTGACCGCCTAAACGGCCACCATTAATTCCACAGGCATTTACACAGAAAGATTTACAGGCTCCATTAAATATTTCTTTTGCATCGAGCCCCGGTAATCCCCCCTCCCCGCAAACCTTTTTTTCAGGAAAAACGCAAGGGAAAAACCCCACAAAATTCATCTACATTTAGCAAAAAATCATCTATGTTAAGGACAACAGAGGAGGATTTTTATCATGCTATCGCGCCTTTTCTCTAGCAAAAATTACTCTGCACTGCTCTTTTTTATATGGCTCATCTACCTTGCACTGGTCCTTCTTTATTTTAGCTGGAGTAATGCGGTTAATGCACTCCTTTGCCGATAACACCATTCATAGGTTTTTATGAAAAGCGCCTATATATCCGAAGAGCAAATTCTCATAGAAATAGAAAGCAGAGTTGATCAATATCTACTAGGGCTGATCGCCATCTTGTTTTTGATTTCACTCGGGCTGGCGTTTTGGAATAACACTTGGCTGGCCTGCTGGGCAATCGGTCTGCCAGCACTGATCGGTCCCTACTTACTCTATAAAATCCAAGCAGGCAGCTACTGGAACAGGCTCGCTAATGCCGCTGCATTGATGGCTTTTGCTGCCTTGTATATTCATCAAAGCCGAGGCATGTTGGAATTTCATTTCTCTATTTTTTGCCTCTTAGCATTTCTGGTGTTTTATTTGGATTGGCGTCCCATCGTTTTTGCTGCCTTATTGATTTCACTTCACCACATTGCCACCAGCTTTATGCAGGCGGCACAATTGCCTGTATTTACTTTTCCAGCTGGACGCGAATCATTTGGCTTTGTCCTATTACACGCTGCGTTTGTGATTGTTGAAACTAGCGTACTTTGTGTCATCGCTAATCGAATAGGTAAGTTAGTTAACAACTTAAGCAAGCAAAGCAGCTTAATTCATTTAGATGCCATCGAATTAGGCGAATTAGCTGAGCTAGCCGCCATGCACTCCAAAAACAATATCCAGCATTTAACCTCGCTATCTCAAGGAATTCTCGAACTGAGCTCTACAGCGCAAACGCTTAACCAGCACGCCCAAAACGCAGCGCAATCAGGAGAGCGATCCGCTAAACTGGCTGGTGAAGGCAATCAAATTATTATCACCACGATAAGCAAAATGATGTCCACTGCAGAGCAAATCGAAAGCTCGTCTTCTGATGTTGAAACCTTGGTCAAAAATACCGATCAAATTAATAAAATTGTTGCCAACATTGCTAATATCGCCGATCAAACTAATATTTTGGCACTTAACGCCAATATTGAGGCTGCCAGAGCAGGCAGACATGGCCAAGGCTTTGCCGTAGTTGCAGCCGAAGTACGCAAACTAGCAGACCGAACCACAATGGCCACACAGGAAATTTTACAAATGCTAGATAGCGTGCAATCGAGCAAAGTAAATGCACTTCAATCGATGAGAAATGCCTTAAATCAAGTTCGTTCAGGCCATGCTTTAGCCCATCAAGCAGACGAGGCAATCAAAGAAATCACCTTGTCTGCACAGCACTCCGCCCTACAAATTAACCGTATGGCAGAAGGCCTGCATCAGCAAAAAAATGCCAGTATTGAGTTAGAAAACGAAGTAAAGAATCAACTTAAAAGCAGTCATGATTGTGATTTAATTACCGCACAAACAGCCAATGTTGCTACAAGCTTGGCCAATATGGCGATTAACGTTCAAAGTGATTTACATGGGCTTAGAACGTAAGATCAAACTCCCCACGCCCCACATCAACCACGCGCCCGCCGACTTCTACTTGACGATCCGCCGTAATACTCAAACGTAAATGCGCTAATCGGCCCGCTTTATGCCCTTGTATCATGGTTGCCGCAAAAGGCAGCTGCACGCCTTGCTTAAGTAAATAGGCTCCCAAATTGGCGCAGGCCGAACCAGTGCCGTTGTCTTCCACAATCTGCCCATGCTTAGACCAAAAATAGCGGGCGATGATCTCGCCATTTTGCCAAGCCCACACTAAAGTGCCATCTCGATTGCGGCCTTGCAGCACCGCATCGCTAAAGCGCTGTGCAGCGGGCTGGCATGCCATAACATCATCAACTGTTTTTAAAGGCACGATCAGCTGCTCGGTGCCGCTATCTACAAATTGAGCCGGTTCGGCAAAGGCACTCAAGGGCAAACCCAGTGCATGTGATAAATCTAATGCAAGTGGCCCAGCGCGGTGTGTGGCCGGATTCGCCGTTAAGGTCGCGATATCCCCATTAAAACGTAGCGGAATAATCCCCGCTTTTAACTCTAATGAAACCTCAGTACGCCCATCCCTAATCACCGCTGCCGTACCTAAACTAGGGTGGCCAGCAAAAGCCATTTCATTGGTAGGGGTAAAGATTTTAACTTTGGCACTGGCCACCTTAGATGGGAAAACAAAGGTGGTTTCGGATAAATTAAGCTGAGCCGCCAATAATTGCATCGTGTGCTCATCCAGCCCCGTGGCATTGGTGAACACAGCAAGCTGATTACCTGCAAAAAAATCCTCAGCAAAGACATTGACTAAACAGTAGGAATAAGTAGGCATAGTTCACTCTATAGTTTACAAATAACTTGCATGACTGGATGGCTAGCATGCTGCATTTATTAAATAAGCAACAGCTACAGATCGGATATAAATCGGCGTAGCAGTGACGGTTAAATGGCCTTGATCCCATCGCCCACAAAACAATTGCCAACGGCTTTATCAGACATAAGGGCGAAGGTCTGTATAATGCCGCCGGACGCTTCGCAATTCGCACTTACTTGGTTCAAAGATGATTCGTAAATTGATCGGCAAAGTTTTACGCCGCCCAGGCAAACGTGTGCTTCACGCAAAACACTACGGCATTCGCCGTGACCAACTTCATTCTGGCGCACTTAAAGTGTGTGACCGTCTGCAAGATGCTGGCTTTGAAGCCTACATCGTGGGCGGCGCAATACGCGATTTGATGCTGGAAAAATCACCCAAAGATTTTGACGTTGCCACCAGCGCCACGCCAGAACAGGTGCGGCATGTGTTTCATCGCTCGCGCATTATTGGCCGCCGCTTTCGCATTGTGCATGTGCCTTTTGGTGAGGAAATCATCGAAGTCACTACCTTTCGCGGTGCTAGTGAAGCTCCGACCGATGCCTCTGGCCGCATCCTGCGTGACAACGCTTACGGCAATATTGAAGAAGACGCTTCCCGACGTGACTTCACCGTCAATGCGCTTTACTACAACCCTCGCAGCGAAGAAATTTTAGATTTCCACCACGGCGTGGCTGATCTAGCAAACAAACGCCTCACCATAATTGGCGATCCAGATTTACGCTACCGCGAAGATCCGGTGCGCATGCTGCGTGCGATTCGCCTGTCGGCTAAACTGGGCCTGACCATTACGCCAGCCACTAAAACACCGATTCTGATTCACGCCAAGCTGCTGGAAAACATTCCGCAAGCGCGTTTATTTGATGAAATGATGAAATTGCTTTTATCCGGTAGCGCTTGGGCCTGCTTGATGGCGCTGCGTGAAAACGGCCTGCATAAGCTGCTATTTCCGCTCTTAGATAAGCTGCTTTCCAAGCCTGAAACAAGCAAGTTTTTGCGTATCGCGCTAGAAAACACCGATCAGCGCCTGCACGAAGACAAGCCAGTTTCGGCCGGATTCTTGTTTGCAGCACTGCTATGGCATGAGGTAGAAGCGGATTGGATTAAACGCCAAGCCACAGGCGAATACCCCGTACCAGCGCTCGTTGAAGCGATGAATACCGTGGAAGACAAGGTACAAAAACGCATGGCGATTCCGAATCGCTACGGCGCAGCCATGAAAGAAATCTGGCTATTGCAACCGCGTTTTGAGCAACGTGTTGGCACACGTCCGTGGCGTTTGATGGAGCAGCAACGTTTTAGGGCGGCTTATGATTTTCTTATGCTGCGCGTTGAGTGCGGCATGGTGGAAAAATCACTTGGCGACTGGTGGACTCGCTTTCAAAACGCCAGCGAAGATGAGCGTGTCACCCTGATGACGGCAGCAGCCGATAACGGTAAGCCTGCAGCCACCAGCAGCACCGCCGCGCGTAAACGTCGCCGCCGTAAGCCAACCGGCCCTAAGGCCGAATAAAGCCTTCTTAAAACCAAGAAAAAACCCCAAATCTTAAATCACAGCGTTGACTCGCGTTTTTATAAAACGCTACATTCATCTAAACGCTGTGATGCAAGGTTGGGGTTTCATTTTTTTACGGATATCCAATGAGTACGATCGCTTTTGTGGCTCTCGGTGCCAATCTTGGCAACCCAGTCAAACAGCTGCAAGAAGCCTTGGCCCTAATTGCCGCCTTGCCTGATAGCCAACTGCTGCTGCAATCCAGCTTTTATAGTAGCAAAGCCGTTGGTTACACCGATCAGCCCGATTTTATCAACGCCGTCGCCCAGCTTGAAACGCGCTTAAGTGCAGCCCAACTACTGCACTCTTTGCTAGAAATTGAAGCGCAATGCGGCCGACAACGCACTTTTCAAGATGCGCCCCGCACGCTAGATCTAGATTTACTGCTCTATGGCGACGCCCGTATTATGCAAGATCATCTGATTGTGCCGCATCCACGCATGCATCAACGCGCCTTTGTCTTACGCCCATTATTAGAAATCGCCCCTGATATCAGCATTAGCGGTCTTGGCCCAGCTGCCTATTTTTTAGCTCTGCTTGCAGATCAACAACTTTCAGTGCTTACAGAGAGTAAGCCTCTGAGGTAGACTTGCTGCATTGCGTCATCAACGCCAAACTCCCATGGACCATCCAATACCATGAAAACCACCGTTAGTACCTTGCAGAATATGAAGCAAGCCGGGCAAAAAATCACCATGCTCACTTGCTATGACGCCAGCTTTGCTACGCTTTTAGACGATGCTGGGGTAGAAATTCTATTGGTTGGCGATTCACTCGGCAACGTTATTCAAGGGCACAGCTCTACCCTGCCTGTTAGCTTAGAAGATATGGTTTACCACACCCGCTGTGTAGCCCGTGGCAGCAAAGATGCTTTAGTTTTAGCTGACTTGCCCTTTGGTAGCTATCAAGTATCCCCTCAGCAAGCCTATGTAAGCGCCGCCAAATTGATGGCTGCGGGTGCTGAAATGGTGAAGCTTGAAGGCGGCATGATTATGGCCGAAACAGTAGATTTCTTAGTTAACCGTGGCATCCCCGTTTGCACCCATATTGGCCTACAGCCGCAATCCGTCAATGTCTACGGCGGTTATAAGGTGCAAGGTAAAAGCGAATTTGATGCCGAAGTGCTCAAACGCGATGCCCTCGCCCACCAAGCCGCAGGCGCTGCGCTGGTACTGATGGAAATGGTGCCTGCTCACGTTGCCCAAACCGTTACCGAGGCGTTAAGCGTTCCTACTATCGGTATTGGTGCAGGTGTGGATGTGGACGGCCAAGTGCTCGTCTTGCACGATATGCTGGCTGTATACCCAGGCAAAAAAGCGCGCTTCGTGAAAAACTTTATGGCAGGCAGCCACAGCATTCAAGCCGCAGTTGAGGCCTATGTAAAAGCGGTAAAAGCCATGACCTTCCCTGCTGACGAACATAGCTTTTAAGCTCCGATCACCATACCGTAGGGCGGGTACAACCCGCCTTTATCGCATAAGAAATGCCATAAAATCGGCGGGTTGTACCCGCCCTACGCTTTTTAAGTACGGTTATTTATGAAAATCATCCATAGCATTGAAGAACTGCGCACTTGGCGTGCCACAGTGGGCAGCGTAGCCTTTGTGCCAACCATGGGCAATCTACACGCTGGGCACATGACATTGATTGATGCGGCGCGTGCAGAGGCTGAACATATTGTAGTCAGCATCTTTGTGAACCGCCTGCAATTTGGTCAGGGCGAAGATTTTGAAGTCTACCCGCGCACCTTAGAGCAAGATGCCGCACTGCTTGCCGCCCAAGGTGGCGTCGACGTTATCTTTGCCCCAGATGAAAAAGTGCTTTATCCCAAGGTGATTCAGCAGTATCAAGTTGAGCCACCTGCGATACAAGATGAGCTATGCGGCGCATTCCGCCCGGGGCATTTCCGTGGTGTGGCCACGGTGGTGACCAAGCTCTTTAATATTGTGCAGCCCAATGTAGCGTGCTTTGGCAAAAAAGATTACCAGCAGCTGTTTGTGATTAAAAGCATGGTGGAAGACTTAAACCAAGCCGTCAAAATTGTGGCTGTCGATACAGGCCGCGCCAGCGATGGACTAGCGCTGTCATCCAGAAACGGCTACCTTTCTGCCGAGCATAAGCGAGAAGCCACACGCATCTACTATCACCTCAGCCGTATGAAAGCCGCCATTGAAGCAGGCGATCGCGATTACGAGCGCCTCAGCGCAGAAACAACAAACGACTTGCTCGCCCGTGGCTGGGTTAACGTTGATTACGTAGAAATGCGCAATGCCCTCAGTTTGAAGCCTGCAGCCGTTAGCGATCACCAGCTCGTGATCCTTATTGCCGCCCGCCTAGGCCATACCCGCTTGATTGATAATATTGAAATTGCGCTGTAAATAGCGACGCTAAGCGCAACTAAAAACAGCGTCTTTTTAAAAGCAAGCCACGTGGCTTGCTTTTTTTTTGCTTGCAATTTTCTTCGCCAAGAGAAAGCAAGATGATACTTCTTCTACTAAATTGAAAAGGATATCGACAGCCTACGCAGATCCAGCATGTCCACTTCTGTATTAATTCCACAATGAAAACGGCCTTTTGGAAGAAAGACTGGGCGATCGGTTTGGCCGTGTTTTTGCTATATATGGCAACCTTACTATTTACCTCGCTCATTTCCAGCCTAGAGCAACGTGCTTACGATGCGGGAATGAGGCTAACGACCCGTAATGTGGACGAGCGGATTGCGGTGATTGCCATCGATCAAACCAGTATCGACAATATTGGCCGCTGGCCTTGGTCGCGCGAGATTCATGCCGAGTTGATTGATAAGCTGGCGAACGCTGGAGCCAAGGTTATTGCCACCAGCGTGTTTTTTACTGAGCCACAGCAAGATAAAGGCCTCGTCTATATCGAAAAGCTACACCGCCTTTATAAAGAAGACGCCAGCGCCCCCGATAGCGTTACTTGGGCGGCTATGGGCTCGGTATTTAAAGAGGCGGAGAGCAAGCTCAATGTTGATCAGCAACTTAGCCTTAGCGTTGCCCATGCAGGTAATGTGATTTTGCCGATGCTGTTTGAGTTAGGCGAGGCCCAAGGCGAGCCGGATAAACCGCTCCTGCCCGCAGTAAAAAAATGGGAACTAGAAGCCAGCGGCAATCCCACCAACGGCTGGCCTATGTCGGCCAAGGGTGCGACCCAGCCTTTAAGTAAACTCGCTGAAAACGCGGCAGGGATAGGTAGCGAAAACATCACGCCCGATGATGATGGCGTGGTGCGCAGTATTCCCTTAGCGGTGCGCTATTTTGATCAGATCTACCCGACCTTCCCCTTAGTGACCGCGGCTAACATCCTCAATTTATCGCCTAAGCAAATCAAGCTCAGCTTGGGCGAATCCGTCACGCTAGCCAATGTAAAGCTCCCTATCAGCAGCAATGCCTCATTCCGGCCTTATTTTTATCCTAGCCCCAATGGCAAGGCGGCTTTCCCTGTGGATTCTTTTTATGATGTAAAAGCGGGCAAGATTCCGCTAGAAAAATATCGCGGCAAAATTGTGATGATAGGCGCAACGGCGTTGGGCATTGGCTCCTCTTTAGTCACGCCCATCTCGCCCTCCGAAGCACCGGTGATGATTGCAGCACATACGCTCTCTAGCCTATTGCAGCAGCACTACTATGTATCTCCTAGCTGGAATAGCCTGCTCTCGCTGGGGCTTGCGCTGTGTATCACGCTGTATCTTTGCCTGCTGCTGCCTAGATTAAAAGCAGGCGCGGCCGCCATTCTCACCAGCGGCTTATTTAGTTTGCTGCTCATCAGCCATTTTGTGTTGATGTCGCAAGCAATGCTGTGGATTCATCTAATGGGGCCAGCGAGCTTATTGCTACTAGGACACGGCTTGCTGACAACCAAGCGCTATCTGATTAGCGAGCAAAAAGAAGAAAAATCCAGCGCAGAATCTGCCGAATCAAACCGTATGTTAGGCATGGCTTTTCAAGGTCAAGGACAGCTCGATATGGCCTTTGAAAAGCTATCTAAAGTGCCTTTAGACGATGGCTTAATGGGCATTTTATATAATCTAGCGCTGGATTTTGAAAGAAAACGCCAATTCAATAAAGCCGAAGCGGTTTACCAATATATGGCTGGGCATAATCCCAAATACCGCGATCTAGAAGCCAAATTAAAACGCGCGCATCAAATGTCAGAAACGGTTATCTTGGGCGGCTCTGGCGGCGGGGTAAACGGCAGCATGCTACTTACCGATGGCAGTATCGAAAAACCGATGTTAGGGCGTTATCAGGTAGAGAAAGAATTAGGCAAGGGCGCAATGGGGATTGTCTATCTGGGCAAAGACCCTAAGATTGGCCGAGATGTGGCGATTAAAACCATGTCGCTCTCACAAGAGTTTGAAGCCGATCAGTTGGATGATGCGAGGCAGCGTTTTTTTAGAGAGGCCGAAACCGCCGGACGGCTTAATCACCCTAATATCGTCACCATTTTTGATGCAGGAGAAGAGCACGATCTTTGTTATATCGCCATGGAGTTTCTCAAAGGTAAAGATTTGTTAGCTTATACCAAGCCTACACAACTCTTACCTTTAATAGAATGCGCCAGCATCGTCAGGCAAATCGCAGAAGCCTTACAATATGCCCATGGCCAGCACGTGGTTCATAGGGATATCAAGCCCGCCAATATTATGTATGAACCAAACGAAAAAATTGTAAAAGTCACTGACTTTGGGATTGCACGCATTACCGACTCCAGCAAAACCCGCACCGGCATGGTGCTGGGCACGCCGTCTTATATGTCGCCAGAGCAATTATCGGGCAAGAAAATTGATGGTCGCTCAGATTTATTTTCACTCGGGGTGATGCTCTACCAACTCAGTACCGGCAGCCTGCCTTTTACTGGTGAATCCATGGCGGAGCTGATGTATAAGATTGCCAACGACACGCCGCAAGATCCTCGGCTTTTAAACCCCAAACTCCCCCCCATATTGGCCGCCATTATTATGAAAGCCTTACAAAAAGATGAAACAACCCGCTTTCAAACTGGCGCGCACTTTGCGGCAGCAATGGCTAAGCTAGAAGCAGGGCTAAGGACCAGAGAAGCGAATGCTTAATATTTTCCATATAGCCAATAACCATAACAGCAGCTATACGATAGCAATGGTGGCTCAGTTAAATACAGCTCTACAAACCAGAGAAACACATGCCTAATCTCTCACAAGCATTAGAAATGGCCGGATTAACCGATGCCGGCCTAGTCCGTGACCATAACGAAGACACCATCCATTTCGATGCCGAAAAAGGTTTAGTGGTACTGGCTGATGGCATGGGCGGCTATAACGCAGGGGAAGTAGCCAGCGGTATTGCAGTAGAAATGGTCTGCCATGTTGTACACGACGCCATGCAATCCAACGCTCCATTGCATCTACAAAGGCCAGATAGCCTATGGCCAGCAGCCCACGATGTGCTGATGGCCGCTGTGCACTACGCAAATCAATCTATTTATGGTACAGCCCAAAGCCAGCCACAATGCGCTGGCATGGGTACCACTCTAATTTGCGCTTTGTTTTACGACTCTAGAGTTGCCGTAGCGCATGTTGGCGACTCAAGGGTTTACCGTCTGCGCGCAGATGAATTTTTGCAACTGACCCGCGATCACTCCTATCTACAAGAGCAAATTGATAGTGGCTTGATTACACGCGAAGAAGCCAAGCATTCAGAGCATAAAAACTTAGTAACACGTGCCGTGGGTATCGATAGTGGCGTGCAAGCCGAGCTACACGAATACCCCGTACTTCCAGGTGATATTTATCTGTTTTGCTCGGATGGCCTTAGCGATATGGCCGATGATCCCGACATCGCCGATACCATCATTGCGTTTAACAATAATTTAGCACTTAACGCCACACAATTGGTTCAACTTGCCAATGACATGGGGGGGAGAGACAATATTTCCGCTATCTTAGTCAAGATTAAAGCAGACTTTCCTGCCAGTAGCGGCCTTTGGTCAAAAATGAGCTCTTGGTTTGCTTAAAAGGAATTTTTCCGGTGCTTAGAAATAATGATTAAAGCTAAGTAGAATAAATATAATAAGTAGTATTGTGCAATCTGAACGCCGTGTTGAGATTCATTTCACTCCGCAACCAGCGTGGTGCAATTCAAAGAGAGATGCACGCTACTGCTTAGGTTCAAATAAATAAGAGATAGAATAATGGCAAAAATAGTGCTTAGCCTTGATGGAACCTTAGTTAAAGAAATTAAACTGAATCGTGAAATCTTTACGATTGGCCGTCGCCCCAATAATGACATTCAAATCGATAACCTTGCGGTATCTGGTGAGCATGCCATCCTCACAATGCGGGGCAGCGAGGCCTTTGTTGAAGACCTAAACAGTACCAATGGCACTAAAGTAAACAACCAAGATGTGCAAAAACAGCATTTAAAAGATGGCGATGAAATTCTGATTGGCAAACATATTTTGCATTTTTTCAGTGAAAAACCCTCTGAAAATACTGACTTTGAAAAAACCATGATGCTTGGACGCCCGCCTATTACCAGCGCGCCCAAGCCAGCAGCGGCGACCAGCACGCCTCACCCCACAAAATCATCTATCGAGCCTCAAACCGAAGTCATCAATACCGCACCGCGCTTAGGCGTTATCAGAGTGGTGAGTGGAAGTAATACAGGCAAAGAGCTTGAGCTCGGCAAAAACCTCACCACACTCGGCAAAACCGGCGTGCAAGTGGCGGTGATTACAAGGCGTCCACAAGGCTATTTTCTGACCCACGTGGAAGGCGATCATTACCCCAGCGTGAATCAAAAAGAGATTGGCATCAAAGCATACCAACTACAGGAGGAGGACACCATTGAGCTGCTTGGCACCAAAATGATGTTCTTCTACCGCACTTAACAATGAAAGCCAGCATACGCAAATATCTGCCACAAGTTTTACTCGGTAGCCTGCTGCTACTGCTGGCTTTTATGCATGTGCTGGGTGCTCCACGCCTGCCCACGCTTAGCCAGATCGATGTTTATCTTTATGATGTACGTTTACGCCTAAGCATGCCAGGGGGCGTTGATCAGCGTATTGCTATTGTAGACATCGATGAAAAAAGCCTAGCAGAGCTAGGCCGGTGGCCATGGCGACGTGATCATTTAGCTAAATTAGTGGATCAGCTGTTTGATCATTACCACATTAAAGCGCTGGGCTTTGACGTGGTCTTTGCTGAACCAGATGAAAGCTCTGGCTTGCCGGTATTACACCGCTTAGCCCAAAATGAGCTGCGCAACAATCCCGCTTTCCAAACTGAATTATCCCGCATTACTCCCGAGCTAGACACCGATGCACGCTTCGCTAAAGCACTGAGTAATCGCCTGATTGTCACTGGATTTTATTTTAGTAATGAAGCCAAAGCGGTTTCGAGTGGCGCACTGCCCCCACCTATCCTTACCAAGAACGATCTAGCCAATGTGGCCACGCATATTTGGGGCGGCAAAACCTATGGCGGCAATCTACCCAACTTACAAGCCGCAGCTGGTCATGGTGGGCACTTTGTACCTGTGGTCGATAAAGATGGCGTAGCAAGGCGTGTACCGCTGGTAGCTAGAGTTGGCGATCAATATTATCCAGCGTTAGGGCTGGCATTAACGCGTATTGCACTTGGACAAGAAAACTTTAACCCAGTTATTGAAGAAAGCGCCGATGGCACTTTTTCGCTAGAAGCTTTTCAGCTTGGCAATAGAAACTTACCCGTCAATGAAAATGGCTGGGCGTTAATTCCATATAAGGGCCCAGAAGGGAGCTTCCCCTATGTATCGGCCACCGATGTTATTTCTGAAAAAGTAAGCCAAGCGGCACTCAAAGATCGCATCGTATTACTAGGCACCACTGCTCCTGGTCTAAAAGACTTACGCGTCACCCCCGTGGGTGAGGCCTATGCAGGAGTGGAAGTACACGCCAATTTAATTGCCGCAATTTTAGATCAAACCCTGCCGCAGCATCCTGGCTATTTATTGGGTGCTGAGTTTTTACTCTTGCTGATTTTAGGGCCGCTACTGGTTTGGCTTTTGATTCGATTTTCGCCATTAGTTGCCAGTATCACTTGCCTGATTTTATTGCTGCTGCTTTTTGCCGGTAATGTCGCCCTTTGGCGCTATGCGAATCTAGATATGCCCTTAGCCGCCTCACTCATGCTGATTATTGGGCTCTATACCCTTAATATGGCCTACGGCTATTTCTTTGAAAGCCGCCGTAAACGCCAGCTCACCCAATTGTTTGGGCAATACGTTGTGCCAGAGCTAGTTGAGCGCATGAGCGAAGATCCAGAAAAATACACTATGGTGGGCCAAAACAAGCCGCTCTCCGTGCTGTTTACCGATGTAAGAAGCTTTACCCAAATCTCTGAAGGCATGCCCGCTGACGAACTAAGCCGGTTTATGAATGAGTTTTTAACCGAAATCTCCACCGTGATTCGCCATCAACACTTGGGCACCATAGATAAATACATCGGCGATTGCGTTATGGCGTTTTGGGGTGCACCTGTGTTTGATCCAGATCATGCCAAAAATGCCGTTTTGGCCGCGCTAGAAATTCAAGTTGCAATCGATAAACTCAACCCTAAGCTTGTCGCACGAAACTGGCCAGAGATTTCCGTTGGGGTGGGAGTGAATACTGGCAATGTCACGGTAGGCGATATGGGTTCACAATTTCGAATGAATTACACCGTGATGGGCGATGCCGTTAATTTAGCCTCAAGGGTTGAAAGCCTGACCAAGTACTATGGCGTGAGTATTTTAGTCAGTGAATATACCCGCAGCGCCGCCCCCGATCTGGTCTACCGAGAAATTGATCGGGTGCGCGTACTAGGCAAAAACGATGCCGTTACCCTATACGAGCCACAAGCCTTAGCTGCCGATAACACCCATATACTCATCCTATTTCATGAATGCCTCAAACTATACCGCAAGCAAGAATGGGATTTAGCCGAAATGCAATTGCTCAATCTGCAAAAAATAGACACCGATTGCAAGCTTTACACACTATATTTACAAAGAATTCAAAGCTTTAGAAAAGATTCACCTCCAGCAGAATGGGATGGTATTTATAACTTCGATAGCAAATAGCACCAAAGGCTGCTTATGCAATTACGAATATTGGGATGTAGTGGCGGAATCGGCGGAGCAAACCGCACCACGTCTTTTTTGGTTAATGATTCAATTTTGATTGATGCAGGCACTGGTGTAGGCGACCTCAGCTTTACTGCCCTCACCCGAATTGAGCATGTATTTATCACCCACAGCCATCTCGATCACATTGCCTGCCTTCCTATGTTGGTTGATACCATTATGGGCAGCCGTAATGCACCACTCACGGTCTACGCCACAGAAACCACCCTCAATGTCTTAAAAAAACATATTTTCAACTGGGCAATTTGGCCAGACTTTAACAAGATTCCCAATCCCAAAGCCCCCTTTATGCGCTACTCGCCACTAGAGCTTGGGCAATCTTGCTGCATAGACCAATGCACTATTACCGCAATTCCCGCCGTCCACACCGTGCCTGCCGTGGGATATAAGCTAGATAGTGGTAAAAATGCGGTGATTTTTAGCGGGGATTCGGTCTGTAACCTCGAGTTTTGGGACATCGTGAATGCCACCGAAAACCTCAGCCATTTAATTATCGAAACCGCATTTAGTAATCGCGAATACGAGCTAGCCAATGCCGCTAAACATTTTTGCCCACTCACCTTGCTAGAACAGCTCAAATTTTTAAATCGACCCGCTCAAGTACTAGTTACCCACTTAAAACCCGCCGACTCTGAGCTCACCATGCAAGAGATTTTGCGGGATCATTCAAACATTTACATCAGCCGCTTAGAGCAGAACCAAATCATCACTTTCTGAGTAAATCATGAGCCAAAAAGACAATGCCTTACGCTTTATGCATGAACTACAAGGGCTGACCAATCGCATTCATGCGACGCGACATATTGATGAAATTTTGCTCGAAATTAGCGCTGAAGTGTGTACGGTGTTTGACGCAGAACGGCTCACTATTTATGTTGCCAACGATACCGGCAATGAAATGACTTCAAGGGTTAAAACAGGTTTAGAAGGTTTTAAAGAGCTGCGAATTCCGGTCAATGATCGCAGCGTGGCCGGTTTTGTTGCCAATCATAAGCAGCTGGTAAATATTCGTGATGTTTATAACTCAGAAGAACTAGCCAGCTATAGCCCTACCCTACAATTTTTGCAGGCCGTTGATAAACAAACCGGCTTTCACGCAAGAGAAATGCTCGCAGCCCCACTATTAGCCGAGCTTGATGGCACCCTCATTGGAGTGGTCCAGCTCATCAATAATAAGCAACAGCAGCCTTTTGAAATACAAGCCGAAGAAGGGATTAGGCTGCTAGCCAAAACACTCTCTATTGCTTTGCAACAAAGACAGCAACAGTCTTTCCCTTTTTCACCGCAGCATAAATATGGCGGCTTAGTGGCCGCTAACGTCATCACTCAAGCCGCACTGCAAGTAGCCCTGCGTGAAAGCCATCGGGATAAGCTTGATCTAGAAGCTCTGCTCGGCGACAAATACCAAGTCCCCCTCGCGGCACTTGGGCAATCGCTGGCAGGGTACTTTGGCGTGGCGTATGAAGCCTTTAAGCCCGATAGAATCAAGCCACAAGACTTACTGAAACATATCAAACGGGAATACGCTGCAGAAAATCAATGGCTGCCCGTTGATGAAGAAAAAGCTGGCATTATTATTCTCACCACAGACCCAGAGCGCATCCGAGGCAGTCATACCGTAGCCCATGTTTTTCCCAATAAAAAAGCCATTTATCGCGTCACCACCAAAACCGAGTTCCAACAAACACTGGATTTATTTTTTGGCGAGCAAAGCAGTGATCACAATATCGATACTCTGCTCTCTAATATGGTGGATGAAGAGGACGCCGAGCCTGTATCGCCCGAAGAAATCTCGGCGGCGCAAGACAATGAGCTGGTTAAACTGGTGAATCAGATTATTGTTGAAGCCTATAAAACCGGCGTATCCGATATCCATATCGAACCATCACCTGGCCAAGAAAAAACCCGTATTCGCTTCCGCCGCGATGGCTCTTTAGTGCATTACAAAGAAGTGCCTGCGTCCTACCGCAGCCCCTTAGTGACCCGCATCAAAATCATGTGCGATTTAGATATCTCAGAAAAGCGCAAGCCACAGGATGGCAAGATCAAGTTTAAAAAATACGTACCAGGCTACGATATTGAGCTGCGTGTAGCCACCATCCCCACCCAAGGCGGCGTTGAAGATGTGGTGATGCGCATTTTGGCCTCGGGTGAGCCACTACCGCTGGATAAACTAGCGCTTTCTACCCGCACCATCACCAATTTAAAAACCGTAATTGCCAAGCCCTATGGCTTGTTTTTTGTGTGCGGGCCAACTGGCTCCGGTAAAACAACGACCTTGCACTCGATTTTAAAGCACCTTAATACCCCAGACACCAAGATCTGGACTGCAGAAGATCCAGTAGAAATCACCCAAAAAGGTCTACGGCAAGTACAAGTCAATAATAAGGCGGGGCTGACTTTTGCCACCATTATGAAAGCCTTTTTACGCGCCGATCCCGACATCATAATGGTGGGAGAAATGCGCGATAAAGAAACCACCAGCACCGGTATTGAAGCCTCGCTCACTGGGCATTTGGTGCTTGCTACCCTGCACACCAATAGCGCCCCAGAATCGATTATTCGCCTACTAGATATGGGAATGGACCCCTTTAACTTTGCCGATGCGCTGCTAGGTATTTTGGCGCAACGCTTAGCAAAAAGGCTATGCAAATGCAAAGAAGCCTATATAGCAGATTCAGCAGAAATCAAGTCCATGCTACATGAATACAGCGTAGAGCTACAGCAAACGACCGACTGGCAGAAGGACCCCGAACTAGCCTTAGAGACCGTATATAAAGACTGGATAGCCCAATTTTCTAATAAAGAAGACGCTGGCACACTAGGCCAATTTACCCTATATCGGCCCCAAGGCTGCGAGGCCTGTAATCACACTGGGTATAAAGGGCGGCTTGGCTTACACGAGCTATTAGTTGGCACAGATAACATAAAAAAACAGATCCAAGAACACGCTCGAGTTGCCGAGCTACTTGCCACCGCTTTAGAGGAAGGTATGCGTACTCTTAAACAAGATGGTATTGAGAAAGTACTGCAAGGCCTCACCGATATGGCACAGATTCGTGCCGTATGCATCAAGTAGGTGCAAGATGTTAAGCCACGACATCCTTCACGAGCGCTTAGAAAAACTCAATGCAATTGGCATTGCATTATCTTGTGAAAATCATATCGACAAGCTAATGGAAACCATCCTTATTGCCGCCAAGCACTTAGTGAATGCCGATGCAGGCACACTTTATATTGTAAAAGACGGCGCACTTTATTTTCAGATTGTAATCACCGAATCGCTTGGCATTGCCCTTGGTGGCACCACCGGCCACCCCACTAACTTACCACCAGTCATGCTACGCCATACCGATGGCTCGCCCAATTTAAATAATGTGGTGGCTTGCGCCGTTAATAAAGATATCACCATTAATATTGAAGACGCCTATACCGCCAAAGGCTATGATTTTTCAGGCACCAAAAACTTTGATTCCAGCACCGGCTACCGCTCTAAATCGTTTTTAACGGTGCCCATGAAAAACCATGAAAGAGAAATCATTGGCGTATTGCAATTAATTAATGCCAAAGATCAGCATGGGGAATTAAGCTATTTTGATGAAGCTAGCCAAAGTATGGCCGAATCGCTCGCCTCCCAAGCCGCCATTGCCCTCACTAATCGCCGCTTAATTCATCAACTAGAAGAACTGTTTGAATCTTTTATTAACTTAATCAACTTGGCCATCGATGATAAATCACCCTATACCGGCGGTCATTGCCAGCGTGTTCCTGCTCTCACCATTATGTTAGCCGAGGCAGTAAATCAAGCCAATTACGGCGCTTTAGCTGATTTTAAAATGGATAATAGAGACCGCTACGAATTAAAAATTGCAGGGCTATTACACGACTGCGGAAAAATAACCACCCCCGTACACGTTGTAGATAAAGCCACAAAATTACAAACTATTTTTGATCGCATTCATTTAATAGATACGCGTTTTGAAGTACTAAAACGGGATGCAGAAATTGATTATCTACGTGAAAAATCCACAGAAATAGAATGGAAACAGCGGGTAGAAAAAATCGAATCAGATCGATCTTTTTTGCAGCATGCCAATACCGGCGGGGAGTTTATGCCCGATGCTGCTTGCGAGCGGGTAAAAACCATTGGGCAGCAAATTTGGCTAAATCCTGAAGGAGAAACCAGTGATTTTCTTTCCAGCGAAGAAATAGAAAATCTATCCATTGCCCGAGGCACACTCACCGGCGCAGAGCGGCAAATTATTAATCACCATATTGAAGTCACCATCGAAATGCTTGAATCATTGCCTTGGCCAAAGCATTTAAAAAACGTCGCCGAATTTGCCGGAGGCCACCACGAAAGAATGGATGGCAAAGGCTATCCCCGCGGCTTAAAAAAAGAACAAATGAGCGTTCAAGCCCGCATCATGGGCATTGCGGATGTATTTGAAGCACTTACGGCTCGGGATAGGCCATATAAAGACGGCATGAAAATATCCCAATCCCTCACCATTCTCGCGCGTATGACCAAAGATCAGCATATTGATGGCGATTTATTTGAGATTTTTGTGAAAGAAAAAGTATGGAAAAACTACGCCGATTTATTTCTAGGCCCATCGCAAATTGATGAAGTCGATGAAGAGAAGTTATTGAGAATTGCGACGGGGCAGGATTAAATAATTATTTAATCGCCCACATGCCCAATACCCCAATATGGCTAGCCAACTGCAAGCGAGTGGTTCTCCATTCTGCTAAAGCACGAATTCGCTGCTGCGAGGAATTAGACAATGTTGATTGTGCGTTGGTTAATTCTAAAATAGTGGTTACGCCTAGCTTATAACGCTCTTGAGCCGCATTAAATTGCAATCGAGCGCTATTCAAAATGACCTTAGTATTTTGCAGGTTTTCAGTATTCGTTCTAAATGTTTGATAGCTTGTCCATACATTTTGAGCCACCTGCTGCTCTGCAGCACGCAATGTTTGCTCTTGAATGTCCTCAGCCACCATGGCACTTTTGGCCTTATAAAAAGACGAAAAACCGCTAAACAAAGGAATTTCAATTTGCAGGCCAATATAGCGATCATACGAGGTGGAGAGTGGCTGCCCCATTTCTGGCCCGTAATCAACAGGCTGCCTAGTACGTGTAGCCCGCCCTGTTAAGCTAAGCGTGGGTAAATCCCCAGCAATCGCAGCGTATTTGCTGGCTTTGGTCGCGGCTAAATTAGCCTGTGCAGCGGCAATCGCTGGGTGGCTTAGTTTGGCCTGTTCCAGTAATAGACTCACACTTTTTACAAAAGCCGTATCTTCGAGTTTTTCATCATCCACGCTTAAAACGAATTGTGTTTCTGGCGACAAGCCCATATCCACTGCCAGCAAGCCTTGGCTACTGATCAATTCGCCTTTTGCCCGCGCTAGGTTAAATGCACTCTGTGCATATTGAGTTTGCGCCTGCAAAACATCACTGATCGGTGCGATGCCATTTTTATAACGAGCTTCGGCCGCATCAAGGCTGGTCTTGGTCGCCGTTTGAATTTCGCGGGCTGAATCCACACTCGATTTGGCAGCTAGCGCCAAATAATAATCCTTAGCAGTTGCAGCAAATACCAAGAGCAAGCTGGCCTGATGATTTTGAATAGCGGCCATTAACAATTGCTGGGCACTTTCTGCTCGTGCTCGCTTCGCGCCAAAATCAAACAACACCCAGCTTAAGTTCAAGGCTTCACTACGCACGGTAGTGCGGCCATCCGATGCAAACTGCTCATACTCGCCCACTGAAGAGTAAGCATGGCTGCGGCTTGCTTGCACCGAGCCGCTGATCACCGGAAGCAGCGCCCCCTTTGCCAATCCTTCTTGAGCGGCTTGCGCCTTGATATTAAGCCAAGCCCCTATCGTTTGAGGATTGCTACATAAGGCACGTTCCACCGCCTCGTATAAAGTCAGCAAGCTGCCCACTTTGCCCTCTATGCAAAGGGTGATTTTTTCCCCTGCCAACATAGAGCCAGTTACAGCTATATCTGGGGTTGTTCGCAATGGATCAGAAAAATCCCATGCCCAACTGGAAAAAGGAAAACTAGACAACACAGCCATAAATACAAATTTTGAAGATAAATTGCCAAAATAACTGAGCCTCATACCGCAGCCTCAGCCAATTGCGTATCTACCGGCTTTTTATGCTCAAAAACAATTTTTCCACCAGATAATTCTAATGCGCGATCCGCCGAAGCAATCGTTTCCGGCCTATGGGCAATCAGTAAAATGGGAATCCCTAAAGTGCGTAACGTTTGGCTAACACGCGCTTCATTCATCACATCCAAATGGCTCGTCGCTTCATCCAGCAGTAGTAATTTAGGCTGCTTATATAAGGCACGCGCCAATAATAAACGCTGCTTTTGCCCGCCCGACAGCGTACCGCCCATTTCACCTACCAAGGTTTGATAGCCCATCGGCAAGGCTTCAATATCCCAATGCAACTCAGCGAGTTGTGCACAATGCTCGGCCCGCTCTGAGTCGTAATCGTGCGAAAAGAAGGTAATGTTTTCTAAAATAGTACCGGTAAAAAGCTGATCTTCTTGCAGCACCGTACCGATATGATTGCGCACCAGTGTAAAACCATGTTGCTTACTATCTTGCCCTAGCACCCGCACGCTGCCCTTTGTGGGCTGATATAAACCCAACACCAACTTAAGCAGGGTGGTCTTACCCCCTCCTGACGCCCCAACCAAGGCCACCACCTCACTCGGATAAACGCTGAGTGAAACATCCGATATAATTTCTCGCTCACCCTGCCCATAACTAAAGCTGGCATGGGATATTTCTAATACCGGCTGATCAGCAGCCAAAACCAAGGGCCGATTAAACGCCACCGGTAGCAGACCATTCGCTGAACTGGCTTGCTCACACCCCTCGCTGGCTTTAGAGGCGTTTTCTACTGGGGTTAATACAATATCTGCAAGCCGCTCGTTATAAACATCCAACATGCGATATTCAAAAACCTTATCAATCAAGGATAAAATACTGCCCGAAAACCGCCCTTGAAAAGACATATACGCCACCAGCATTCCTACTGAAAACTGGCCAGATAACACCGCCTTAGCGCCAAACCACATCACCGCCGCAGATAACAAGTTGCCAATTAAAGTATTGATAATGCAGTAGACCATGCCTAATTTACTTTCGTGCAATTGGGCATTGCGGCGGTCAACATTTAAATTGCGCCACGCCGATTCACGACGGCCCATTGCGCCATTCACCCGCAGGCTGAGCGCGCCACGTAAGGTTTCCAAAAAGTGGCTCGATTCTTTAGTGCCTGCAATCCAACTGTCTTCAGACGCCTTACGCATGGTGTCAAACCACATCCAGCGCATCAAGCCATAAAGCGCTGCAGCACCTACCGCAACCATGGTCAGCTGAAAGCTATACATCAGCATTATCGACAATGTGCCAACCACCAGCAGAATATCCAGCAGCGCTTCCAAAATACTATTAGTCAAGCTGCGCTGAATGGTATCGACCGCCGCAAATTTGGCGCTGATATCACCAATATGGCGCTTTTCAAACCAATCAATCGGCAAGCGGGTTAAATGATGAAAAACATTGGCCGTCCATTGCATATTAAAATTAACGGCCATCGAAATAGTCGCCCATTGCCGCGCCAAGCCAATTAAAGTTTGCGTGGCGGTAAGCATCAGCATGCCGATAATCACTAAGGCCAGCAGGCTGTCATCCCGGGCCACCAGCACTTCATCAATCACAATCTGATTTAAAAATGGCCCAGCCAAGGCCAGTGCTTCTAATACCAAAGCAAAACAAAAAATACGCCCCAATGCGGCTTTTAAGCCGACGGTGCGGCCAATTAATTCAAACAGACGAATCTTTTTACGCGCATCGGCTTTTTGAAACGAATGCGTCGGCGATAACTCCAACGCAACACCTGTGAAATGTTTATTCACCTCTGCAAAAGATAGCTTTAATACCCCGCGAGCAGGATCATGAATCTCCACCACCTTGCTCCGCACCGCCTTAAGCACCACAAAGTGATTTAAATCCCAATGCAAAACACAGGGCATTGCTAATTGAGATAATTCATCCAATTCCAAACGCACCGGCCTGCCCGACAAATGCATCGCTTCGGCGCATTCAATTAAGCGCGCAAAGCTCATACCCAGTTGAGAAACACCAAAATGCCCGCGTAAAGTAGGCAAATCAATTTTATAACCATGCCAACCAGCGACCATGGCTAAACAAGCTACACCGCACTCAGCGGCTTCGGTTTGTCTAATGAGGGGCAGGCACTTAGACCAGCCCCAATGTAAATCTTGAATCATATCCATTATTTAAATCTTTCCCCGCAAACTCCAAAGCGGCTCTAATGCCCATTCATAAATTTTGCGAGTATCTAAATCCACATCAGCCGACACCGCCATACCTACTTTTAATGGTTCTTCGCGCCCATAAGCAGTTACGGTTGGCTTAAGCAATTCGACAATTACACGGTAATGCGCTTCGTTTTCTTTCCACGCAAAGGGGCTGCGTACCGCCACGTCATTCGGTGTTAAAGCGACTTTAGAAATTTCCCGTGTAATACCATACTGCACCCCGAACTTTTCATAGGGGTAAGCAGCAAAACGTAAACCCACTTTTTGCCCTGGCTTGATAAAGCCAACCGATTTACTAGGGGCGTATAGCTCCACTTGCATTCGCGAATTACTCGGCACTATGGCCAACATTGCATCATTGGCATTTGCTGCTTGGCCGGGCTTTACCATAATCGCCGCTATCGTCCCTGCTACGGGGGCAGTGAGCATGCTTTCACCACGGGCTGATAATTCAATTTGCTGCTGACTAATGCCTTGCAGTTGCCTATCTAGCTCAGATATCCGTGTTTTTCCTTCCAAGCCGATTCTTTGCCGCTCTGATCGAGTAGCCGATAAATCACGCTGCAAGCGCTGCTGTGCCTGCCTTTGCTCCTCCACCCTCGCTTCTGAATTGGCTAATTCAATTTGTTTTTGTTGGCTATCCATAGCGGATACATAGCCTTGCTTAGCTAAACGCTCGTAAGGCTCTAAAGCTGATCGAATTAGCGTCGCTTGCCGCTCTGACAATCTCAGCACCGATTTAGCGCTTTCTAGCTCGGCGCTTAATTGAGTCTCTCTACTTAATAAACCTGCTTGCTGAGTACCATTCATAGCCAATGCTTGCATACGCTGATTGGCGAGCATGCTCTGTTGCATTTGGATAGATTGCGTCAGCGCCGCCACCGAAGCATTCCCCTGGCCGTCATAACGCTCGCCGCTTACCCGATATAAAGGAGCACCTGCTTGCACTGCTTGACCTTCAATCACCAACAAGCTTTCAACCCGCCCGCCTTGCTGCGCCATGACTTTAACCAAGCCGCTTGATGGCATGGCTAAGCCATCCAAGCGCGCTTTACGGGTATATGAGCCATATGTAATAAAAGCAATAAATACAGAAAGAATAAGTACGCTGGCAATAGCAAAACTGGTTAAATGCAAGCTAGCAGGGATCATGATTACCCCCTCGGTATGCGTTTTTTGAGCATCAAAAAAGGACTGCCGATAGAGCTGCCTTTTATCCGCACTCATACAGCAACAAGCTGAGGAGTATTTCCTTGTACTTTGCGCTTTACTTTGGTCGAACAAATATCTGCGCCACATTGGCATATTTTAGTTCTGAATAACATCGGGATAACGGGCAATTCTAATTGCTCATCAAAAATTGTCCCAATAGGTCTATCTTGCATACACCACGCCCGATAAATATCCCCTTGAAAAGTCACTACAATATTTTCAATACCAGCATTACAATCCCAGCCCAAAAAATTAGTTTTTTCTTCAATAAGCAAATCAAAAGTGCTTTTTTTCAAAATCTCGCCATTATCCATACTAATCATCACTGATCCACGTGGCTCGGGAATATCTTTATGATATGAGCGCCCCCTGCACGTTTTCATTATTTCTTCTTGCTCAGCACTATATGGATATTTACCTGTAATACCTGCACCACCAAAACCATAATATAAAGGTTGCAATGCAATAGATGTTTCCACGCGCGAGCGTAATTCTTCTGCAAATTGCAAACATTCATCAAATCGCTTTGGTGGCATCATTACATTGACATGCAAATTAGTCGTTCTGCACTGCTCAGCAACTTTTGCAACCTGAATAAAATGCTCAGCGCTTTTAACGCCTTCCACATGAAAGCTCAAACAGGCCCCGTGCAGGGAATTAATATGCTTATCCCACCACTCCAATGAAGATGAGGCGTTTGAAATAATCGAAACCAAACCGCCACGCTGACTAATGTAATCAAGCAAAGCACTAAACCATTTCAAGTACGTTACTTCACCACCCGCAAACTCAAAAAATGGCTTTAATTCTTTATTTCTGCAATAGTTAAAAACTTTATCAACAAATTTAGTAATAACTTCAAACTCAGCAGTTTTAATTTTTCCATTATATAAATCAGGATGGCAGTAACTACAGCGATAATTACACTTGGTCGTTAATGCCCAATTCACGCCAAAGTATTCCTTGGCATTTCCTGCATTACTTAGTTTAAAAAAATCCACAACAACCTCTACAGTGGTAAGTAATTAGTAATTCAGGCTAAAAGACCGCCAGCAAGGTCCAAACTGGCGATCCAAATATCGTTCAAAAATAGAACACCGTTCCATCCAGTTTGGTTTGCCGCCAAAAATTTAAGCCATTAACGACAATATACTGCGGCCCAAACTTATTAAGATCTGAAGTCCCATTAATCACCTCTCCACCACCAGCAACAATGGCAATTTCTTCTACGTTTAAATTAATCATTTTCACCTCAATATAAAACAAGCAACAACAATAAAATTATTTAACCGATAGATAAACTAAATAAGGGGCCTTGCCTTTATATACCTTCCAACTCACATTTTTATCTCTAAAAACACTAAGTATTTCGGCATAGGTGAATTCAAAAACTAAGCTATCGCCGAATTAATAAAGTCAATGTAATGAATTTAAATACAGCACATCATTATAATTCATTTTCGTTTCCTCTGCGAATAATTCAGCAGGTGTTTTGTATCCAAGCCTTTTTCTTGGCCGATGGTTTAGTTTTTTTGTTGAGTTTAATATTTATTGTTCATCTATTTTTTCAAAACCACTTCCCTTTGGGAAATATTGGCGAATAAGTCGGTTTGTATTTTCATTACTTCCACGCTGCCAAGAGCAATAAGGTTTTGCAAAATAAGCATCAGATTTAAGAGCTGCGCTTACGAATTCATGCTTTGCAAATTCCAAACCGTTATCCATCGTGATGGTATGGACATATTCTTTAACCGGCGAAAGTAATTGAATAATTCCTATAGCAATAATATCGGCATGCTTACTCGGGACGAATTTTTGCAACGACAACCCTGTCCGTCGTTCATTGGCGGTAATGATCATTCCTTTGTGATTTGCGCCAATAACCAAATCTACCTCCCAGTCGCCAACTCGACTTCTTTTATCAACAATATCAGGGCGTTGGTCAATACCTACTCGGTTTGGTATCTTGTGTCTGCCTGCTTTGGTATGCCGTTTTCTATATGGTTTTCCATGTCGCAGCTTCTTATGCAACTGACCACCCGCTCGTTTATCTCGCGCAATATAATTGTAAATTGTTTGCCGACCATAGTGCTGTTTATTTTCAACTTTTAATCGACCTGAAATTTGCTCCGGACTCCATTGCACATTTAATTTTTCTGTGATTGATTTCAATAAATCATCATTCATTTTTAGTGCATTATTTCCTTTACGTGACATGGCCAATTGATGTGCAGTATTCGCACAATAGGGGTGAAATAGACTCACCTTTCCGCGACCTATTTCATCTCGAATCGTTTTTTCACTTCTTTGCAAAGCTGCTGCAATATGACCAATCTTAGAATGACTTTCCAACATAGCGCTAATTCTGTATCTTTCGTTCTGGTTGAGTTGTTTGTATGCCATCGGCTTTCAATTCTTGGTGGAAAAGGGAGTCGTATGCTACAGCAACTCAGCCTCATACCTCATTTTTATTGGATCCGATAGCTTCGTTTTGGAATTCACCTAATATAAGGTAACTTTTACCTAGCTACTTATCATCCAAACGACCAATTGCTGTTGGAAAATCAAAGTTACAATCTATTGGCTCGAGATTGCCAACGCCACCACCATTAACTACTGTTATTTCTGATTAATTTAGAACAAACATGACAATCCCCATTATTAATTTATTAACGTTGATATTAAATACAGTTACTACTACAAAAAAAATTAAATAATATTATACCTGATTATGTCTCTTGCTCCGGAACCCTTGATTGAGTGACCTGTACGACATTGCTAACTTCGGATGATTTAATTGGTTTTGACGTTGAGCGCCCTTATTCCACACGTACCTTACTCAAGCCAAATCATGCGCGTGTGGAAGCGTGGCTGAGCAAGGGGCATAATCAGGATATTATATCAACATAAATTTACAGCGTAGTCACATGCCCTTGCCGTTAACGGTATATAGGCCAAAGAAGGATGGATATGTGAAGATAAAGCTATACAAGCACCATCTGCAACAAATAAATTAGGAATATCGTGAGATTGATTAAAACCATTTAATGCAAATGTTTTAGGTTCCCTACCCATTCTTGCTGAGACTATTTCATGCTTAAATCATCTCACCCGTACCTGACTAACAGCCGAGCAACTGAAAAAATTAAAACATATACATATTAAATTTCATTCTTTCATTCCTCAAATTTGATCTGCTATTTCATTTACCTGTTGAATTTTACATATCATTTTGTATTGTTACTTATTTCATCCAAGATGACTTCATGTGTTCTGGGGTGTAATTTGTATGATCCTCAAAAGCGATTAATACACACCTTAGTCTAAGAGCATAAGATACAGCGAGAGGACTAACTGATTTCTCCAATCTAAGAATCTCATATGCAACGCCCAAAATTACTTCCAATAACAGACATGGGCCAGTCAAAAACAAAGTTACATTAGCTTTTTTGTCTAACGTATCATACCTATAGTTAGATAGACAGGATAGATAATGGTCTACCGGTAGGTGTTTATTCGGCCCTCGATCTAATCCATACTTAAATAAAAACTTATACCGGGCTTTTAACTCCCTTAGTATTATTCTGACCAGCCTAGACCCCTTTTCTGCAATAACTATATTATTGTTGTATTCGTCCTGAGTTTCAAGCCCAGCAATAGATATTAGATCTTTATAAACATGCGCTGGCGGTAAAAACAACAAGTTCATATCCATTTTTGTTGACAATTCTTCAAACCTTTTGAGCAAGTATTTGTCTTTTAGGCTAATAAAATTTTCAATTTGAGATATATCATTTTTTTTTATTTCTATTTTCTTTTTTTTGTCAGCCCAAGCCCTCAAAAAATACTCTGATCTAATTATATCAACCATATTACAATTTATGTTTTCCACCGCATCTCCATAGATAGGCTTCAATGATGGAAGCGTATCAACATCAATATACATCCCCCCTCTAAAATAAATAATTAACAGGCGGAGAATATCGGAGGCAGATGCTGGATTCCCCCTAAGAAGGAGTTCCATGCGATAAATATTTAGATAAAATTTATCGTTGAATAAATCGTCTTGCTTTGATATATCAATTAAATCATAATCTGCGCCTACCCTCTTCATTCTCTCAGCTGATGCACTTAATTCACGCTCTAGAATATTTGCATCCTCATCTAAAAAATCTCGTACTTCTTCAATTAATGCGAGATCAAATGAAACCCCTTTAGTTACTCTATACTCAATTTTATTTCTGAATTCATCTTGGTATTTTATTATATCTTCTTTCTTTGTTTCATTGCATATGCCATATATTTTATTAAATACACTTTTGTAAAATCCATACAAAAGAAAGGTAGAGTCGTAATAAATTGAAATTGAGCTATCCTTTGCAAGCGATCGCCATATTTGTATGTATTTAATTGCCTCATCACCAATACACCCTATCCATATAAAGAATATGTTATCAATAATAACCACATCATCTTTGGCTAGACATTTAGCATTATAACTCTTGATGCGTTGTTTAATTAGATACTCTTGGCCTGTGCTAATTAGATGGTCAAACTCCAAAGCGCAATGTACGACCATATCTCTTTGCATGTGCTCGATCATTTTTTATGCTTTTCCTCAAAATAGCATCGAAAACAGCAATCTGATAGCTCTTGGTAATAAACCTTTCATAGAACCAGTAGCTTCGCGCCCAGCAGTGGTAAAGAGTAGCATCAAATACCCGATAATCTCTTCGCAAAGGACACTCTTCAATCGCTATCTCGCAGCCATACAATTTCCGTAGCAGCTCTTTGATATTTATACCGACAAGGTCTTTAAGCATTGCCGCCATAAATAATGAAACTACTATGCTGCCTCATTAGATTTACTAATGAGCCAATAATTTACCGAACAAAGGGAGTTAACCGTAACTTCAAAGCCAATTCTTGCAGTATCTCTGGAATGTCAATGCAATTAGATTCGAATTTGTATGTTTTTCCATTATTTATTGCTACATTTAACACGTATTGAACACTACCAACTTTCTTTTTATCATTATGTTTTCTCAGAATTATGTTCACCACACCAGCGATAAACAAAAACATAGCTCCACCAATATAGTGCTCCTGCAAACTAGATTCAGTATTTGCCCCGGTTATAGTTTGATCGACCCACACTGAATGAATGTCAACCAGATCAATTCTTATGGAGCCAATTTCAATAAATTCCTTAGTCATAATAAACCTATTTGTAATTAATGAAATTTACCTTCGAGACTTGTTACACGAATCTCATGTTGCCCAGCTAACCTACCTTGCCTCATTCATGAAGGATTCCTCAAAAACGTCGAGAAAATTCTACTTAAAAATGAGCTGGTTTTGTGGATAAATTACCGTCTGCTGTCAGCTAACCACCATCCGCTGACAATTAACCAATCGCTCACTAAAATCTAATACACAAATAAGTTACTCAATGTAGTACTAGACGCACATGAGTGCCTGCTTTGGCCGAAAAAGTCTGGCACAATTAGTTAATAATTAGAGCAATTCATCCCTCGGTGTGCGCCACAGTGAAATACTTATGTGTAAATTAAGCCATATTTTTCACTTACACGGTGCTTGTCAAAGAGCCTTTGAAAACAAAGGGTTCGACAAGCACGCCCCGAACGACATGCGTTCGTTTAATTATCTGCAGCTACTTACGATCTGCCACCACGATTAGCAAACCCTTGATCGACCGCTCCCGATTTTTCACCAACAGTTCTACTCACCCATCCTCTAGCTGCGTTGGCTCCAGCTACGCACCCCATATCACCTGAGAGTACTGTTTGCAGATTATCAGTCATACTGCCTCCTTCTCCTCCTTCTCCTTCTCCTCCACTAATCAAATGGAACTCATCTTCTGAAACGATTTGCATTTGATGACATGCCACTTTTTTCATTTTTTTCACCTATTAAGTATGTTGCCACTTTGCTGGGCAAAACACCCAATTTACCGTAGTACCGCCACGGTGTCGGTTTGGCCTGAATAGCCAAGTATAATAAATGCATTTGAAATTCACCGGATGATCGTTACGATCAAATGAAGCTAGGCCTCTAGCCGCCTTTAGGCAGCTCCTGCTTTACCAGCGCCTTCGAGGCGCCCCAGCAATAAACCTCCGGCTTTGCCGGAGGTAATTTAATTGATATTTTTCTCACTTTATTATTTTTATATACTTTAATATATTCAACTTTATTCTCATTAATAAATTTTTTTTGCATTCCCCTAGCAATTTCATATGCATGACTAAAGGGGGCAACAAAATCAATAATCCATAACTCATTTCCTTCATTCCATTCAGAAATATGCATTTCAAAATTTGAATCATTAACTAGTCGATAAGCTACTTCGGGAGCTAGATAGGCCCAAACAACAAAACCAACTGGACTACCGAAGTAATCATAAAAAAATTTAATTTGATCAAGCTCAATTGGTACCTCTAGCCATTCCTGTATTGAGTCAATCTGAAACTGTCTATAGTTTTCACAACGCAAGGCAAGCCATGTAGCCATACCAATTTTTTGCATATGTGAGCACAAAGCTGCGTTTATATGTTCTGTAATTCTAGGTTTCATTACACAGCCCTATCGCGTATGCCAATGTTGCTTTCGTTTTAAGAATTCATCAATTAATCCCTGTATATTTTCCTCCCAGATAAGAGCCTCAAACAGTAAAATCATTAATGGAGAGGGATTAACATTTGAAATATATTTAAATCACTAAGTATCTAGGCAAAAATTATCCTGTATTTTATTCCGAATAAATTAATAATATTTTTTACAGATGAAATCAATGACTCATAACGAGCAGAAAATGTGTCGAATACATGAATGACATCGCTGGATTTAACGCTACTTTCAACGAAATGAAAAAAACCGTCGTTTCCACGATTAATAAGCCCCCAAATATTTAGACGCTTACTGCGTTTACTTGGTATCTCAATTGTTTCGCCCACAGCGTGCCATGCATAAGGGATATTTGACGTTAGACTTACTCCCACCTCATCAAAAAAAATAAACTTTAGATTTGCCTTCAAGCTCTTTATTTTTTAGGAATACCTGTTTTTTTTACCGATCTACGGTACGTATCCAAGCTCACAGTTTTCACCGCACTTTTTTCAAACTGCGCTACAGCCGACTTGAGCTGATGTGGATTTTGATTGAGAATCGCTTAAAATTTATTACTGTCTTCGGGCGTTAAAATACGTGGGCGTCCTAAGCGAGCATCGTCTAGAAAGCCATTAATCCCAAATTCATTCCAAGCATTAAGCCAAGTGTTAATCGCGTCGCGGCCACATCCAAAAACATCCATCAATTTTGGGATGCTGTAGCCTTTTGTACTCAGCAAAACAGCATGCGCTCGTTGCCGAACACGATGTTGAGAGCTCTCTTTTTAAGCGTTATAAAGCTGATTTTTCTGGATTTCAGATAATTGTTTAATAAATTTAATTGCTTCATATTTTTGATGGTGCTGTTGTATTGTAACGGAATTGTAAGTGTTTTTTATAGCGAAAAACTTATGCCTAACTACTTAGTTTTTCTTTTCGTGAAGTGATTTTCTTCTTGCTAAAAATACATAAAAAAATATGGCAAAACTGCACACCAATATAAACATAAATTCAAATAATTAACATTTAATCCTTAAATATATTATTTTTATTTCAAAAAAACAAATAGCTAGCTGTTCAAAAGTCTTATTAACATTTCACCAAAATCATCGCCCCAATACATCAACGATTTTGAGTAGAAAACCAAGTCATCATCAGAGCCAACCCATTCACAAATTGGGACTTCAATTTTACTATTTGAAACGGCATCATTAACTATTACAGTTTCTGCAAAAAGATCAAAATAGACATTTACATCTCCTTCTGTATAAATTAGGCAAAAATATGGTGTGCAATCGCTCCACTTTAGTCGCGATTTTTTGCGTAAGTCTGATATAAATAAATCAAGATTATTCTTTCTTTCTATTGCACAATTTATTCCTACAAATTTAGATATCTCTGGAAGTAAATTATCTCGATAAAGCATAGGTATATCTTTATTTTGACGATACGCACCTATAGCCATGAATATATTCAGGCTTCTTTTTTTAACCCCAAGAGCCTTTACACTCAACAGCAATGCACTAAAAAAATTCACATATAGTTCAACTAAAAATGTGGATAGCATGGAATCTTTAATTACCAAATCCAGCATATAAATATCGTTTGTTATTAATGCAATTAATATTTTTCCAAGATTATGCTGATCATCACATATACCATCCACACCTCCTACAAATGGTTTCTGCCTATTTGTACGAGCAAGTATTAGAAGTGCATGTGCAAACTCTATTGCTGATTTTTCATGTTCAATAAATTGTAAAATTACACTAGAACAGCCAGTTAAAAGTAAAAATTGAAATCGCAACTCTCTTGAATACGCATTAATGTAATGTTGAGTTATGTCACTCCCTGTAGGAAAAGAATCTTTTGAGTAATCATTGTGATATTTTTCCAGATAAAAGCAAAGATCTTTAAGTGTATTTAAAACCGTTTTGTGTTCATCCCAAAATGCGGGTTGATGTGGTTCGATAATCACATTACCATAACCCGTCACACTTGACACAGTCCCAAAATCGATCCAACGGCCATCAAGACAAATATTGGATGATGAAATACAACCATGCATCAAACGTTTAGCTTTAGCTGCGGCAAATTGTCGAGCAAAACGACTTGAAACTTCATTTAATCCAAGTTTTAAAGAGTCTGCTACAGAACAATGTCCATCAGTAACAGATGGCGAACTGGGCGTATACCCTATTTCTGAAAAAAATAATTGAAGAACATTAATTGAGGCTTTCGTCCTCTCCGTATCACTAGGGTGAGAAGCTAAAAAACTATCAGTTGGCTGAAAAAAAGGAGCTCGCTCAAAATGTGCTGGCCGTACTGCTGCTTGCCTAACAATTAAGGCTGCTGGGCTTTCTTTTCGCTGCCCATCATTTCCTTGAACCCAACAGTTAGTATTAGTTTCTATAACACCGTAAGCTCGACATGCACCATAAGGAAGTGCTTCATGTAAAACCTCACCCCAGATATATTCACGAATGGCATCTTCTAAGGACATTCCACCTTGCCCATAACAACAATCAGAGTTCTTACCCACAACTGGCGCTTTTCCAATTCCCTTAATTTGATATCCATCGACTAACCCACAACGTACTCCCCCTCCATTATTTCCTATACCACCACCACCATAGCGTTCAGCATAAAAAATAGCACTATTTTTTGCTTCTAAATCACTTGAAATAATATATCCAAATTTCGTTAAAAAATCTTCTGCTATTATATTATTATTTAAACAAGAGTTATATATTACAACAAAAGGATTAGTTAATTTTTTAGCAACAAACATTACAAAAGAATCAGAAGGAAGATTATTTATTGAAGTCGAAAATATGAACTTCATGTTTTTTTTACGTATGTTCATATTTGAACTCTATAATTAAAAATATACATCGTGAATTTAAATAATAAGTGCAACGCTGGGTAGGCTCGTCAATTCAGCGACTTACCCTCGTTGAATACCTGAGCTGGGGTTCGAAACCCCAACCGTTAACGTGGCCCGTTATTTAACCTGTTTTCCAAATGAACAATTTCTTGGCGACTCACCTTGCTAATATAGCAAAGTCTATCCAACAAAAACCTTACCCAATTACTTACAAGAAGCACAATAAAGCAATGGGGTTAACTACGAAATTTTCTTACAAAAAACTTCAAAACGAAATATACACCAAGAAAACCTGCATGAAATGACAACTATTCACAATTGTATGAATTTAATTACTTAAAATTGAAATTTAATATCAAAAAATACGTAAATTAAAGCATATAACATTTATACAATAAAATATCCTTACAGGAATTAATGTTATTAAGCACTAAAAACAGCACTAACTTACTTGCATAACTTTACAAGTATTTGTTTCACTTACATAGTTCCTTTCCTGATGATGTCTCTTGCTCAGTAACCCTTGATTTAGCCATTCGTGCGGCGTAAAGTGAACGAACGTTCTACTTTGCGGAGGTGAATCATGCCCATTAATGGCATCCAGATGCAAAAAGGCCTGTCTTTGCCTGAGTTCATCCAGTTGTACGGCTCAGAGCAGCAGTGCGAAGACGCATTGCAAAAAGCGCGCTGGCCACAAGGGTTTCGCTGCCCAAAATGTCATGGACAAAATGCCGGCACATTTATACGCGGCAAAACGCGTATATGGGATTGTTGTCATTGTTCGCATCAAGCCAGTTTGACGGCAGGAACCATGATGCACCAGTCGCAACTCCCCCTGACCAAGTGGTTTCTGGCTGTTTATCTGGTGACGCAATTGAAAACCGATATCGCTGCTTTATCGCTACGCCGACAACTTGGAATCACTTGGAAAGCCGCATGGTTGCTGAAACATAAGTTGATGGAGGCCATGCGCCAGCGTGAGTCAGGCCGCCCCTTGAGTGGAGACTTTCGGATTGCTGACGCTTATCTGGGCGGCGAGCGTAACGGAAGTAAGCGCGGGCGTGGCTCTGAAAATAAAGTCGCTTTTGTGGCGGCTGTCGAAATGCGTGATGGGCATCCTCATCGGCTGCGTTTTGATCCGGCGCAAGGCTTTTCGTTCGAAGCGCTTAAGCCATGGGCAGCTAGGGCTTTGGCACCGGGGAGCATAGTGACTTCAGACGGTCTGATCGGTTTTGAAGTGGTGCGGCAATTAGGGTTTAAGCATTTGGTAGTCCAAGCCCCCAAAGGCAAGGCCGGAACGGAAATTGACGCATTTAAATGGCTCAATATGATGCTGGGGAATTTAAAAACGGCGCAATCTGGCACTTACCATGCATTCAAATACAGTAAATATACGGGCCGCTATTTGGCGGAAATGCAGTACCGATTTAATCGGCGTTTTGATTTATGCGCCCTTATTCCCCGCATGCTGCATGCCTTACTCATTGCTAAGCCTTGCCCACTTGGGCGATTAACTGAGCAAGAGACATAATCAGGAAAGAAAAAGTATGGAAAGGCTACGCCGAGCTATTTTTAGGCCCATCGCAAATTGATAGCGTTGACGAAGAAAAACTATTACGAATTGCAATGGGCTTAGATTAACAAATCGGCTTCTTACAAAATTAAAGAATCAACTCAGTAAAATAAACACGTTCAAAATCACTACCCCGCTCTAGCAAGGTGAGTAGCTTAATTTTAACCATGCTTGTGCCATTCCAAAGCTCGCACTGCCGACCCATTCTGAACCAGCCGATGGGCAATAATAGAGAAACAGGCGCTTTTAAAGCCACCATTGCTGGTAACAGCACCACATCGGTGTACGTTGCATCGCTGCGGGTAGTTTCTGAAGGGCGAATCGAAGCAGATTTTGGTAAGCCAGGCAGTAACACCATTCCCACATGCAACTGCCCATCACTTTCTTCCAACCAACGAACGGCCCCAGCTAAGTAACGGGACGATGACTTAACCACCATCAATTGATTTAAGCTGATCCGCTCTCCCTGCTGCGCCTTGCGGCTTACTCGTAAACCTTGTGCCGTTTCATTGATTACTTCCCATAGCTCAATTGGGGGCAAAGCCTGCACCGAGGCAGCTTGCCGCGTAGATGCCACATCACCAAACAGGTGTAAATCCAGCAAATCACGGCTGCCAAAACTCGCCTCCTGAGGTGGCGTTTGATACAAGTTATCCATCACATAACGATGTTGTGCATGTAAACCTAAGATAACCGGCACAGTACGGGCGGTGGCTTCCCTTGACGCGCGCTCTGTACCGTGATCGCACCAAAATCGGTACAGATCTAGCAAGATATCCATCGTTACTTGCGAGCTAAAGTCTTTACCAAGGCCAAGCTCTTCTGGCATTTTACCTTGGCGAAGCAGTTTAATGCGCTTAGATAACACTTGCGCCAACGCCAAGGTATCAATTTCACGCACGCTAGTCCCGTGCAAAGGTACGCCAATTCGCTGCGGCGGCGCTGGGTGATTCAAATCAATTTGCAAAGCTGTTTTTCCCGGCACAGCCGGTGCGGCAAGGGCAAGACGGCTGCGTAATGCAAGCAACTCCAATCTTAGATCTATCCAGAGCAAACGCTTTAGCGTGTGCTGCCCTGGGTTGGCTGCAGACAATAGTAAGACATGGATAAACATCGCTTGAGCAGTTGTCGTCTCCCCTACATAAAGGAGGCTGTCTTTTACTTTTTGCTCACAAATATTTTGTTTTTCTGCCAAACAATAATAGGCAAAAGTCTTCTCCCAAATTGCATCAGGCACTTTTTGCCCTACGGTGTAAAACCCACGAATCACAAAGCCTAGGCAACGCAAAGTACGTTGCGCCAATAAGGCTAAGAACTCGTGCACCACAGAGTCTTTAGCAACAGCGGCTTCCCAACAACGTGCATAGGCATCCGCCATGGATCCCCACAAATCGCAAGCTGCTAGCCACTGCGCCTGCTCATGCGTGTTTAAAGGCAAAGGCTTAGCTGCGTATTCTGTGAGTAAAGCAAATTGCACATCGTGTACAGATTCGCGCAATATCTCTAAGGCTTTCAGCGATTCTAATACCGCTAAATCACTGCTGGCTAAAGCGCGCATGGCCTGACTTAGCTCAGCATGCGCCACCGGCGTGTTAATCAATGGAAGTAAAATCAACCAATCTTTGGCGCTGCGAGCATCGGTAAAAGGTAAGGAGTTCATGCTTGTAGGGCCTGTAAAGCAATTTTAAGGGCTAATAGCTGCTTGCTTGAAATTTGGCTCTCTGCATCTGGGCGAGCAGCCTCGGCCCAAATGGGTGCAGGGAAATGACGATCTTGTTTAAACCGAGGAATCACATGCCAATGCAAATGTGGCACCATATTACCTAAGCAGGCTAAATTGACTTTATCTGGCTGCAAGGTGCTACGCACTACCGATTCAACAGCAAAGACCAATTGCATTAAGCGGTTTCGATCAGTCAGGCTTAAATCACTAAACTCTGCCACATGATGTTTTAATATCACGCGACAAAACCCTGCATAGCCCGCTTCATCAACTAAAACCACACGGCAAAAATCATCTTGCCAAAGTGTTTCACCACCACTTTCTTGGCAAAGTACACATTCAGAACTCATTCACTGCCCTCACTGATTTACGCCATTATAGACTGAGCATTCATCCAAATAGCAGCACGCTATTTTACTACTCATAGGCTGTGCCATCCATCGCCAAACTTTACATACAAAAGGTAACAAAACGCAGAGCGATTCAAACCCAGCTTATCTCTATTCTCAGTACAATGTTGATTTAAGTTAATAAGGTATCAACAATATGCCGCTGTATCTATACGACAACTGGGAGCGCCAATTACGGCCATTTCAAGCCATCCGCAATGATTGGGTTGGCCTGTACTGTTGCGGCCCTACCGTATATGACTACGCGCATATTGGTAATTTACGCACTTATTTATTTGAGGATATTTTGCGCCGCACGCTGGAGTTTAATGGTTATGTCGTGCGCCATATTGTTAATATCACCGACGTTGGCCATCTGGTTTCCGACGCCGATGAGGGCGAAGATAAAATGGAGCGCGGTAGCCGTAAATCTGGCAAATCGGCATGGGAGATTGCTGATTACTACAGCGCAGTATTTAAAAATGATTTAACCACGCTCAATATGCTAGAGCCTACACTCTGGTGCAAAGCCACCGAGCATATTGCTGAGCAAATCGCCTTTATCCAAGTTTTAGAGGAAAAAGGCTATACCTACGCCAATAGCGACGGCATATATTTTGATACCGATAAACAAGACGATTACGGCTATTTAGCCCGCTTAAACCGTGAAGGCCTGAACGCCGGTAGCCGCGTAGCGCTGGGTGAAAAGAAATCAATTACCGACTTTGCCCTGTGGAAATTTAGCCCAGCAGATAGCGCTCGGCAAATGGAATGGGAAAGCCCTTGGGGCCGTGGCTTTCCAGGTTGGCATATTGAATGCTCGGCCATGTCGGCTAAATATCTGGAGCCGTGGTTTGATATCCATTGCGGGGGCGAAGACCATATCGCCATCCACCACAGTAATGAAATCGCCCAAAATCAAGCCTGCCACGGCACACGGCTAGCTAATTTCTGGCTACACGGCTATTTCTTGCAGCTAGACGCTAGCAAAATGAGTAAATCCAGCGGTGATTTCCTGCGCCTACAAACGCTGATTGATAAGGGAATCGATCCGCTAGCCTATCGTTATCTTTGCCTGACTGCACACTACCGCAGCCAGCTGCAATTTAGCTGGAATGCACTGAGCGCCGCGCAAACTGCGTTAGGCCGCCTGCGCGAAAGCTACTTAGCCCTGCCCGATGGTGGTGAATGTAACGGCGACTATCTAGAGCGCTTTACTCATGAAATTAACCAAGATTTAAACCTCCCACGCGCAATTGCCCTGATGTGGGAGCTATTAAAATCAGAGCTGAGCGCGGCGGATAAAAAAGCCACACTCAAACGCTTTGACAGCGTATTTGGCTTAGATTTAGCCCGCTGGCAACCCGCAGCCGCAGCGGAAGTTCCCGCAGAAATTCAAGTACTCGCCGCAGAACGCCAACAATATCGCCAAGATAAAAGCTGAGCGGCGGCCGATGAGGTGCGTAGCCAATTAAAAGCACGCGGCTATGAGGTGGAAGACACCGCCAACGGCTGGCTGGTAAAAACGATTTAAGCCTTTTGCAATTATCAAGAGAATGAAATTCCATGCATTTTTGAGGCAAATAGCAAGCTATTTAACGAGAAAACGCGTGGATATAGCCAAATCCAGCATTGTTTGCAGTAGATTAGCGCTAAGTCCAACAAGCTACTAAGACTAGGGCGGAGAAAAACCGGATAATAGCGACCAACTCAATTTGACTGCTATTTTGGAATTCTCCCATGGAAATTAAGGTTAACTTTCTCGACAAGCTTCGTCTGGAAGCCAAATTCGATGATTTCACGGTGGTTGCCGATCAGCCAATCCGCTATAAGGGCGATGGCTCGGCACCAGGACCGTTTGATTATTTCCTTGCTTCATCGGCTTTGTGCGCAGCTTACTTTGTAAAGTTGTACTGCGAAACGCGCAATATTTCGACCGAACATATTCGCTTGTCGCAAAACAATATTGTTGACCCAGAAAACCGCTATCAGCAAATATTCAAAATTCAGGTCGAATTACCAGCGGATATTTCAGCCAAAGATCGTCAAGGTATTTTGCGCTCGATTGAGCGCTGTACCGTCAAAAAAGTGGTGCAAACCGGCCCTGATTTTGTGATTGAAGAAGTCGAAAACATAGAAGCCGACGCGCAGTCTCTATTGATACTTAACCCAACTTCCGATGCCAGCACCTATATCGTTGGCAAGGATTTGCCGCTTGAGCAAACCATCGCCAATATGTCTAGCCTACTGGCGGATTTGGGTATCAAAATTGAAATCGCCTCGTGGCGCAATATTGTGCCAAATGTGTGGTCGCTTCATATTCGCGATGCACACTCGCCGATGTGCTTTACCAATGGCAAGGGTTCAAGTAAAGAAAGCGCATTGGCATCGGCCTTAGGTGAGTATATCGAGCGTATCAATTGCAACCATTTCTATGCGGGGCAGTTTTGGGGAGACGACATTGCCAACGCCGAATTTGTTCACTCACCGGACGAGCGCTGGTTTAAGCCCGGCCCGAATGACGCGCTGCCGACGGAAATTCTGGACAACTACTGTCTAGCCATTTTCAACCCCGATGATGAATTACGTGGCTCGCACCTGTATGACACCAACTCTGGCAATACCGAGCGGGGTATCTGCTCGCTGCCGTTTGTGCGACAGTCCGATGGCGAGACGGTGTATTTCCCTAGCAATCTGATCGAAAACTTGTTTGTAAGCAACGGCATGAGTGCCGGTAATACGGTTGCCGAAGCGCAAGTACAATGTTTATCGGAAATCTTTGAGCGGGCGGTTAAACGCGAAATTCTAGAAGGTGAAATCACGCTACCCGATGTGCCACAAGCTGTACTGGCAAAACACCCGAGCATTCTAGCGGGCATTGCAGCCTTAGAAGAGCAAGGTTTTCCGGTATTGGTGAAAGATGCGTCGCTGGGAGGGGTTTACCCCGTAATGTGCGTCACCTTGATGAACCCGCGTACTGGCGGCGTGTTTGCATCGTTCGGTGCACATCCGAATATGGAAGTCGCCATTGAGCGCAGCCTAACCGAATTACTGCAAGGCCGTAGTTTTGAAGGCCTGAACGATTTACCTCGCCCCACATTTGTTAGCCAAGCCTTAACAGAGCCGAATAATTTTATTGAGCATTTCATCGATTCCAGCGGTATTGTTTCTTGGCGTTTTTTCAGTGCCCAATCCAAGTTTACTTTTGTGGAGTGGGATTTCTCGCGCCAAGGTGATAACGCCAATACTGAGGAAGCTGCGGTGTTGTTCGGTATTTTGGCGGACATCGGCAAAGAAGCCTATATGGCGGTGTATGAGGATTTGGGTGCCAAAGCCTGCCGCATTTTGGTGCCAGGCTATTCAGAAATTTATCCGATAGAAGATTTGGTCTGGGATAACACCAATAAAGCGCTATTGTTCCGCGCTGATATTTTAAACTTGCATCGCTTGGACAACACCGCTTTAGCAGCCCTGCTTGAGCGTTTAGAAGACAACGAGCTGGGTGATTATTCCGACGTTTCGGACCTCATCGGCATCAAATTTGATGAAAATACTGCTTGGGGCCAACTCACCATTCTGGAGCTCAAACTACTGATTCATCTGGCCTTGCGGCAATTTGATGATGCCCATGACTTGGTCGGCGCTTTCCTGCAATACAACGATAACACCGCCGAGCGCGGCCTGTTTTATCAGGCATTAAATGTAGTGCTAGAAATCGAGTTGGACGATGAATTGGAACTAGCCGATTACGAGCTAAATTTCCGCCGTATGTTTGGCGACTCACGAATGGACGCGGTACTCGGCTCTGTCCACGGGGGCGTACGCTTCTTCGGCTTAACGCCAACCAGCATGAAACTGGAGGGCCTAGATCGACACCATCGCCTACTTGATAGCTACAAAAAACTGCACTCAGCACGCGCAAAAGCCTGCGGGGCTGTTGATTAAAAGCACGCAGCTATCTTAAAGAGGTGGCTTCTGGGAGAGGGTGTAAAGGCCCCTTCTGTGGCCCCTCTCCTACTTAAGATGTTTTTTGCTGCAAGTGTGGAGCCTGCCGTAAGCTTTCTACGGCGGTGCGTAACATACGTTCGCAATCAGGCAGTGCGGCTTGCGGGCGATCGGGATAAAAATCTTGCAGCATGTCGTAAGTGCCATCAAAGACGGTGTGCAGGTAGAGGTTACTTAGGCGTAAATCAAGGCTAGCGGGCAACTCCTGATTATGCACAGCCCGACGCAAGAGGCGCAGGCTGTAATGCATGGCGAGCTTAGTGATTAAATCACGGTGCCTAATGAGCGGGGCATTTTCTGCACTGCGCTCACACTTAAAATACAAGATAGCAATCACCGTTTGAATCGAGCCAGGCTGGCAAAACAACCTCAGGTAGTACAAGCCCGTTTGCACCAAGGCTTCCATTGCACTGTGATAGCTAAAACAATAGTGCATAGACTGACAAGCCAACATGCGCTCGCTCATTGCTTTGCACACATCAATTTTATTGGGGTAATGCCCATAAACCGCACCACGGGAAACGCCAGCGGCATCGGCAATATCTGCCATCGTAGCTTGAGCCACCCCCTTAGCCAGAAACACCCGCTCTGCTCCATCTAAAATGGCGTCACGGGTTTTTTGTGCATCTTCTTTTGTCTTTCTTGCCATGACTTTTCTCTAATAGTTCCCGGAATTATTCCACACATTTAATTAATCGTGTGTGATTGATTAAATGTTAGCATCTTCGAATTATTCAATGACCCGATTCAAAAAATCGCAAACGAGCTTTATGAGTAACAAAAATCTGCACGATCTCAACACCCTACCGGTTAAGACTCTGTTCTGGCGCTATGTCATTCCTTCCATCGCCGGCATGCTAGTGATGGGTTTATACATTGTGGTCGATGGCGTGTTTGTTGGCCGCTATGTAGGCGCACACGCGCTAGCAGCGATCAACCTCGTCTATCCGGTGATTCTATTGCAAATTGGTCTTGGGGCCATGATTAGCATGGGGGCGGCCACCCGTATCTCTATGCTGCAAGGTGCTGGCCAAATCAAGCAAGCACGGCAAGCGCTGGCTAATACCATTTTAATTATTGCGGCGCTCGGCATCGCCCTGCCTGTAATTGGCATTAGCCAGCAGGAGAGCTTATTAAGGCTGCTTAATGCAGATCATGATCCAGCGGTGCTGCTAGAAGCCCGCTCCTATTTATCGCTGATGCTTTGGGGCGGCATGGTAACCATTGGGCAAATGGCGGTGATTTACTTACTGCGCAATGATGGTCGACCTAAACTTGTTACCGCCTTGGTAACGGCAGGGGCATTAAGCAATATCGCGCTCAATTACTTATTTGTAGTGCAGCTCGGTTGGGGGCTGGCTGGATCAGCAGGGGCCACCCTATTGATTGAAGGCGTGATTACATTGACTGGCCTAGTTTATTTCTTTAGCCGCTACGCCAACTTACGCATAAGCCTGGCCGATCTGCGCCCGCACTGGCAAAGCATGCCATCAATGCTGGGGTTAGGGCTTTCTAGCTTACTGATGGAGGTGAATCTCGCCTTCCTCTTGTTAGCCCATAACTATCAATTATTAAAATATGGCGAGGGGGCTGATATAGCCGCTTACGCCGTGGCGGGTTATACCGAGGCGGTATTTATATTACTAGTACATGGCTTAGCACTGGGCATGCAGCCCATATTAAGCCATGCCACTGGTGCTGGGCAGCAGCAAAGACTGGCGCAAACGCTAAGCTATGGCTTAAAAGTCAGCTTATTACTTAGTTTTGCGCTATTGGCTTTAGTGCAGCTTTTCCCGCAAGCGATCGCCACCTTGTATGCAGGGCAAGATCTGGCTTTGATTAGCTCTGCAAGCCAAGCCTTACAGCTCCACCTCTTCGCCCTACCTTTTGATGGCGTGATTATTGTGGGGGTGATTGGCTTACAAGCCATGGCGCTCAGCCGTTTATCGCTCTTTGGCACCCTAGGCAAAACCTTAGCATTGATTCCAGCGCTATGGCTAATGCCACAATGGTGGGGAGTGAGCGGTGTCTATACCGCGCTCCCCGTGGTGAATGTTGCTATCGGCATAGTGATTAGCTGTGTGTTATGGCGTGAGCTAAGGCGGTTAAAAATATATGTCCCAAGCAAATCACCGCACCCGCGTAGCACATAGTTAGCGCAAATTTTAGCCCTAGTACTGATTTATGACTGTAAATGGTACTTGTCGCTATTCTCTCTATTAATCAACGATTAACCCGCATCAAGGCAAACGCAAGAGGTAGAATATGGCCTCTTGCATTTGCCTTGAGCGATGATGATGACCATTCGAGCCGTTGTATTTGATTTTGGTGGTGTGTTATTTGATTGGAATCCCGATTATCTTTATCGCAAGCTAATCAGTAATGAAGAAGAGCGAAAATTCTTCTTAAGCCATGTTTGCAATGGCGAATGGAATATCGAGCAAGATCGTGGCCGCAGATGGGCTGATGCAATAGTCATCAAGCAGGCCGAGTTTCCACAGTATAGTGAATTGATTGCGGCATTTTATAGCCGCTGGAATGAAATGCTACGAGGCACTTTACCTGATAGCGTGGCACTGATGGAGCGATTAGAATCAGCTAATATCCCACTCTACGGCCTAACTAATTGGTCAGATGAAACCTTCCCCTATGCTTGGGAACACTTTCAGCTACTGCACCGCTTTAAAGATATTGTAGTGTCTGGGCGATTAGGCTTAATCAAACCTGATCCGGCCATTTATCAAGCGATGTTTGAGCGCATCCACTTAACTGACTTGCAGCCTAATGAGCTGGTATTTATTGACGATGTCGCCAAAAATGCCCACGCAGCAAGCCAACTGGGTTGGCATGGTATTCACCATATCAACGCCAATGAAACCGCAAAGCAACTCCAGCAACTAGGTTTAAAATTTTAATGACGCCAATCACTAAACCCCGAATCAGTATTTTATATTGCACCCGATGCAATTGGTTACTACGCTCAGCGTGGCTTGCTCAAGAGCTGCTATCAAGCTTCGCGGACGAAGTCGGAGAAGTAGCCCTACAACCAGGCACTGGAGGCCTATTTGTTGTGCAGTGTATGGATATCATTATTTGGGATAGAAGAATCGAGGGGCGTTTTCCTGAGTCTAAAGAATTAAAACAGCGCATCCGAGATTTAATAGCCCCACAAAAACCCCTGGGACACAGTGATGCTAGGCGCAATTAGCCTAGCAATCATAAAGTATTGTATTTATTCTTAAATTAAATCGTACCTCAACCCCGTTTTGTTATGCTCTAGCCTGCCAATGCTAGGCGACTTACTAAACTACTTTAAACCTGTCTGTGTTAAGTTACGCCCATGCTTAAGTACCTGCTCATTATCCTTGCCTGCCTTGCCCCACTGGCTCACGCCGATATCTACAAATATGTGGACGAACACGGCAATGTCACGTTTTCTAATATCCCCATGCGCAATGCACAACGCATCTTGGTCGAGCCAGGTGCCTTGATTCCTGCCCCTCGCTCGCATGGCAACGCAGGCCCTAAGGAGCGCCGCCCGCAAACGGCAACGCCAGGTAACTTTCCACGCGTGGATGCTGCCACGCAAAAAAGCCGTGATAGTAACCGCCAGCTTATTCTTAATGAAGAGCTAGCGAGTGAGCAAAAAAGACTCACCGATGCGCGCCGCCAACTCTCTGAAGCTGAAAGCACTAGATCGGCCGAAGAAAAAGCCAGCCCGCAAAAGTATGTAGAAAAAATGGGGCGTATCCGCAATAACATGATTCTGCATGAGAAAAACATCAGCGCCTTACAATCTGAAATTAGCCGCTTGCGCTAAACCTTACACAAATCTACGCACCATCCACAGCAGCAATGCACCACACTGGTGCATTGCTGCTGTATACTTATAGGTCTTAGCGTCAGTAAAGGGGCTCATACCAGCGAACTCGTATCATCACCTTGCTGGCCCGCAAATTGCTAGAGTCCCATAGATCATCTTCTGCAGAGACAAGCCACCATGTGCCATACCGCCTTCTCTGGTCTTGAGTTTCTGGATGATGCTGTCATTGCCGTTGCTACAGACAGCACGCTGGTTTACGTCAACCCTGCTGCCACTGATCTGTTAGGCCTACGCCAAGATGATATAGGCATGACATTATCAGCATGCTTAGAGCCGCACAGCCCCATTGTCAGTGCGGTGATGACTGCCTGCACAGAAAACATCAGCATCACCGAGCACGAGCTTTTGCTAGCCACCACGCACGGCGATGTGTATGTCACGCTCACCGCCAGCCCTATCGAAAACAGTGCAGCGGCGGCGTTGGTTGAAATTCGGCAAATGGATCAACAGCGCAAAATTGTGAATGAAGCACGCTTGCAAGCGCAACAACAAGCCAATCGCGAGCTGATTCGCAATCTTGCCCATGAAATAAAAAACCCCTTAGGTGGTATTCGTGGGGCTGCGCAATTACTTTCAGTAGAGCTCACTAGCCCTGCCCTAAAAGAATACACCCAAGTGATTATCGAAGAGTCTCAGCGCTTACAAAGGCTGCTGGATCGCTTACTTACCCCACATCGTCTACCTAAGCTCACCGAGCTAAATATTCATGAGGTATTAGAACGTGTTCGCAGCTTAGCCCTTGCCGAAACGCCCAATGGCCTATCGGTAAAGCGCGATTACGATACCAGCCTACCTAGCCTGATCGCCGATCAAGAACAACTAATTCAAGCGGTGCTGAATATTGTCCGCAATGCCGTACAAGCGATGGCGGGTGTAGGCGAGATTTTTCTGCGCACGCGGATTGCACGCCAGGTCACGCTGAATCGCCGCCGCTTTCCGCTGGCCTTGCAAATTCAAATTATTGATAACGGACCGGGAATACCTAATTCCCTAAAAGAAACGCTGTTTTATCCATTGGTCTCTGGCCGACCAGGCGGCACCGGTATCGGCCTACACCTAGCGCACACTTTTGTTATCCAGCACCACGGCACCATTGAATTTGAAAGCCGCCCTGGCCTCACCTGCTTTAGCCTGCTGCTGCCGCTTAATGGCTGGCAAGAAGCGCATTAACTGAAGTTACGCAGCAATAATTAACAAGCAACAAAAGGAAACCCCATGAGTGCTGTCTGGATTATTGATGATGACCGATCAATTCGTTGGGTGTTTGAGAAGGCCTTGGCACGCGAAAATATCTCCCATGCCAGCTTTGCCTCGGCCACCGAAGCGCTGGCAAAACTCCCCCAAGAGCAACCCCAAGCCATCGTTTGTGATATCCGCATGCCTGGCGAATCTGGATTACAGTTTTTAGATATTGTGAAACGAGATTGGCCCGATTTGCCCGTCATTATCATGACCGCACATTCTGATTTAGATAGCGCCGTATCGGCCTTTCAAGGAGGGGCATTTGAATATATGCCCAAGCCTTTCGATGTAGATCAAGCCATCGACTTGATACGCCGCGCCATCCAAGAAAGTGAAAGATTTACCAATCAAGTAGGCGGCCCCATTGAGGCCGTTTCACCCGCGCCAGAAATTCTGGGGCAAGCCCCTGCCATGCAAGATGTATTTAGGGCCATTGGCCGCCTCAGCCAATCTGCCGCCACCGTGTTGATTACCGGCGAATCGGGTAGCGGTAAAGAATTAGTAGCACGCGCCCTGCACCGCCATAGTCCACGCTCTGCTAAGCCCTTTGTGGCAATCAACACGGCAGCCATCCCTAAGGATTTACTGGAATCCGAACTATTTGGCCACGAGCGCGGTGCATTTACTGGCGCAGACGCTCGCCGCCAAGGCCGCTTTGAACAGGCTGAAAATGGCACCTTATTCTTAGATGAAATCGGCGATATGCCCTCCGAGCTGCAAACCCGATTACTGCGGGTGCTATCAGATGGCTTTTATTACCGCGTAGGTGGGCATCAGCCGATTAAAGCCAATGTGCGGGTGATTGCGGCTACGCATCAACATTTAGAAGAGCGCGTTAAAGAAGGGCAGTTTCGAGAAGATTTATTTCACCGCTTAAATGTAATCCGGCTGCGCTTACCTGCGCTGCGGGAAAGAAGCGAAGATATTCCACTGCTAGCGCGTTATTTTTTGAGTAAATCTGCCACAGAGCTAGGGATTGAAGCCAAGCGCCTAACGGATGACGCCATGAGCAAGCTAGCCGCATTTAGTTTTCCAGGCAATGTGCGCCAGCTAGAAAACCTCTGCCACTGGATTACCGTGATGGCACCGGGTGCTTTAGTGCAAGCGGGTGATCTTCCTCCAGAATTAAGCACAGAAGCCGGTGAAATCCAATTACGCAACGGGGATTGGCTAAGTCATTTAGGCGCAGAAATAAGCATGCGTTTAAGCCGAGGTGATAGCCGCATTCTCGACGAAATCACCCCTGCCTTTGAGCGCATAGTGATTGAGCGCGCCTTAGCTCATACCGGCGGAAAACGCATCGAAGCGGCCGAGCTACTCGGCTGGGGGCGCAATACCCTAACACGTAAAATTCAAGAACTAGGCATGAACACAGCTAATTTAGAGGTGTAGTTTGCTGCTTAAATTATAAAAAAGGGCGCAACAAGCTGCGCCCTTTTGATCAAATAAAGTCTGTTAATTACCTGTAGGCACAATGGTATCGCCGCTTAAGCGCACACGATCGCCTTGGCTAAATTGTGGGCGTTCCTGAAAGCTGTAAGTACGCTGGCTATCATCGTCAAACGACACGCGAACTTCGTATACCGTTACGCTGCGGTATTGTTTTTCTGCCTGATGGCCTGCCACAGCGCCACCAATCGCACCCAAGACTTCTGCAACGGTACGGCCATTACCCCCACCAATCTGGTGGCCCACTACCCCACCTAGCACACCACCAACCACCGCACCGCCACCCGAGCCTTCCCCTTTTTTCTCGATAGTGCGCACTGAAGTCACGCGGCCACAACTCTTACATACTTCTTTGGCAGGCCAAACGATAGGAGCAGGCTTGTCCTCTTCTGTGCTTTTTGCCACCGGCGCAGGGTGCCGCGTTGCTTTAGGATGGGGCTTAGCTGCAGGCGCATGTACAACAGGCCTAGGCGTAACAATAGGCGCAGCCGTTGGGGTAGGTGCGGCAGTCGGCACAGGAGTGGCCACTAGGGCTAATACAGGCGCACTGGCTACACTGGGCACCGAGGCCACGACAATGGGCTCTACAGCAGGCTTGCCAACAAAACCTAGCCAATTAGCAACACCTACACCAGAAGCTAAAATCACAGAAACGGCCGCAGCCAGAAACAGTGGATGGGTTTTAGGGGCTGACATCGTGCATCTCCAAAATGATAAGTAGGTAGGCTTGTGCCCTGCATCACACAGCAAGGCTTACTACCTGATGCCGCTATCCTGCCGTTTTTCGAAAAAAAAAGCAGTGAAAAAAAACACTAACACAGAGGTATTTTTCACCTGATCAATACTGTAAGACATTGTTACTGAATGTGTATTTACTGCTGGTAACATACGGTAAAAAAGGCCATGTAATCCATGGCCTTTAAGAATAAATCAGAGCGATGATTACAATCTAAATTGTTTAATAAATACTTCTAACTGATCTGAAACTTGCTTGATCGATTGCGCTAGCGCCACGGTACTTTGTGATGCCTATAAAGTTTCTAAAGAAAAATTAGCCACTTTATCAATATCATTATGGATAGTTTGGCTTAAATGCACTTGAACCGCCAAAGCCCGCCAGAGCCAAGCAAATCAACACCTGCCAGAGAGCATTCCCCTAAAAGCGCACATCTGCCTCTGCAAAGCTAATCCTATTACCCACAATCCAACCTCAACGAGGTTTTTTTTGCGCCACAGAAAGTAAATCAACTACGTTACCCTCGTGTTTGGAAGTCCACCAGTATTCAGTTAATGCCCCGCCAGATTTATCCAATACCCTCTGCATAATGGCACCTACGCTATTGCCACTCAGGCACTATTATCATCATTACTGGCTAGGCACTACTTGCTGCAACCCTACGATATATTGGTTTACATGAAATACATGGCATTATTTGAGCAAGAGGCATAATCAGAAAAATTTATATAAACTAACCAAATTCTACGCCCAATACTAAGCGCCACCTTATGCTAAAAGTTGATGTAACACAGCTTGCTTAGGTTTACTAAGATGATCTGCAGCTAAATCAATCGTAGCCTGTCCCATACTTTGATAACAGCGCAATATCGTTGCGTCTTTTAATACAGCCAAATGCTTTTCTATTGTAGTCTCATCGCCACGAGTAATAGGCCCAGTTAATGCAGCTGCAGGGCCTAATACTTTAATATTACTTAAAGTTTGCTGCATTAAATTCAAAATAAGGCATTGGGCAATATCATCCTCTATTCCGGCCAATTGCGCCGTTTTTAATGATAAATCTGCTAAAGTAACCAGATAATTAGCCGCCATAGTCAAAGAAGCATGATAAGCCACCTTTCCGCCTTTAGCTAAAGTAAAAGGCTTACCACCGAGTGCCAATACAAAATCATGCAAAATATCACAGGCCAATAAATCGCCTTCTAAAGCGCAAGGAATTGCATTAAATGAGGCCACCGCCAGCGCTGGATCAGCAAAAGAAAAAGCGGGATGCAGGCTCGCCAAATAAGCGCCAGCATCTTGCAAGGGAGCAAGTAGCGCGGACTCTGATACCCCACTGCCATGAAACACCACATTACCCGCCTTTACGATATGGCATGCCGCCAGCTCAATAGCCAGATCAGCAATTGCGCCATCTGGTACCGCTATTAGATATAAATCAGCCGCAGGTAATTGATCTAGAGCAGAGCAAAACTCACCTGCCCCAATAAATGCAATGGCTTCTGCAATATGGTGAGCAGATCTGGCATACACCCCGCCAATTTGGAAGCGCCCTGATTGCTGAGCTAAACGCGCTAATGATTTTCCAAGCCGACCTGGGCCGATAATATTTAGAGTTTTCATTGATCAAGCCATTTAAGGTTGGCAGGAATAACGGGGAGTGGGATAGCAATAGCGTATAGAATAAATAAGTGTAGGGTGGGCAAAGCCGATTGACCTTACCCACCCTATCAATGCTTAGTGCTAGGGCTAAGCAACAACAATTTAGCCACGCAAACGCAGCGTTAAACCTTTTAAAAAATTTCTGAGCAATTGATCGCCACAGCTGCGATAGTGCTTATGATCTTTTTTACGGAATAAGGCGCTTAATTCTGGTTTAGATACATCAAAGCCTGCTGCATCCAGAATACTATGCATATCTTCTTCTTTTAATTCAAAAGCCACGCGCAGTTTTTTAAGGGCCATATTATTACTCATAGGCAATTCAATAGGTTGAGCTGGGCGGCTTTCATCTTTACCACGCTTATGAAATACCAAGCCATCTAAGAAATAAGCCATCGCCTCATCGCTGAATTCCAAATAGCCTTCTTCATCTTCTTTTTTCAAAAAAGCAGCTACGTCTTCTTTACTGATATCAAAATCAGCCAGTTTAGCAATGGCCACAATATGGGCATCGCTTAAATCCAGCATATAACGCACGCTACGTAGAATATCATTGTTAATCATTGTTATTTCCTTAATAAGCTGCAGAGGTTGCTTCAAAACCACCTCTGCTTTTAATCAATAAAGGCCAACAACACACTGACCATTATTAATAAATAAAAACAGGCTGCGCCAGGCAGCCTGTATGTACAAGTTAATCCATCTAAACAGATTACGCTAATTTGGCCAGCTGGCTTTGCAATTTAGCCAGCTTCTCAGTTAAATCAAGCACCAGCGCTTGATCTTTTTCGACCAGATGCGCTGGGGCTTTATCCAGATAACCTGGTTTTTCCAGCTTGGCTTTGATTTTCTCTAAATTGTCCGCCAGCTTGCCGGTTTCTTTAGTTAAACGCGCCGATTCAGCCGCTTTATCAATTTCAACCTTCAGCATCAAACGCGTGCTGCCTGCTACGGCAACGGGGGCGTCGTCTTCTGGCAATTTAGCCACGATCGTTACACTGGCAAGCTTAGCCAGCGGCACTAAATAAGCCGCGTATTGATTTAGCTCTGCGCCGCCTTCTAGCAGTAGCGGTGTTTTTTGCGATGGAGATAAGCCCATTTCACCACGCAGATTACGCACGGCAAAGGCCAGCGCTTTCAGCACATCAACCTGAACATTAGCCGCTTCGTTTACAAGGCTTAAATCAGCCACCGGCCATGCGGCCACCATAATCGATTCTGTAGTCTTGGCATTGGCCAGCGGTGCCACCACTTGCCACAGCTCTTCGGTGATAAACGGAATAATCGGGTGAGCCATACGCAATGTGGTTTCTAATACGCGAACCAAGGTGCGACGGGTTGCACGTTGCTGCGCTTCGTTGCCTGATTGCAATTGCACCTTAGCCAGCTCGATATACCAGTCGCAGTAATCGTTCCAGACAAACTCATAAATGCCCTGTGCGGCCAGATCAAAGCGGAAGGTATCCAGCGCGGTAGTGACATCATGCTCTGCCTGCTGCAAGCGCCCTATCATCCACTGATCGGCAAAGCTGTATTCCAGCGGCAAGGATTCATCTTGCCCAACATCTTTGCCTTCCACATTCATCAGCACATAGCGGGTGGCATTCCACAGCTTATTGCAGAAATTGCGATAGCCTTCGCAGCGGTGCTGATCAAAATTAATGCTGCGCCCAAGAGTGGCTAGTGATGCAAAGGTAAAACGCAGTGCATCAGTACCAAAAGCTGGAATGCCTTCTGGGAATTCTTTCTTGGTTTTAGCCGCCACCTTAGGCGCGGTTTCTGGACGACGCAGGCCAGAGGTGCGTTTTTCCAGCAGTGATTCCAGATCAATCCCGTCGATCAGATCAACCGGATCAAGCACATTGCCTTCCGATTTAGACATCTTCTGGCCTTCGCCATCCCGCACCAAGCCGTGGATATACACATGCTTAAACGGCACTTTGCCGGTAAAGTGCTTGGTCATCATAATCATCCGGGCTATCCAGAAGAAAATAATGTCAAAGCCGGTAACCAAGACCGATGAAGGCAAAAATGCGTCCAGCTCAGGCGTGCTCTGGCCCGGCTTCCAGCCTAAGGTAGAGAACGGCACCAGTGCCGAGCTAAACCAAGTATCGAGCACATCCACATCACGGCGCAGTGTTTTACCCGGCGCTTGCGCCTCTGCTTCGGCCTGATTGCGGGCTACATAAACTTTGCCGTCTTCATCGTACCAAGCCGGAATCTGATGACCCCACCATAGCTGACGGCTAATGCACCAGTCTTGAATATTATTCAGCCACTGGTTGTAAGTGTTCACCCAGTTTTCTGGCACAAACTTGACTTCGCCATCTGCCACGGCTTGCAGAGCTTTTTCGGTGATGCTGTGGCCGGTTTCATCGGCCTTACTCATGGCCATAAACCACTGATCGGTCAGCAAAGGCTCAATCACCGAGCCAGTACGATCGCCGCGTGGCACCATCAATTTATGTTTTTTGGTCTCTAGCAATAAGCCCTGAGCGTCTAGATCGGCCAGCATGGCTTTACGCGCATCGGGTGCAGTCATGCCAGCGTAGGCTGCAGGTAAATCAATACTACCCAGTGCATCGCCATCAAAGCTAAATACCTGCGCCTTAGCCAGAATCGTGGCTTCCAAGCTCATCACATTGATCAGCTGGGTGTTATGACGCTTACCGACTTGGTAATCGTTAAAGTCATGCGCTGGGGTGATTTTCACCAAACCGGTACCGAAAGCCGCATCCACATAATCATCGCTAATCACGGGGATTTCACGGTCTGTTAACGGTAATTTCAGCGTTTTACCCACTAAATGCTTAAAGCGCTCGTCATCCGGATTAACCGCTACGGCCACGTCGCCAAGTAGCGTTTCAGGACGCGTTGTGGCCACCACAATAAACTCATCGCTGCCTATTACTGGATATTTGACATACCACATATGGCCGTCTTCTTCCTCGGAAACCACTTCGAGGTCGGAGATCGCGGTACCCAGTTTTGGGTCCCAGTTAGACAAGCGCTTGCCACGGTAAATCAGGCCCTGCTCAAACAGGCTGACAAAGACTTCGCTAACCGTGGCCGAGCACTGCTCGTCCATGGTGAAGTATTCGCGCTTCCAATCCACCGATGCACCCATACGGCGCATTTGCTGGGTGATGGTTGCTCCCGATTCTTTTTTCCATTCCCAGATTTTTTCTACGAATTTCTCGCGGCCTAATTCATGGCGGCTGATGCCTTGCGCATCCAGCTGGCGCTCAACCACGATTTGCGTGGCGATCCCAGCGTGATCGGTACCGGGCTGCCAAAGGGTGTTTTCACCTTTCATACGGTGGTAGCGGGTTAGGCCATCCATAATCGTTTGATTGAAGGCATGGCCCATATGCAAAGTACCCGTCACATTCGGTGGCGGCAGTTGAATGCAGAATGATTCGGCGCTTTGCATATTTGGCTGAAAGTAACCGGCTTTCTCCCACTCTGGGTAGTAGCGGCTTTCGATCTCAGCGGGTTCGAAACTTTTTGCGAGTTCTTTAGGCGTGGTGCTCATGGGAAAAGGGCTCAGTCGTTCATAGATTAACCCGCGATTATATCCTTAACCGCCGCTTGCTGAGCGAATCTGCACGCGGATTACTACCTTAAACCTAAAAAAAGCAGTTGACCGCTCCATTTTATTTTTAAGCTGCATTCAGACGGAATCAACTGCCGTTCTCTTCATCGCCAATTGGGTGAGCGCCGCTACAGGGCGATTGGCAGAGCTCTTTGGCTCCCCAGCTGCGTTGCTCCTCCTTGAATAGAATGACTATTCCGCCTCGTCGCGCCTTGCTGGACAGCCAAAGAGCCGCGCCACTCATCCTGTCCAACTGCTTTTTCTAGGTTAAAAAGTCATTTTTAACCTTCCTTTAGCAATTTTAGCGGTGATTGTCTCCGCTAAGCCCGCAGTTTCATGGCTGAATAGCCGATCTTGCCAGCTTGTCCTACCCTACTATTAATCCATTATTTTCATAGGGCAATTCATGCCCAATTGTCATCTTATTGTGATATTGATTATCAATTTATATTGAAAATGATAATCATTACTAATACAATATGCAGTAGTCGTCGGCAATTTCTACAAAAAACACCCAGCAGCTCATCAAATAAAGCACACCCTTCATGAAAGCATTACTCTCTCTTTGCAGCCTATTTTTAATCAGCTGCGCCTCAGTTTCCCCTGCTAAACCTACCGTAGTGGCCGATATGGCTCAGTTGGGCAAGATTATTGATCTAAAGACGGGCAATGTTTTATCGCCTGAGCAGCTGCTCAATAAGCTGGCATCGCAGCAACGCGTCGTGGTGGGCGAGCAACACGACAATCGCTACCATCACCAAATCGAGCTTTGGCTGGCGCAAAGCCTAGCTAAGCAACGGCCACAGGGCAGTGTGCTACTAGAAATGCTGAATCCAGATCAACAAAACAAAGTAGATAAAGTAAAAGCATGGCTGCAAGGCAATCCTGTGGTGCGATCAGAACACATTGCCGAGCTGCTCAATTGGCAAGGAGGATGGGATTGGGATTTATACGGTGATTTAGCCGTGGGCCTGATGCATGCACCTTATCCGCTGCTATCGGCCAACTTAGACAAGCCGGAAATGCAGGCCATTTATCACAGCAAGCCACAGCTGGCTGGCGAGCGCTCAGGCCAGCCTACGGTAAGGGCAAAGATCGAAACCATTGTGCGTGAAATGCACGACAATCAGATTGCAACACCACAATTACTATCCATGATTGCTGTACAGCAGCAGCGTGACCGCCGCATGGCCGAACGCCTGCTCGCAGCGCCCACCCCTGCCCTGCTTATGGCCGGCGGCTACCACGCCGCTAAAGATGTAGGCGTGCCACTGCATGCCCAAGATCTGGCCCCCTCGCAGCCAGTCACCGTCTTGATGCTCGCCGAGCGAGGCGCTGAAATTGCCTTTGCCCACGCAGACTATGTATGGCTCACTCCGCTCGCAGCGGATGAAGCGTGCTTTTGCATTGTGCCTAAGCACTGATCGCACCACCGCAGGCACTTGTAAGGCGGGTACAGCCCCATAGGCGCTAACCAAATTGTTTTTCATTAGCAAACAGCGAAAAAATTATTGACCCAGCTCTTTGCACGGGGCTTTTAGAGTCCCCTTAAAGCACGCCGAAGCGAGGAACAAGCGGGCGGGGTTTCGGCGAGGACTGTCTGAGCGAAGCGAGTTCCGCAGCCGCCGCTCGATTGTCCGCAGGTGAGGGGCTTTCGTGCTGGTCGGGGCGGCCTTCTTTGCTTCCTTTCTTGGCCGTTCAAGAAAGGGAGTCCCACGCGGGGGAATCCCGCACCGAAATCAACGTGCCGAAGGCACTAAAAAAGATCTTTTTGATTTTAGTTAGCGCACATAGGGGGCAATCCGCGAGCCACGCTGAAAAAGACGCGGGTTTCACCCGCCCTACGCCGATCTGCCCGTGGCCTTTACAAACCATTCCATAAGCATAAAACGATATGATTATTAAGCGAACCCCAGTACCAACCTCACACAAAAGCATCGCCTGTATTGCAGCCTTGTTGCTCAGCCACACCGCAATGGCAGCCACTCTGGCCAGCGCGCCACTCACGGCCTTACTGCCTGCGGATATGTCGCCGCTTGGGATGTTTTATGCTGCCGACCATGTGGTTAAAAGCGTATTGATCGGACTAATTCTTGCCTCGCTCGCCACTTGGGTAGTGCTATTAGTTAAAGGCTCGGCGCTGATTTATGCACGAAAAGAAGCGGATCGCGCCATTGCCTTGCTCAAGCAATCTACATCTTTAGCCGATGCTATTACCCGCACCGCCGCTGCGCCTAAGCAAGCTTTGGCACAGCTTTTACTGAACGATGTGCAAGAAGAGCTAGCGCTTTCCCATCAAGGCGCAGCCACGCAAACGCTGAAAGAGCGGGCGGGATTTCGTCAGGAACAGATCATGGCGCAAAAAGCTCGCCAAATGACTCAGGGCATCGGCCTGTTGGCCACGATAGGATCAGTCGCGCCTTTTGTGGGGCTGTTTGGCACGGTGTGGGGAATTATGAATAGCTTTATCGGCATTGCGGCCAGCAAAAGCACCAATCTTGCCACCGTAGCGCCAGGTATTGCCGAAGCACTGCTGGCCACGGCGGCCGGGCTGGTGGCGGCTATCCCCGCCGTGATTATTTATAATCTATTCAGCCGAGGCATTAATCATTACAAAGCGCTGCTGAAAGACGCTTCTGCACAAATTTTGCTGATGCTAAGCCGTGATCTGGATGTGCCGCAGCGCCTAGAAATCGGCCAGTCATCCAAGGCAGAGAAATAACCATGGGCGCTTTCTTTTCTTCTGAAAACGATGAAATCAACGAAGTTCACGAGATCAACGTCACGCCCTTTATTGATGTGATGTTGGTGCTGCTGATTATTTTTATGGTGGTGTCGCCACTGGCTACGGTCGATCTCAAAATCGATTTACCAGCAGCCAGCGCAGCGCCCGAGCCTCGGCCAGAAAAACCGGTGTTTATTTCGCTTAAAGCCGATAAAAGCCTTTATCTTGCCGAGCAGGCCGTTTCACTCACCCAGCTTGCCGGGCAGCTAGATAGCCAAACGGGTGCAGATAAGCAAACCACACTATTTTTTCAGGCCGATAAGCAAGCGCAATACGAAGATGTCCTCGCCGTGATGGATGCGCTGCGCAAAGCGGGCTACTTAAAAGTAGGCCTAGTTGGGCGTGAGGCCGAGTAATGCACACAGCCCCTCAACCCGGCATGCGCTGGCGCACCGGCATTTTATTGGTTTCATCGGTCTATCTCATGCTGCTGTTTATGCTGCTGCGCCAGCCTATCGTTATGCTCGCCAGCCCCATGCCCGCTGCAGCCGTTATGCTGGTGATGGCACCGCAAATCAGCTCATCAGCCACTAAGCAGCAACAGGCGGTTGGCGCGCAGCAATCAGTCGCGGTAAAACCGGCCAAGCCCAATAGTAGCAAGCCAGAAAAGATGCCTTCTTTGGCCAACGCACAGGCGCCAGCGGTTATTGCTGCGGCAGAGAAAACGCATACTGCGCCCCCCCCTGCTGCCGATCTAAAACCTGTGCCCGATAAAACGCCGCCCAGCGACACGCCACCCACGGCAGCAGCCGCCAATAGCAGCGCTGCCCCTGCGCCAGCGGCGATTCAATCGGCCCAAACGGCAGCCCCGTTTAATAGCGATTCGCCATCAAACAGCGCGGCCAGCCTTAACTGGCAAAGCCAGGTATTGAGTCACTTAGGCAAATACCGGCGTTATCCGGGCGATGCAAGGCTGCGTAAACAGGCAGGTGCGGCGTGGATAAAATTTACCATAACGGCAGAGGGAAAAGTCCTGAATAAGCAGCTGATTGCCTCATCAGGCGCTCTGATTCTGGACCGTGAAGCGCTGCAAATTTTAGAGCGCGCCCAGCCACTGCCCTTGCCGCCAAAACAAATACCCATCGTTATCACGCTACCGGTTCGTTTTGATCTAGAAAACTAAATCAAGCCAGCCTGCTGCTAAAACCAGCGGGCATCCCCATCTTGGAAAACCCATGAATCTGCCCTCCTCGCGCTGGCTGCACGTCAGCCTGCTTGCTGCTTTATTTGTCCAACAAAGTGCTAGCGCGCTTAGCCCGCCCAAGGCCGAGCAAATCCCGCAAACCTTGCAAGCGCATGGCGAGCAGCGTGTGGATCACTACGGCTGGTTACGTGACGATCAACGCAAAGCACCCAAGGTGCTGGATTATCTAAATGCAGAGAATCGCTATACCGAAGCGATGCTTGAGCCTATGGCCGCGCTACGCGAAACCCTCTATCAGGAAATGGCAGGGCGGATTAATCAGCAGGATCAATCCCTGCCTTACACGCTAGATGGCTATCAATACCGCGAACAATTAATTGCCGGTAAAGAGCTCGCTATTTACCAGCGCAAAAAACAGCAGGCTAATAGCGAGTGGGAAGTCTTGCTGGATGCCAATTTACGCGCCGCTGGCCAGCGCTATTACCGCATGGCAGGCATGGAAATCAGCCGCCACAGCCCGCTGATGGCCATTGCCGAAGATTACACAGGGCGACGCCAATACCGCATTGCCATCCAGAATATCAGCGGCGGCAATGAAGAAACCATCGAAAAAACCTCAGGCAATATGGCTTGGGCGAACGATGGTAAATCTTTGTTTTATGTGCGCAATCACCCGCAAACACTTCGCCCTTGGCAGCTGTATCGACATCAATACGGCAGCGCGCCCAGCAGTGAGCAACTGGTTTATCAGGAAGACGACGAGGGCTTTTATTTAAGCCTCTCTACCTCGTCTTCCCGGCAATACATCCTGCTCTCCAGCAATAGCACCTCCACTTCTGAAGTGCGGCTGATCAATGCCGATCAGCCTGTGGCAGCTCCTGAGCTATTCGCCGCCCGCCAAACGGGGCGCGAATATTATTTAGATCATTATCGTGGCCAGTTTTACCTGCGCGCCAACCATCAAAGCCTGCAGTTTGGCCTCTACCAAACCACATCGGCCAAAGCGCCGTGGCAAGTACTGATCGCCCCCGATAGAGAGCGCGAATTAGAGAGCTTTGCCGTATTTCGCAGTGCGCTGATTACTAAAGAGCGCCATATGGGCCTGTCCCGCATTCGCCAGCGGAGCTGGGATGGAAAATTGCAGCGTGAGCTCAGCTTTGACGACCCAAGCTATATGGCGTGGCTGGGCAATAATCCCGATCCAGACAGCAGCACGCTGCAATACCGCTACTCATCCATGACCACGCCCACCTCTACTTTTGCTTGGAATTTGCAAAATGGTCAGCGCAGCTTATTAAAGCAGCAGCAAATCAAAGCCTTTCAGCCTCAGGATTACCGCAGCGAGCGGCTATGGCTGAGCGCGCGGGATGGCGTCAAAGTGCCGGTTTCTCTGGTGTATAAAAAATCGCTACTTAAGCCTGGCAAAAATCCGCTGCTGGTTTACGGCTATGGCGCTTACGGCATGAGCATGGATGCCTCGTTTAGCCCGGCAAGGCTTAGCCTGCTCGATCGCGGCTTTGTGTTTGCCATTGCCCATGTCAGGGGCGGTGGCGAGCTGGGCCAAGCTTGGTATCAACAGGGCAAACTGGCCAATAAACAAAATAGCTTTAATGATTTTATCGACAGCACCCAAGGCCTAGTCAAAGAAGGCTTTGGCCAGCCGGGGCGCTTATATGCCATGGGCAGCAGCGCCGGCGGCCTGCTGGTTGCGGCCAGCATTAACCAAGCGCCTCATCTATTTAATGCAGCGGTTGCCCAAGTGCCTTTTGTGGATGTGCTGAGCACCATGCTCGACCCTAGCTTACCGCTTACGGTGGGTGAATACGAAGAATGGGGCAATCCACAGCTCAAAGCCGATTACCAGCGCATCAAATCCTACAGCCCCTACGACGGCATAACAGCCCAGCCCTACCCTCATCTGCTCGTAACCAGCGGCTTGCACGACTCGCAAGTGCAGTACTGGGAGCCCGCCAAATGGGTAGCCAAACTGCGCGCGCTTAAACAAGGCGACTCCATGCTGCTGCTCTCTACCGATATGAACGCTGGCCACGGCGGCAAATCAGGCCAACTGGGCAAGCTTAAAAATAGCGCGATGGAATACAGCTTTATTTTGCATCTGGACGCACAAGCACAGCGTGCCTTAGCAAGACAGCAAACAAACGCGTTCTGATGACAGCAGCTCACACAGATTTGAAATAAGCCAGCCACAGGCTGGTATTTATAAAAAGAGGAAGAAATGAAAATTAAGATCATGGTTCAGGCCATTGCCATCAGCATGCTAATCGTTGGCCAACAAGCCCGTGCAGCAGAAGCACCTGCCGCCAGCGAAGGCAGTGTGGTGTTTAATCCACTGAATATTTCTGCAAGGGCGATCAATCCCGAGCAAGAAGCACTAGAAAAACCCGGCGCTACCAGCAGCCGTGGCGAAAACATCAAGCTTGAGCCTATAGATCAAATCATGCGCAGCATGCCTGGCACCTATACCCAAATCGATCCGGGCCAAGGCGCAGTCAGCGTGAATATTCGCGGCATGAGCGGCTTTGGCCGCGTGAATACCATGGTGGACGGCGTAAGCCAAAACTACTACGGCAGCGCTCCTTCTGAGGTTTCTCACGGAGGCACGCCCACCAATCAATTTGGCGCTCTGATCGACCCTAATTTTATTGTGGGTGTAGATGTCACACGCGGCAGCGAGCTAGGGGCAGGCGGCATTAATGCACTGGCAGGAAGTGCTAACTTCAAAACCATAGGCGTGGATGATGTGATTTTTGCGGGCGAATCGGTCGGCGTAAGAAGTAAGTTTTCGGTCGGTAATAATGGCCTAGGCCGCAGCGGCATGCTGGCAGTAGCAGGCAAAAGCAAAGCATTTGGCGAGAGCGGCAGCGTGGGCATCATGGCCGCCATCAGCAGCAGCTCAATCGGTGGCAATTACACCAATGGCAATGGCACAGACAGCGCGGAATTTGGTGTGGGCTATAATAAATCCTACGAGCAAAACCCTAAGTCGCAATTGCTAAAACTCGATATCAAACTCGATGAATTCCATAACTTTGAATTATCTGGCCGCCGCTATCAAAACCGCTATACCAAGCGCGATATTGAAGCCCATGATGCCTACCTTAAATATCATTACACGCCTTATTCCGAGCTCATTGATTTAAATATCATGGCAAGCACTAGCCGAGGCAATCAAAAGTATATGCCTGGCGCATTATTTAGCTTTGAAAACACCGATACCAATAGTATTTCTGATGCCATCGATATTAATAACACCAGCCGCTTTAGCATAGCCGGTGCAGATATTGCACTCAATTATGGCGGCAAGCTGATGAATAATCGCTACGATAAAAGGCTGGAAAGCACTTTAAGCGGCGATACCCCGGAAGAAGAGAAACAGAACAGAAAAGATGCAATAGAAAACAACCCATTTTCGCCATCTGGCCAGCAGAAAATTTCTGGGCTTTATTCCAGCATGCAAATCAATCAGGGTATTTTTCAGCTCAATATGGGCTTAAATTATATTCAGTACGATTTAAGCGGCTTTAAACCTGCTTGCGAAGATCGCGTGCAATGCTTCCCACAGAAAGCAGTAGATATCTCCTTAAAAGAGGAGGCACTGCTGCCAAGTATTTTACTGTCTGCAGTTATCCACCCATGGTTCCAGCCTTTTGCCAGCTACGCAAAAACCCTGCGCGGCCCTAATCCACAGGAAGTCTTCTTCTCTAATGAAGGCGGCGCTTCGATGAATCCTTATTTAAAAGGAGAATCGGCCGAAACGTTCCAGCTGGGCTTTAATTCAAAAGCCAGCAATCTGCTATTTAAAGACGATGCATTTTTCTTTAAAGCTAGCTACTTCCATAGCAAAATTGATAACTATATTCATGCAAAATCATTTACGCTTTGCAATGATGGCGTTAGATGTCTGATGTCGGATGCATTAAAAAACGACTTAGAATTTAATCCAAACTTCAATATGAATCTTTACATTAACTCACTCACACCTGTTAATAACCGTGGTTTTGAATTAGAAGCCAATTACGATGCAGGCTTTGCCTATGCCCGCTTCTCTTTCAGCCATGAAAAAACAGATCAGCCTACTTCGATAGCCAGTGGTGCTTTTGGAGCAGACGATATCAATGACTTGCCTAGCGCATTTTATAATCTCGATGCAGGGGCTCGCCTACTCAATAAAAAGCTGATTATTGGCGGTATTGTTAAATATACCGGCGCTAATAATAAAATATCCCCCGATCTCAATTTTGTTGAAGAAGGTGGTGATTTAGAGAAAGAAAAAAGCGCCAAAAACCCGGTGATTATTGATCTCTACAGCAGCTATGAAGTTAATAAAAATTTCTCGCTGCGTTTTACTGTGCAGAATTTAATGAACAGAGATTACTCCGAGGCATTAAACCGCCTAAATTCTAATCCATCACAATCAAGTGGTGAATCACCCGCCAATACGGCGCGTGGCCGCACTTATTTGGTGGGCGCAGAATTCAGGATGTAAAGAAAAGGCCAGAAACTAAGTTTCTGGCCTTTTTTAATGAGAAACAAAGCCGCCTTCCGCGAGTTGCTCTTGCAATAACTCCTCCACCCATGCCACAAAAACCTGCACACGCTGCGAGCTATTGCGCTGATAGGGGTAAAGCACAGATACGGGCAATGCTGCAGCTTGGTATTGCAGCAAGACTTCCTGCAATTCACCACTGACCAGATCCCCTGCTGCATCATAAGCTGGCACTTGAATTAATCCCAAGCCTGCCAAACCGCAAGCCAAATAGCTTTCCGTATTGTTTACCGTAATTCAGCTTGGCAGCCGCTGGCAGCGCAGATAATAGCTGCGCCCATCGTCGGTCAACTCTAAATGGCGAGTGGTTCTGCTTACTGCTGCGTTGGCTGTAGCTTTGGGGCTGAACAAGGAAAAAGACTCAACATAACGACCATGAGCATCTTTTAACACCGTGCAGACACCCAGAATAAGCATTTAAAACTAAACGCCACTAGCGCCGCACCAAAAAAGCTCGCACTATACTTTTTAGTCACCATAATGGTGCATAAGTAGTTTACCTAAAGCTTGCTAGTCCGTGCGTCTGGGTTTATGGCACAATGGAATCAAGCACACTTTATTTTGGCATGGTTATTGCTGGATGAATTTCATAATTCCGCAGAGCCGGATGCTTTATCCTTTCACCCTCATGCAACTAAATTTGGAGAATTCAAGATGGCGGTAGCCGACGTTCTCAACCTTATCCAAGAAAACGGCCTTAAATTCGTTGACTTGCGTTTTACCGACACCATGGGCAAAGAACAGCACGTCACCGTGCCTTCGCACGTGGTAGACGAAGATTGGTTCACAACGGGCCATGCTTTCGACGGCTCTTCTATTGCTGGCTGGAAAGGCATTCAAGCGTCTGACATGCTGCTGATGCCAGATGCGTCAACAGCCAATATCGATCCTTTCTACGACGAACCAACATTGTTTATGACATGTGACGTTGTAGAGCCAGATACTGGTAAGGGTTACGATCGTGATCCACGCTCGGTAGCTAAGCGCGCTGAACAATACCTGAAAGCCACTGGCTTAGGCGACACCGCTTACTTTGGTCCAGAACCAGAATTCTTTATTTTTGACGGCATCCGTTTTGGCTCTGATTTATCAGGCTGCTTCTACAAAATTGAATCCGACGAAGGCGCTTGGGCGACTGCAAATAAAGTAGAAGGCGGTAATAAAGGCCACCGTCCACGTCTGAAAGGCGGCTACTTCCCAGTTCCTCCTGTTGATAGCCACCAAGATATCCGCGCCACCATGGTGCTGATTCTGGAAGAGCTAGGCGTGCCTGTTGAAGTGTTCCACCACGAAGTGGCGAACGCGGGCCAGAACGAAATTGGTACTAAATTCAGCACACTGGTACAACGTGCAGACTGGACTCAAATCCTGAAATACGTAGTACATAATGTTGCAGACCAATACGGCAAAACAGCCACCTTTATGCCAAAACCTATCGTTGGCGATAACGGCAGTGGTATGCACGTGCACCAATCGGTTTGGAAAGATGGCAAAAACCTGTTTGCAGGTAATGCCTACGCAGGTTTGAGCGAATTCGCCCTGTTCTACATCGGCGGTATCATCAAGCACGCTAAAGCTTTGAACGCGATTACTAATCCGGGCACCAACAGCTACAAGCGCCTGGTTCCGCATTATGAAGCGCCAGTTAAATTGGCGTATTCAGCACGCAACCGCTCTGCTTCGATCCGTATTCCACACGTATCGTCAGATAAAGGCCGTCGTATTGAAGCGCGCTTCCCAGATCCATTGGCTAACCCATACCTGTGCTTCTCTGCACTGTTGATGGCAGGCTTAGATGGCGTACAAAACAAGATTCACCCGGGCGACCCTGCAGACAAAAATCTGTACGACTTGCCACCAGAAGAAGACAAGTTGATCCCAACAGTGTGTGCATCTTTGGATGAAGCACTGGACGCACTAGATAAAGACCGTGAGTTCCTGACTCGTGGCGGCGTATTTAGCAATGACTGGATCGACAGCTATATCGAATTGAAGATGCAAGAAGTAAACCGCATCCGCATGAGCACTCACCCAGTTGAGTTCGATATGTACTACAGCTTGTAATATCTACGGCCTGTTTGATACAGGCCTAGATAACCCACAAACCCGCATAAAGCTTGCTTGTGCGGGTTTTTTCATGCCCTTAAGCTGGGGCTTTAAAAAATCACGAACCCACCTTCTGAAGCTAACACCTGATTTTTAAAGGTAAGAAGCAGTAATGCATCAGCAGCTATTTCCTTTGGGTGACGTAAGCCATTAAAAGGGATAAAGTAGCTTATTACGTAAGCATATGTCCGTTTTATATAAATGTAAAAACACTACAACCGACACGCTTTTCACTTTTAATTCAAATATTTAAGAGCTTTTTGATTACGCAGTAAAAAATATAACAAGTCGCTCTAGCATCAGTCACTTCTCTCGAAGTGCGGTTTCAAAAAAGCTCACGTTGAGCACACATCGTGGCCTCTTAAAAACACAGACAGCGTTTTGTGCGGCCTTCACCCAAATGGACAGGTCTTGTATGGTAATCCCCCCATTTTTAAGCTCACTTAGAAGTAGAGGCTAGGCATGTAATGCCAGTTTTTGTTTCGGGGTGATGCCGCCCAATCCCATATGCGGGCGCTCGTTATTGTAAATCCAAAGCCA
>JBDKJX010000018.1:0-61714 GCA_039796405.1 Pseudomonadota bacterium
ATTCAGCAAGGTGTTCAATGACCATGCGAACTGCTCGTTCACGGACTTCGGGGGAAAAGTGAGTTGATTTCTTCATGGCGCCATTCTCTCAAGAATTGGAGCCTCCGCGAAACCCGGTGTGATTCATACAGGTTATATCGCCTCAGAACCAGAGATTGACCACGAAGGTAGGCCCATTTTTCTAATTGACTGCCGTGCTCGGCCAGGACAATCGGGGTCTCCAGTAATTCTCTGCCATGAAAACACCCCGCTCACAGCAAACACAAGCGAACTTCTTGGTATCTATAGTGGCCGCATCAACAATGAGTCTGACTTAGGCATAGTATGGAATGCATACGCAATTGCTGAACTTCTAGAACACGCAACCATCAAAACCTACCTTACAAACAAATAGCCAAATAGAATATGACAAGCGTACAATCCGCGCTTGATAATAATTCGTATTTCATAATGAAACTGCAATATCTAGCCTCCCTCCTTTGCTCGCTCTCCCTTTTTACCGCCTGCACCAGCGATTCTCAGCCAGAAATCAAAACTGGAACCTTACTCAAAACGACGGGTGTTGATTACGATACGCGTAGCCAGCATGGCCGCACTACGGCTAATGGCGAGTACCAGTATGTAGACGGCGAGATGGTGACTTTCCGGATTGGCTCTCTCATCCTTGGCCAAGTGGCAGCAGGCGCAATGATTACGCCGCTCACCCTCGCTAAAAACGAAGCCGATGCGCACAAGATCATGCAGCTTTTGCTGACGCTGGATGAGGACGACGATGCCAATAATGGCATTCAGATCGCCGCCAGCGATGCAGCGCGCTTTATCAAAGAGCAAACCATACAATCGGCAAGTATTGAAGAATTACTCGATACCAACGGCGTGGCGCACACGCTGGTTAGCGCCGAATATGCTCGTCAGTTTTACAATCTCAGCATGCAGGCTATCAGCGGCAATACGCCAGCTACGCGTTATACCCGTAAAGATGCAAACAGCGGCGCAACACTCAGTGATGAAGCCACTCGTGCAGGCTGCGTGGCAGATAGCCAAACCGGCTTAAGCTGGGAAGTTAAAACCACCGATGGCTTACGCGCTGCCAAACACCGCTACCTGCCAGCGATGGTGCGTGGCGCAAGCAATGAGGGCCAGTGCGATTCAAGCTTAGAAGTCTGCACGTCAGGGGACTATAGCGAAAAAGTAAACGAAGCCAAATTATGCGGCTTTGATGATTGGCGTACCCCGACTGAAGCCGAGCTAAAAACCCTGCTCGATCCTTCTCAATACGATGCGGGCAAACAACTTGCCGCGATTGATCGCCGCGCCTTCCCAGATGCTACGCCGACATTTTACTGGAGCGACACACTCAGAAAAGTGCATGGCTTTTTAGCGGTATGGTTTAACGACACGCATAAAACGCTCGATTCCACCTTGCTGGCCAAAGAGCGTTACGGTGCTTTGCGTCTAGTTCGTGGCACGACCATTCCGGATGCGCCAAGTAAAGAAGATCAGGAAGAGCCTAACTATATTCCGCTGACCAATGAAGGCAAGTTGCCAAAAATCGGCCAGCCTTACGCCTGCGTGGATATCAACGACAGGGCTTTACTGGCAAACAAGCAGAAAGCTGAAATACGCCTGCTCACCCCTTCAGATAAAAGCGCCCTCGCCAATCAAAGCCTCAGCCCAAAGCAAGTTAAAACACTACTGACTGCCAGCAATACCGGAGCATGCGGCGTAAGCAACTGGCGCTTACCCACCAGCGCAGAAATGAGCAAAATCCTTACCATGCATTGGATGCAGAAAACGCCGAGCTGCGACTAGCCATGCCCTACCTGGATAGCAAAGCGAGCTATTGGACCGGCACAGCAGACAAGCTCAGCAGTATTTCTGCCAACTCGCCTAGCGCCCAAAACCCTCAGGCGGCGCGTGTTGTGCTGTTTTCCCAAACTGCGCGCCCCTTCTTTGAGCGGGTGCCAACCGGACCAAACACTCGCCCCAGTGATGCGGAGCTGGCCAACTGGCGTGATCAGTATTCACGCTACCAAGCGGGTAGCAGCAGCCAGCCAAACTGGCCTGCACCTACACTGGACGCCAGTACCAGGGAAGGCTTTGCCGATTTAGGCTTACTGCCCGCCCCCATTTTTCCCGCAAATAATCCTTATTCGCCAGAAAAAGTAGCGCTGGGTGAGAAGCTTTTTGCTGATCCGCGCCTTTCACGGAATAACCTAATCTCTTGCGCCAGCTGCCACGACCCTAAAAATGGCTGGAGCGATCCGAAAGAATTATCCGAAGGCCATGTTGGCCAGCTGGGCACACGTAATGCGATGACCATCATCAACACCGCTTACGTCAAAGAACTTTTCTGGGATGGGCGCGCCAAATCGCTAGAGGAACAAGCCAAAGGCCCGATCAGCAATCCGCTGGAAATGCACCAGAGCCTGAGCCAAACGGCCTATAAAATTGCCGCAGCGCCCGAATACGCCGCGCTCTTTACCGCAGCCTTTGGCGACAGCAGCATCGATGCTTACCGCATCGCCAAGGCCATCGCCACTTTTGAGCGCACCATTACCAGCCAAGACAGCGATTTCGATCGCTTCTTAAAAGGTGATCGCAAGTCGCTAAGCAATGACGCGCTATGGGGCTTGCAATTATTCCGCACTAAAGCGCGCTGCATTAATTGCCATAACACGCCTTTAATGTCGGATAACCAATATCACAGCAATGGTCTGCATTATTACGGCCGTGAATTAGAAGATTTAGGTCGCTATGGGGTGACTAAAAAACCAGCCGATATTGGAAAATTCCGCACCCCAATGCTGCGCGATATTATTTATAGCGGCAATTATATGCACAATGGCTTGTTCTCTATGGGCAATGGTGTGGGCGTATTAGCCATGTATAACGCGGGTATGGTGCAAACATTGCCAACAGGATTAGATAAATTCGATCCTAATTTCCCAAAAACCTCGCCTGAAATTAAATCACTAGGGCTAAGCAAGAATGAAATCAACGCCCTATTTGAATTTATGAAAGCGATTTCTGCCCAGCCAAGAACACGCCCGGCCACCGCAAAGGAATTATTTCAGCGTTAAACAATAAGTTAATGCTGAATTAAAAAAGGCGCACAGATCCTGTGCGCCTTTTTTACATTATTTTGAGAGGTATTCACGCCTTTGTGACGTTTCCTACCCACATTTTTCAAGGCTTTTAGGGTTTCATTTAATAAATACCCACTGCGTGTTATGGTAGAAAATCCTCTGCAAGCATAGGATTACGGCCAATGTCCGATGTCTTCCCCAATCAATTAACAGATGGCCATAATGAGCGGCAATTGGCTTTGCAATCTTTATTTCGTACTTTAGAAGACCATTCTGAAGGCACTGTGATTGTGGATGAGCAATGCAAAATTGTTTGGATTAATGCCCGCTATGCCGATCGTTTTGGTTTTAAAGACCCTGCCAACGCCATTGGTAAAGCCGTAGAAGAAGTGATTCCTAATAGCCAGCTTAGGGAAGTGCTTAAAACCGGCCAGCCTATTTTATTAGATTTAATGGACACGCCAGATAGAACGCTGGTGGTGACCCGTTTGCTACTGAAAGACCCACAAGGCAAGCTGATCGGTGCCATTGGCTTTGCCCTATTTGATGAAATTCAATCGCTTGCACCCTTAGTCGCAAAGTTTTCCAGCTTGCAAAAAGAGCTGGCCGTGGCGCATGAATCGCTCGCCCAAGCGCGCCGCGCTAAATACTCTTTTGTCCATTTTATTGGTGAATGTGATGCCGTGCGGGAGCTAAAACGCCAAGCCCTGCGCGCCGCGCAAAGGGATGCGCCTATTTTATTGCTAGGCGAAACCGGCACAGGCAAAGAGGTGCTGGCCCATGCCATTCATGCCGCATCGCCCCGCGCCCACAAGCCGCTGGTCACGCTCAATATGGCGGCCATTCCTGAAACACTACTCGAGGCCGAGCTATTTGGCGCAAGCGCAGGTGCTTACACCGGCGCGGATAAAAAGGGCCGCATCGGTAAATTTCAGCTCGCCCACGGCGGCACGTTGTTTCTCGATGAAATCGGCGATATGCCGCCCGCGCTGCAAGTCAAATTATTGCGCGTCTTACAAGATAAGGAATTTGAAGCGCTGGGCTCTAATCAAGTGCAGCGCTCCGATGTGCGCATCATTGCAGCCACTTCTGCGCCGCTCACCAAGCTCATCGCCGAAGGGCAATTTAGAGCAGATCTATTTTACCGGCTGAATGTGCTCACCATAGAGCTGCCGCCGCTACGCGCTAGACTAACTGACTTGGGGCTTTTGGCTGCATCTATCATGAATAAGCTTGCCGCCAGTGGCCTTGGCCAACATCACCTCTCGCCCTCCGCCATCGCACTTTTAAGCCAATACCATTGGCCTGGCAATGTGCGTGAGCTGCACAATATTCTGGAGCGGGCGCTGATGCTCAGCGATAGAGCCACCTTAGAAGCGGAGGACCTTGCCCCACTGCTTTACCCCGGCGCTCAGCCGAGCCACAGCAGCGCCAAATCCCACGCCGAATCCATGCAAGCTTTCGAGCGGCAGCTCATCAACGAAGCCCTCAAAAACTACAAAGGCCACATCCCCACCGCCGCCAAGCAACTGGGCCTAGCGCGGGCTACGCTTTATAAGAAGATTGCAAATTTCAAACTGGATGGAGCTGGGTGAGTTGCTTTAGGCAAGCTCAAAATGAATGACAAAACTTTTAATTCCATTCGTGATGGACCTTAAAAACAGTCTGATCTACATGACTAAACAAAACAGAATAATTGGTAAAAAACAGCTTATGCCTCATTGCCCAAATCACAATACCCAAACTCAGCCAACCTTTTTGGCACACATTCGATTACCTCTATGTCACGACTTAACGAATAAAGACGCCACCCGACTCCAAAAATAAAATCGTATCGCATGCCTTGAGGCCCTACATTCTCTCTGGCAATTTTATTTTTCTCCAAATAATTAGATTCTTTATTCAACTCAAGAACTCTAGACTTTATTGCTGGACTTTCAAAATTTAGATCGGATGGCTCATGAGCAAAATCATTTCTTATTTTTCTCAAAATATGTAAATCTCTATGCATTGAACCAGAAATAACACCTAATTGATGCAATGCATTTATTCTTGAAGAAAAACTACCCAAGGGACTACTCTGATTTGAGTAAATACAATTATTTACATCTTTAGCAGGCAATAATTTTTTACTTAATAGCTGCATAAGAACATCATCTACCAAAGCAGCAGCGACTATCGCGACTGAACGATCTGAATCCTTTCCAAGTTCATTATGCAATCTATTGAAACATTCATCAATTTTCGATATTCAAGCCACTCCTAACATAATTTAGAAACACTTTTTTCCACACCTAAAACTTCAAAGCAAAAAGGCCATTCTTCTTGCCATTTACGCCCTTACCCAAAACAAACTCTAGCCCCAATACAAAAGCCTAGGCGTGCGAAGAAAAAAAACTGTCTCTAAATTGAGAAAACAGTCTCGTTTTTTAGACAAGCCATAAAACAAGCCACCCCCTCCTTTTATTACACTTTTATGCACCACGACAGCACTACTCGTCTCATTTTGTAGACGCCTGCTTTTTTCAAAGCACTCAAAGCCGCCTTTTCATTCATTCCTGAATGCTGGCACGCATTCTGCTTACTAGTTAGACAGAATAATGACAAAAATATCACACTGTGTTTTTCCAACAAAAGCATTACAACTTTCTACCAAAGAAAGATTAACTCTGGCAAAGTAGTATGCCTCCGTACATCTCATCGCCCTTGAGCAACGCCCAGCCTGACGGATGGATACAATGAACTCAGATCCTATTTTACAAACGCACGGCCTTTGTAAAGAATTTAAAGGCTTTGCAGCAGTCAGTGATATTAATCTTGAAGTGGCTCGTGGCAGTATTCATGCCTTAATTGGCCCCAATGGTGCGGGCAAAACCACGGTCTTTAATTTACTGACCAAGTTTCTATCCCCCACTTCTGGCCAAGTGATTTTTGATGGCGTCGATATCACGGCAGCGCAGCCTGCGGAAGTTGCCACCAAAGGGCTGATTCGCTCCTTCCAGATTTCAGCCGTGTTTCCCAATATGAGTGCGCTCGACAATATCCGCGTAGCACTGCTGCGGATTAATGGCGGAGCACATCGCTTTTGGCGCTCTAAGCAAGAGCTCAACGCTTTCACCGATGCCGCGATGGCCTTGCTGGGAGAAGTAGGCCTTGCTGAGTTTGCCCATGTATTAGCGGGTGAGCTGGCTTACGGTAGAAAACGCGCTTTAGAAATCGCCACCACCTTGGCGCTTAAACCCAAGCTGATGCTGCTGGACGAGCCCACTCAGGGCATGGGCATCGAGGATGTGGAGCGCGTAACCGCCCTGATTCGCCGCGCCTCAGTTGGGCGCACCATTTTGATGGTGGAGCACAACCTAAAAGTGGTTTCTACCTTGGCCGACAAAATCACCGTGTTAGCGCGTGGTCAGTATTTATCCGAAGGTGATTACGCCACTGTTTCTGCCGATCCAAAAGTAATGGAAGCCTATTTAGGCGTAAGCCCAGCAACGCTGACTCAGCCACAGGGTGCACTGCATGCTTAACCACGACATTCAAGATCATGCAGGTGAGATGTTGCGGGTAAGTGGCTTACACGCTTTTTACGGTGAATCGCATATTTTGCATGGGATTGATTTTGGGGTGCGTCGTGGCGAGCTAATTACCCTATTGGGTCGAAACGGCGCAGGCCGCAGCACCACACTCAAAGCTATTTTAGGCCTAACCGGCCAGCGCGCCGGATCGATCATGGTGAATGGACGCGAAGTGATCCGCATGCCTATCCACAAAATTGCCCACCTTGGCGTGGGCTGGTGCCCTGAGGAGCGGGCGATTTTCTCTAGCCTGAATGTAGAAGAAAACCTCAACCTGCCGCCAAAAGTGCGCAGCGACGGCATGAGTTTAGAAGAGATTTACACGCTATTTCCCAATCTATGGGAGCGCCGCAAAAGCCAAGGCACACGATTGTCCGGCGGTGAGCAGCAAATGCTAGCCATGGCGCGAATCTTACGCACCGGCGCGCGCCTTCTGCTACTGGATGAAATCACCGAAGGCTTGGCCCCAATAATTGTTAAAAAGCTAGGCGAAACGGTAGAGCTACTTAAAGCGCGCGGCTACACCATTGTGCTGGTCGAGCAAAATTTTCATTTTGCGGCAGGTATCGCCGACCGACATTACGTGATTGAACACGGCCAAGTAGTGGATTCAGTCAGCGCAGACGAGCTATCCGCCAGCGCGGGCAGGCTGAATCATTATCTTGGGGTTTGAGTACAGACCTCAATTTACGCCAACTCCATACCATAGGGCAGGCTCCTACCCGCGTATTTATTCTGTATTGCTCGCGGGGTTTATTTCATGTGAGCTAAACAGTTTGGTTCTTAGCAGCAAACGAAGAAAAGTGATGACAACTACGCTCTCGACACGGGGCTTAAACCTCCCCTTGAAACACGCCGAAGCGAGGAACAAGCGGGGCGGGGGATCGCTTGGGAGCGAGGAACGAGCCAATCCCGCCCGCCGCCGACTCGATTGTCCGCAGCGTAGGGCTGTTGTCGCTTGGCTTCGTTTCTTGGCGAAGCAAGAAAGGAAGGCCCAGCGGTGGCTGCCGCACCAAAATCAACGTGCCGAAGGCACTAAAAACGTCTTTTGGTTGGCGTTTGAAATATTTCACATCGGAGGTACACCCGCCCTACGACAGCCATTTTGATCATTAGAAAAAACAAGCTTTCCGCAGTCCCCGCAAGATCGACCTCAAACGGAGATACACCCTATGCAAAACTGTAAACCACTTGTTCTTGCTTTAGCGCTTGCCCTGCCTGCCGCCGCTTTTGCTGGCCCTGTTTCTGGCGACATGGTCAAGATCGGTATCTTGACGGATATGTCCGGCGTTTATGCCACGGTAGGCGGCAAAGGCTCGGTAATTGCGGCGCAAATGGCGATTGCTGATTTTGGTGGCAAAGTACTGGGAAAACCCATTGAGCTAGTCAGTGCAGATCACCAAAACAAAGCAGATATCGGCGTAGGTAAGGCGAGGGAGTGGTTCGACACCGAAGGCGTGGATATGGTGAACGACTTACTGAATTCTGGCGTGGGCATTGCAGTACAAAAACTAGGGGCAGAGAAAAAGCGTATCACTATTAATAACGGCGCGGGCTCTACCGCGCTAACTGGCAAGGAGTGCAGCCCTTATGGCGTGCATTACGCTTACGACACCTATGCGTTGGCGAAAGGCACGGCTACTGCACTGATGAAGCAAGGCTTAGATAGCTGGTTCTTCCTACAAGCAGATTACGCCTTCGGTGCAGCACTGCAAGGCGACGCCAGCAAAATTGTGGCCGCCACGGGTGGCAAGGTACTGGGAACTGTCAAACACCCCCTCTCCTCTACCGATTTTTCCTCTTACTTACTGCAAGCTCAAGACTCTAAAGCCAAGGTGGTTGGCCTTGCCAATGCAGGCGCTGATTTTGTGAACGCGGTGAAGCAAGCCAAAGAGTTTGGCCTGAAGCAAACGATTGCAGGGCTATTGGTGTTTGATAGCGATGTGAAAGCGCTGGGCCTGAATGCCGCGCAAGGCATGAAATTTACCACTGCCTACTCATGGGAAATCAGTCCAGAAATGGAAGCCTTTGGTAAGAAATTCTTCGCCAAAGCGGGCTTTATGCCAACGATGGATCATGCTGGTGTTTACTCCAGCACTCTGCATTATTTAAATGCGGTGAAAGCAGCGGGTACGGATGACGCCGACACGGTGATGAAGAAAATGCGTGAAACCAAGGTGAATGACTTTTTCGCTAAAAATGGGGTGATCCGCGAAGACGGCCGCATGGTGCACGATATGTATCTGGTGGAAGTGCTTAAACCTAGTGAATCTAAAGGCGCATGGGATCAACTCAAACTGGTTGCCACCATCCCTGGAGATGTCGCCTTCAAGCCGCTGGCTGGCAGCGAATGTCCTTTGATTAAGAAATAACGGTAAGTTAGCTAAATCTTGAACCACAGAGAACACAGAGGGGCACAGAGCTACACAGAGAACACCCAAGCGCTCGACTCATTAGTCCTGCTTTTCTCTGTGAGCTTCTGTGCTCTCTGTGGTTTGAGGTCTAGCCCCGCATTTTTTATCAGCTCACAGATCAAAAATCGCATCGAGGTTTAAATGGACATCCCCTTGCAAGCCATCATGTCGCAAGCCTTACTCGGCTTAAACAATGGTGCTTTTTATGCCTTACTCAGCCTTGGCCTTGCTGTGATTTTTGGCATGCTTAACGTCGTCAACTTTGCTCACGGTGCTTTTTATATGTTGGGCGCTTTTGTAGCGCTATTGGGCTACGACCAGCTAGGGCGCATCTTGGGCGATGAAAGCATCCGGATGTCATTCTGGGCGGCGCTGATTGTCGGGCCAATTGTGGTGGGCTTACTCGGCGTGTTGATTGAAAAAACCATGCTCAGCCGCCTGTATAAAGTCGATCATTTATACGGCCTTTTGCTCACTTTTGGCTTGGCACTGATTTTTGAGGGGGTGCTGAGCAATTATTTCAATATGGCCGGAGAGCCTTACAACGCCAAGCCAAAAATCCTAGAAGGCGCAATTAATCTGGGCTTTATGGTGTTTCCTAAATACCGGCTTTTTTCAATTGTGCTATCGCTTTCGGTCTGCTTTGCCGTTTGGTATTTAATCGAAAAAACTAAATTAGGCTCGCATCTACGAGCCGGTACAGAAAACCCCGATGTTACCCGCGCTTTTGGCATTGACGTGCCCTCCTTACGTACCCTTACCTACTTTCTAGGCGTTGCTTTGGCTGGGCTTGCTGGCGTGGTAGCCGCTCCTATCTACTCGGTTAGCCCCAAGATGGGATCGGATTTAATCATCATCGTGTTTGCCGTGGTGGTGATCGGCGGCATGGGCTCGATCATGGGAGCTATTCTGACGGGCATTGCGCTGGGGTTATTAGAAGGCTTAGTCAAAGTGTTTTACCCACCGCTCGCCAATACCGTGATTTTTATTGTGATGGCGCTGGTATTGCTTTGGCGTCCTTCTGGCCTATTTGGTAAGGAAAACGAATGAATGCGCCAGTGATTAAACTCGCCTCTGTAGCCTCGCTACAAAAAAAGAAAACCCACTTCACCCCGTGGATCATCGCCTTGCTACTGGCTTCAGTTGCGCCCTTTATGATCTACCCCATTTTTGCCATGGAGCTGATGTGCTTTGCTCTTTTTGCCTGTGCCTTTAATTTATTACTCGGCTTTGGCGGCCTGCTTAGTTTTGGTCATGCGGCTTTTTTTGGCGGTGCGGCTTATCTCTGCGGGCATGCCATTAAAAATTGGGGCTTTAGTCCTGAGTTAGGTATTTTATTTGCCACGCTAGGGGCCGCTATTTTGGGCCTCGCTATCGGCAGCATCGCCATTCGCCGCCAAGGTATTTACTTTGCCATGGTCACCTTGGCGCTTGCGCAGATTGTGTTTTTCTTATGCTTGCAAATGCCTTTTACCGGCGGCGAAGACGGCTTACAAGGCATCCCTAAGGGCCACCTATTTGGCTTAATGGATTTATCCAGCACCGTTAGCGTAGGCCAGCAGCAATTGCCGCTCGCACTGTACTTTTTTGTGCTCGCTATTACCTTTGGCGGCTACTGGCTGATCTGGCGCACCGTGCATTCGCCCTTTGGCATGGTGCTTAAAGCCATCAAAGAAAACGAGCCACGCGCGCTGTCTCTGGGCTATCAGGTAAACCGCTACAAACTCGCCACCTTTGTACTCTCTGCCGCCTTGGCGGGCCTTGCCGGTGCAACTAAAGCGCTGGTCATGGGCCTTGCCTCTTTAAGCGATGTATCTTGGCATATGTCGGGGGAAGTGGTGCTAATGACCTTGCTTGGCGGCATGGGAACGCTACTCGGCCCGCTCGTCGGAGCCATTACCGTCAGCACTTTGCACCATGAGCTGGCCTCGCTGGGTTCATGGGTTACCGTAACCATTGGCGTGGTGTTTGTAGTCTGCGTGATGGCCTTTAGGCGCGGCATTGTGGGCGAAATTGCCTACCGCTTGAAACGAAGCTTTTAACGATAAGGGCTACGCGTAGCTCTTTTTCCCTACACCTCGAGGTGAACGATGCGATTACTTCTTACTGGTTTTGCTTTTTTATTATCCGCCTGCAATAGCAACGATGGTTTAAATGAAAATATCCGCCCCTCTTGGCTAGGCAGTGTCAGCAAAACCAGTGTGGATGGCAATAGCAATGATTTACTCACTGCAGGCCTAGGCAAGAGCGGCTTAGCCATAGCGCTGCCTGCCTATGGCAACCCGAATCAACCCACTGCGGCCGAGCTACGCCGCGCGGCGATTTACAATAATTACCGCGCCTTGGTTGATATCAGTAGCAGCGGCGGTTATGGCAGGCTTTACGGCCCCAATATTGATACTGCTGGTAACGATACTTTGGGCGAGGGTAAGGTTGCTGGGGAAGAATACTTAGCTTATGCCGATGATGGCAGTGGCAAGCAAAATGTTACGCTGATGGTGCAGATTCCCTCTAGCTTCAATACAAGTAAACCCTGCGTGATTACGGCTACTTCATCGGGCTCTAGAGGGATTTATGGCGCAATCGCCGCCTCCGGTGAATGGGCGCTTAAACACGGCTGCGCTGTCGCTTATGCCGACAAAGGCTCTGGAATTGGCATCCATGATTTAAGCAGCGATACGGTGAATCAAATAGATGGCTTGCGCGTTAGCCGCAGCCTTAATAATGGCCATTTTAGCGCCGATCTTTCCCCCGCCGAATTAGTCGATTTTAATTCCCAATACCCCTATCGCCTCGCCTCTAAACACAGCCACTCGCAGCAAAACCCAGAAAAAGACTGGGGTAAAAACACGCTACGTGCAGTTGAGTTTGCTTTTTGGTTGCTCAATGAAAAATACGGCAGTTTGCAAGGGGATACGCGGCTGGCTGATTTTGCCAACCCAGCCAGCGTTACGGTGATTGCCGCTAGCGCATCCAATGGTGGCGGGGCCGCTCTGGCAGCCGCCGAGCAAGATAGCAAAGGTTTGATCGATGGCGTGGCCGTGAGCGAGCCTCAAGTTCAGCCCTTTACTACGGGCAATTTAAGTATTCGCCAAGGGGCGGCCACCATGCCCAGCATTGGCAAGCCGTTAATTGATTATTTTACGCTGGCCAATCTTTACCAGCCCTGCGCGGTGCAGTCGGCGCGCTTAAGTGGGGCAAATTCGGCCTTTGGCAGCGCGGTATCCGCCACACTGGGCAGCGCCCGCTGTGCCTCACTTGCGGCCAAAGGCTTAGTCAATGGCAGTACGCTTGAAGCACAGGCTAGCGATGCTTATAGCAAGCTCATTGCAGCGGGCTGGTTAGCCGAGGGCGATGCCTTACACGCCAGTCATTACGGCCTAAGCGCCACCCTTGGCGTGGCACTAACTTATATCAATGCGTATGGGCGTTTTTCAGTAAAAGACAATATTTGCGGTTATAGCTATGCATTTAGCAATGCCAGCGGCGACATTACCGCGCCCAATAGCGTGAGCTTGGCGGGGATCTTTGGCAACGGCAATGGTGTGCCGCCCACGGCAGGGATTTCCATTATCAATAATTTATCAGTAGGTATTGCCAAGGCCGATGCGTTTTCTATTTCGGCCTCCACCAATACCGCTGATTACAATATTGATGGCGCAATTTGCCTGCGTAAACTCGCCACTGGGCTTAATCCGCAAACCGGCGCGGTATTAACCGGCAATGAAAAACTACTCGCTGATCGCGTCGCCAGCGGCCTGAAGGAAGTACAACTCAGCGCCAAGCTGCAAGGCAAGCCCGCGATTATTGTGGCTGGGCGCTCGGACACGCTGATCCCAGTCAATCATGCCGCCCGTGCTTATTACGCACTCAACCAAGCGAGCGAAGGCAGCGCCTCCAAGCTACGGTATATCGAAGTCACCAATGGCCAGCATTTTGATAGCTTTTTAGCGCTAAGCGGTTTTCCAACTCGCTTTATCCCGCTACATGTCTATGCTGGCCGTGCGCTCGATGCGATGTGGGCTCACTTAACGACTGGCGCAGCACTGCCAGACAGCCAATTGGTTCGCACCACGCCACGCACAGTTGCCACGGATAACTTGACTATCAGCGCCCTGCCCGCGATTGCCAGCCCTGTAGCCACAGGCGATGCGATTCGCTTTAGCGGCGCTACTCTTACCATCCCTCAATAAGCATGCAGCCCCCTGCCCACCTTACTTCAGGAGTTAAACATGCACGTTTTGCTTGGTAAAACAGCGCTTATTACCGGCTCTACCAGCGGTATTGGCCTAGGTATTGCCCGCGCTTTGGCTGATGCCGGTGCAAATATTGTGTTAAATGGTTTTGGCGATGTTTTGGCCGCGCGCCAGCACGTTGAGCAAGCTGGGGGTAAGGTTCGTTACCATGGCGCAGATTTGAGCTACCCCGAGCAGATTGGCGAGTTAATTAATTATGCTAATCATGAATTTGGCGGCATTGATATTTTAGTAAATAACGCAGGGATTCAGCATTTAGCCAATGTTGAAGATTTTTCTATTGAACGCTGGAATAGCATTATTGCGCTTAATTTATCTGCAGGGTTTCATACCAGCCGCCTAGTTGTGCCCGCCATGCGTAAAAAAAACTGGGGGCGAATCATCAATATTGTTTCTGTGCATGGTTTGGTGGCCTCGCCCAGTAAATCTGCTTATGTGGCGGCTAAGCATGGCATGATAGGGCTAACCAAGTCGGTGGCTTTAGAGCTTGCCCAAACGGGGGTGACATGCAATGCGATCTGCCCCGGCTGGGTGTTAACGCCTTTAGTTAAGCAGCAAATTGAAGCCAAGGCCAAGCAACAAGGCATCAGCCCTATCGAAGCCCAAGCACAGCTTTTACTAGAAAAACAACCTTCTGGGGTTTTTGTCACCCCAGAGCAAATCGGCGCGCTACTGCTGTTCTTATGCAGTGATGCCGCCCAAGAAGTACGCGGAGCCGCATGGAATATTGATGGCGGCTGGACTGCACAATAAATTACTGCTCACGCAGCAAAATATAATGATTTTTTAAATAGCGGAAAACAACATGCGACAACTCAGCCCTAAAATCACACCTTGGCTTAGCCAGTTTAACCAACAAATGGCCGTATTGGAGGCCAATGGTTATAAACCAACTTGCACCAATATTCGCGAGGGACTGGCCTATTTAACGGCTGTTTTTGTAACTAGCTTGGGTGCAAGACGATTTGGTTAAATCCACTGGCTACCCAGTGCCGGTGCGTATCTATCACCCTAGCCCTGATCATGCGCTGCCGGTCTTGGTCTATTTTCATGGTGGCGGGCATATGGCAGGCAGCATTACCGTTTACGATGCTATATGCCGCAAAATGGCACAGGCCGCTAAGCATATTGTTATTTCTGTGGACTACCGCCTAGCCCCAGAGTGCCCCTATCCTGCCGCCGTAGAAGATGCTTATCATGTGGTTAAGAATATTTGGCACGTGTTAGACGATAGAAAGCTTAACTACCTGCCCCAGCTTTCTATTGGGGGGGATTCCGCAGGCGGGGCGCTTTCTGCTACCGTGGCTAGCAAATTACAATTTGAGCCTAATACTCCCTTGCATGCTCAAGTACTGATTTACCCAAGCCTTGATTACACGCTAAGCGCGGCTTCTTTAATTGAAAACGGCGTGGGCAACTTGTTAAGCACAAAAAAAGTGACTTGGTACTTTAATCATTATTTTCAACATCAAGAAGACCGAAAAACAGCATCCCCGCTCTTTGCAGAATTCAGCAACAAACTCCCTCCCACATTGGTTATCAGCGCCGAATTTTGCCCGCTAAGAGATGAGGGGATTGATTATTTGGCTAAGCTTAAAAAAGCGGGCGTTGCCACCGATCATTTGCATTTTAGTGATTTACCCCATACGTTTCTCAATTTAGAAAACCTAGTCAAAGAAGAGTGTCAGCGAACCTATCAAAGCATTGGGGCGTGGCTTAATCTAAATAAATCTGTCTAAGTGAGCATCTTTAAGCATTGGACTTTTCTTTTTAAGCGCATAAAAAAACCGCTAACGATACACTGTTAGCGGTTAATAGAAAAATTCAATTAAATTACAAATCAATCATACTTATTTGGCCCAAACAATTAATTTGGCACGATTAACAATTAATAGTTGATCACCGGCCGATGCTTTCATGAGCAACGCCTTATTTTCAACAGGAACAGTAACAACTGCGCCGTCTAGATTTTTAATTCTGACATTGCCCGCATTAAGATTAACACTTAAGATATCATTATAATCAGTGCGGGTTTTTAAAATACCAGCGCCATCCACAGTAACATCCTTGCCCTGAGCCTCAACCATTCTACGAATCCCTGCACCGCCCTTTTGTAAAACTAAAGCAGTGGATTTAGCAGAGACAATCCCCACTTTGTCATTAACCTTAACTTGGTCAAAGTGAGTAATTTTTGGATTGACGTGCTCAAACTTGAGCACCTGACCATCTGGCAAGCTCAATTGAATCGTGCGCTGATTAACATCAATCGCATCCACTTTAGCCTCTAGAATTGATTATTCAGAAACGCCAACCAACACCTCATTATCTGCGATCTCGCCAGCCAAAGCAGCTTGCCCAATTAACAAACCTGAAGTAATTAACAGCGTGCTAAATAGTTTATTACGCATTTCAATTCCTTTATTGGAGAGATCTAACAAATACCAATATATACCTTTTTATTGTTACGGTTTAGCCAAACAACATTAATACCATAATCCTACCTAACTAAACGGCCCTATTCGCCACACATATTTAATTTTTCTCAGCAAATTTAATTTAGCTATGTGTATTCTACTTACACGAAACCCGCCCGCCTGCTAGACTTGCGGCCATAGTTTGAATTGACAGGAAAAAGTAATGAGTTTGCGTGTTCTTACCGGCATTACCACATCGGGTACACCCCATCTTGGCAACTATGTAGGGGCGATTCGCCCGGCCATTGTCGCCAGCCAAAGCCCAGATAGCGATTGCTTCTTTTTTATGGCGGATTACCACGCCCTCATCAAATGCGATGATCCGGCTAGAATCGAACGCTCGCGCCTAGAGATTGCCGCTACTTGGCTGGCTGCGGGGCTTGATCCAGAACGCGTTACTTTTTATCGCCAAAGCGATGTGCCTGAAGTAACTGAACTGAATTGGCTGCTGACTTGCGTGACGGCTAAAGGCCAGATGAACCGCGCCCACGCTTACAAAGCCAGCACGGACATCAACGAGGCAGCGGGTGAAGATGCTGACGCAGGCATTACCATGGGCCTGTTTTGCTACCCAATTTTAATGGCTGCAGATATCCTGCTGTTTAACCCACATAAAGTACCGGTAGGCCGCGATCAAATTCAGCATATTGAAATGACCCGCGATGTAGCCGCGCGCTTTAATCACCTATTTGGCCAAGGCAGCGATTTATTTGTCCTGCCTGAAGCGCATATCGAAGAGCACGTTGCTACTCTGCCTGGCCTAGATGGCCGCAAAATGAGCAAAAGCTACGACAACACCATTCCACTGTTTGAAGGTGGCGCAAAGGCGCTTAAAGATGCCATTGCTAAAATTGTGACTAATAGCTTACTGCCAGGCGAGCCGAAAGATCCTGATAACTCGCACTTAGTCACCCTCTTTGAGGCGTTTGCCAGTAGCGAAGAGACTGCCCAATTTAAGACTGAATTACGTGCAGGTCTTGGCTGGGGCGATGCAAAAAAGCGCCTTTTAGATTTAATCGAGCGCGATATTGCCCCAATGCGCGAGCGCTATGAAGCGCTTATGGCGCATCCAGAAAAAATTGAAGCGCTACTACAAACAGGGGCCGCTAAAGCGCGCGCCACTGCAGCACCTTTATTGAAAAAGGTACGTGAGTCCCTTGGCCTGCGCCAAATGCAAGCCCTAGCCGTACCTGCCGCCAAGCCTGAAAAGAAAGCGGCATTGCCCTTGTTTAAGCAGTTCCGCTTAGACGATGGGCTGTTTTACTTTAACTTCAGCGCCAGCGATGGCCGTGTTTTATTACAAAGCCAAGGCTTTAGCCAAGGCCGTGAAGCTGGCTTATGGATTGCAAAACTTAAGAACGAAGGCGTGGCGGCCCTAGAAAGCCACAGCCCTATCGCCCTAGGCGAAGGTGTTGCTTTGAGCGATGTTGCTGATGCATTAATGGTTTTGTTGGCTGATTAAAGTACGTTTTGCTTGGTAGAAGCAGTAAGCAGCGCCCCTACGATGCAAAACAACGCCCCAAAAGCATGAACAGAGGTTCAGCTTTTGGGGCGTTGTTTATTGCAGTTAAAGAGAGTTAATCTTCAAATGAAATCTGCGTAGCAATTAATACGTCATTTGTAAGCGTGCCTTTTACCATGACTAGGCGGCCATTTCCTACATTTGCCGTTTTGCCGCTTTTGATTTCGGCTTTGCTGGCGTTCACTTTTTGCCCTGCCACTTTAAAATCACTGGCCGAAATTAAGTCACTAATTGGGCCTTTTATCTCTAAAACATTCGCGGTGGTGGCTCGCCCTTTTACCTCTATTTTTTGAGCGCTTATTTTATCGCCGCTCTTCAGTGCAGTCACTTCAACCGCCACGCCATTCACCACGCTGTCTCGCGCGCCACCATCAATAGGTGTAGTTGTACTCCACAACACAATAACGCCATTGAGCTTGAACTGCGTTGCCGTTACGCCACTTAATACACCCGCTAACTTAACAGGTGGTGCAATTTTAGGTGCAAGCTTCACTTCCTTAACGATCAGCACATCAGCCAGCATCTCACCACGCACTAGCACCTTGCTGCCATTTACAAAATCAACCTTACTGGCAACCACATCCGAGCCTTGTGTGCCGTATTCGGTTTTATCATTGATTTGCAGCGTGAGCTTTATGCCGCTCAAAGTAAATCTACCGGTTTTAGCATCCAGATCTTTCACTTCACCCATAATCGTTCTTACCCCTACGCTGGCCGTTTGGCTGGCATTGCTGGGTGCACTGGCGTTAGGTGGTGTCGTTACAGCGGGTGGGGTGTCGATTTTTAGCGTTTTAGCTAAAACGGTGCCGTTGGCCACGCTGCCCTGCACTTTCACTAACACACCATTGGCTAAGTTATCTGCAGCTCCGCCATCAAAGGTGGCCGCGCTTGCATCAACCAATGCGCCCCTTACCTTAAAGCTGGCTAAGGAAACAAAATCGGTGACTAGGCCGCTTAGCTCAACCTTGGCATCCCCGCTGTCTTTAACAAACTTCACATTGGCTGCCACCAGTTTATCGGTCTGCCAAACGCCCCCTACTCGGACGGGTTTACCATTGGCTAAATCGGTCACTACGCCGCTTTCAAATTTAGATTTACTTGCATCGACGATCACCTCGCCTAACTTAAAGCTCAGTGTTTTGCTATCTAAGCTGGCAATTAAGCCGCCAATTTGCATTTTCAGCCCATCACCGGCTTGCGGTTTTTTTACTTTTAATGCTTTAGCACTCATGACGCTGGCGGCACTAATGGCTTGGTCACTCCAAGCGGCAATTAACTGCCCGTTTTCTAACACCACGCCATCAGGGCGCAATTTTGCGTTAGTGAAGTCAATTTTTAAGCCGCTAACGGATAGTATTTTAGCCGCATTATCAAGCTGGCTCACTACGCCTACCACGCGCACCATCACGGTACTGCTAGGGTCTTTGCGCTCAATGCGCGTGGCCACAATCACCCCAGCAGCATCTCGGCTACCATGCACTTCAACCACATCGCCCACTAGCAAATCAGCCAGCACCGATGCGCCTTCAAATACGGTTGGCGCTGCGGCATCCGTAGAGACACGGATGGTTTGGCCTGCCAATTTAAAACCAATACCTGCCTGTAATTCTGTAATCTTGCCGTAAACCTCAGGCAAAGCGGTCAGCGTTTTGATTTTGTCATCGCTACCTTGGTCAGACTCCACCTTCATACCCAGCTTGATGTCATTACTGGTGCCCGTGCTGATTGCGGAAGGATCTTGCTCCACCTTAAAGCTGGCATTGCTATCGTCTAGGGTATTACCATCAACAATCACGCTACCAAAGCCCGTTACCGTACCTTGGGCGTAAGCGCCGCCGTTAGGGGCTGGAGTAGGAGTGGGTGTTGGCACTGCGGTGGGGATTGGCGTAACGGCTGCGGATGTAGATGGTGTTGAGCTACTACTGCCTCCACCACAAGCGTACAAACCAAGACTAACGGCACCTGCAATAAGACAAAGCTTTAAGCGCTGATCCACGGTCCACTCCCTCATAAGTTTCACATCAGTTTGATGTGCTTATGGGATTGTGGTGGGCTTTCTAGGCTGACAAGAAGACTTACTCATGATTCAGCGATAAGCGGGCGGCTTACGCTTTAGAGGGAGGGGCACGGCATGCCGTACCCCTAATACATCACTTAAGAATTATTGCTTGTAAGGTGCAGTTTCTTTACCTACCTCCCAAAGCCTTAAACGCTTGAGCCGATACCGCAAGACGGGCGCGGCGGGTTTCGATCAGGGCTTGGCTGGCAGTGTAAAACTCACGCTGCGCATCCAGCACATCTAAATAGCCGGATAAGCCAGAGGCATAACGCGCTTCGGCAAGTTTTAATCGCTGACCTTGACGATCTGCCAGCTTTTGCTGGGCGGCAAGCTGCTCTACCAACCATCCTTGATCGGACAGCACATCGGCCACGTCTTTAAATGCCAGTTGAATGGTTTTTTCGTACTCTGCCACGGCCATCACCTTACGTGCCGCAGCAACATCTGCCCCTGCACTTAAGCGTCCGCCATCAAAAATCGGCAGGCTGATTTGTGGTAGAAAGCTCCAAGCGCGGTTGCCGCCAGAGAACAAATCGCCCAATTCATCGCTCATCACCCCCGCACTGCCCATGAGGGTGACTTTAGGAAAGAATGCTGCACGGGCAGCGCCGATATTGGCATTCGCCGCGACCAACTTTTGCTCTGCGGCCCGCACATCAGGGCGATCAAGCAGCACCGCCGAGCTTAAGCCGCTAGGTAATGCAAATACCTCCACATTTAAGTTTACAGCTGGCAAGCTCACCGTTTCACCCACTAGCAAGGTGAGTGCATTTTGCGCGTTAACGGCTTGACGGCTTAAGGCCGCTTTATCGCTTAAGGCACTGTCTTGTGCAGCTTCTGCTTGCAAGAGATCTAGCCGATTAGCCACGCCAACATCCACACGGCGCTTCACCACGCGGGCACTTTCCTGGCGCGCGGTAGCCGTTTGCTCGGCTAAGCGGCTGCGTGCATTTAAGGCTTGCGCAAGGTAATAACTATTTGCCACATCAGCAATCAGCGCGCTGCGTACCGATTGCTGTGCTTCTTCGCTGGCTAAGTAATTGGCTTTGGCTGCCTCGCTTAAACGCCGCACCCGCCCCCAAAAATCTACCTCATAAGAGAGCAAAGCCAAATTAGCTTCATAACGGCGGCTGATATCTAAATCTGGATTGCTACGGCTGGTGTTGCCTGAGCCATTAGCACTCATTGATGGCAGCAAATCCGCCTTCTGAATGCCGTACAGCGCCCGTGCTTCTTCGATTCTGGCCGTGGCAATTTTTAGATCGCGGTTATTGGCTAACGCTTTATCTATCACCGGTTTTAACGCAGGGTCTAGAAAATAGCTATCCCACTCTGGCGTGTTGAGATCTTGCGGCTGGCTACCTACGGCACTGGCCACAGGGGCCGCAGGGCGGACGTAATCCGGCCCCATGGCGCATGCGCCCAATGCCAAGCTCATTGCAAGCAGCATTGTCTTAGACATTAATTGTTTTTTCATACATTTATTACCTATGGGTTCGCTTCATCGTTCGAAGGGCGAATCAAGCACCCTTCGAATACTGACAAATCTAATTAACGATGGTCATCCGCGATTTCATCCGTGCGTACCACGATTTTCTCTGGGAAGAAGCGACGCACTACCACAAAGAACACCGGCACTAAGAACACGGCAAACACCGTAGCGGTAATCATCCCACCCATCACCCCAGTACCAATAGCACGGCGGCTGGCGGCCCCTGCACCGGTACTCATGGCCAGCGGTAATACACCGGCAATAAAGGCGAATGAGGTCATCAAAATTGGGCGGAAGCGTAAGCGGCAAGCTTCCAGCGTGGCATCGACGGCGCTCAGCCCTTGGCGCTGTAAATCACGGGCGAATTCAATAATCAGAATCGCGTTCTTTGCCGAAAGCCCAATAATGGCGATCAGCCCCACCTTAAAGTACACATCGTCCGGCAAGCCGCGCAATGTCATGGCGGCCACTGCACCAAAGATACCCAGCGGCACCACCCACAGCACAGCAAACGGAATCGACCAGCTTTCATACAGTGCAGCAAGGCACAAGAAAACGATCAAAATCGATAAGCCGAACAAGAATGGCGCTTGCGAGCCAGACAGGCGTTCTTCAAACGAAGTACCCGACCATTCAAAACCTACCCCTGCTGGCAATTGCTTGGCCATGGCTTCCATCGCGTCCATCGCCTCACCCGAGCTTTTACCCGGAGCTGGGCCGCCAGAAATCTTAAATGCAGGCAAGCCGTTGTAGCGATCAAGCGCAGAAGCTCCCGCTTGCCATTTGGCCACGGCAATTTCAGACAGTGGCACTAAATTACCCGCGCGCGTCTTCACTTGCAGCTTGAGTAAATCATCCGGAGAAAGACGGCTTTCTGGAGTGGCTTGCATCAAGACACGCAAGATACGGCCTTCGCGCACAAAGTCGTTTACATAGGCAGAACCTAATGAAATCGACAACGTGTTGTTAAGCTCGGTCATATCAATACCCAGTTGGCTGGCTTTTACCTTGTTTACATCGAGTAAAAGCTGCTGACCAGGCTCTTGACCATCTGGGCGAACCCCAGCCAGGGCTTTATTTTGCGCGGCCATGCCCAGCAAGATATTGCGTGCTTCATACAAGCGATCACGACCTAAACCAGCACGATCTTGCAAGCGAAAATCGAACCCACCCACCGAGGCCAATTCAGGAATCGGCGGCACATTAGTTGCAAATGCGAACGCTTGCTTAATGCGGAACAACATCATATTGGCGCGTTGTACCACCGCCGCAACCTGATCATCGGGCTTAGGACGATCTTTCCAGTCTTTTAAGGTGACAAACGCCAGTGCCGCATTTTGGCCACGGCCAAAGAAGCTGAAACCAACAATTGCAATCACGCGATCAACTTCTGGCTGCTTCACAAAGTGTGCTTCAACCTGCTCAACGATTTCCAACGTGCGCTCGTGCGTTGCACCAGCAGGCAATTGCACCACGCTAATAAAGTAACCTTGGTCTTCGTCAGGCAAGAAAGACGTTGGCAAGCGCGACATCAACCAGCCGGTAGAAGCCAAAATCAAAGCAAAAAACAGCAGGGACAAGCCGGTCTTACGGATGCATGTGCCTACCCAGCCCTGATAGCGCAAGGTTAATGCAGCAAACTTACGGTTAAACCAGCCTAAAAAGCCCTTAGTACCATGATGCTCGCCCTTTTTCAAAGGCTTAAGGAAGGTGGCGCACAGCGCAGGCGTTAAGGTTAAAGCCATCAGCGCCGAGAAGAACATCGTCAGCACTAAAGTCACCGAGAACTGGCGATAAATCGCACCCACCGCACCGGAGAAAAACGCCATCGGCACAAACACGGCGGTCAGCACCAAAGTAATGGCGATAATCGGGCCGATAATCTGCCCCATGGCTTTTTGCGTGGCTTCGCGCGGGGCAAGGCCCTCTTCAGACATGATCCGCTCGACGTTTTCGATCACCACAATGGCATCATCAACCAAGATACCAATCGCCAGCACCATGGCAAACATGGTCAGCACATTGATCGAATAACCAAACAGCTGCAAACCCACCAAAGCGCCTAAAAGCGCAATCGGCACCACAATCGTCGGAATCAGCGTGGCGCGGATATTACCTAGGAACAGGTACATCACAATAAACACCAAGCCAATGGCTTCAACTAACGTGGTCAATACTTCTTTAATCGAAACATCAACAAACTTAGATGTATCGTAAGGCACTTCAACGGCAATACCCTTAGGGAAAAACTTAGACAGCTCGTCCAGCTTGGCTTTTACCGCTTTGGCGGTTTCGAGCGCATTGCCATCGGGGGAGAGCTTAATCCCGATCGCCGCGATACTCTTACCATTTAAACGTGCCAACACGCTGTAATCGGATGCGCCCAGCTCAACTTTAGCCACATCTTTTAAGCGCAATTGCGCGCCATTTTTGCCATCACGCAGCACGATATTGCCAAACTGCTCAGCCGTTAAATAGCGGCCTTGCGTGACCACCGTTGCAGTAAATTGCTGGCCAGCTGGCGCTGGAAGTTGACCAATTTCACCCGTGGCCAATTGCACGTTTTGCGCGCGCACAGCGGCCAAAGCTTCAGATGCAGACATCTTAAAGCCAGCCAACTTAGCTGGATCCAGCCAGATACGCATGGCGTATTCAGAGCCAAACAACATCGCCTCGCCCACACCCGGTACACGGCGAATGGAATCGATTACGCTAGAATTCACATAACTACCCAGCGCCACATTGTCGTAACTACCATCCGGGGATAAGAGCGTCACAAACATCAGATAGTTACTACGTGATTTAACCACCTGCACGCCTTGCTGGCGTACTTCGCTAGGTAAACGTGCTTCAACCCGTTTCACACGGTTTTGCGCTTCTACCGAGGCGATATCTAAATCTGTACCCGGCTTAAACGTCAGCGTAATCGCCATATTGCCGGCGCTATCGCTGTTGGAGCTCATGTACTGCATGTTCTCCAAACCGTTCATTTCCTGCTCAATCAGCGCAGTAACCGTTTCCTCCATCACCTGCGCACTTGCGCCGGGATAAGTCGCGTTAATCGTTAAAGCGGGCGGGGCCACTTCGGGATATTGAGAGATAGGCAGGCTTTTCAAAGCCAGCAAACCTGCCAAAACAATAATAATGGCGATCACCCAAGCAAATACGGGGCGATCGATAAAAAATCGAGCAAACATAAACTCTCCTAATGCGCTAGTGATGCCTGTGCATCATCAGCAACATCTATTTTTTTGCAGGGGCAGAAGCAGCAGGTGCAGACGCTGGTACAGATTTAGCCGCAGCCGCATCCACCGGACTCACTACCGCGCCGGGGCGTACTTTTTGGATGCCATCGATCATCACACGCTCGCCGCCTTTTAAACCGCTCAAGACAATCCAATCTTTGCCTGAAAACCCGCCGGTTTTTACTGGCGCAGGGGCGACTTTATTGTCGCCGCCTACAACGTAAACAAACTGGCCTTGTGGCGATGAAACAATCGCTTGTTGTGGCACACGCACCGTGGCATCCATCGCACCCTGCGCAACTCTTACCGTGGCAAACATGCCAGGCAGTAAAAGATGGTCTGGATTAGGGAATTCAGCGCGTAAAGTCACCGTGCCCGTGGTTGGATCTATGGTTTGCTCGGCAAACAGCAACTTGCCCCCGTGCGCATAGGCCGAGCCATCTTCAAGTAAGAGATCAACGGGTAAAGTGGCTTGTTTGAGCTTGCCTGCTTTTGTGAGCTTTTTTAAACGCAGCAAATCCGCACCGGACTGATTGAAATCCACATACACCGAATCAATTTGCTCGATAGTAGCCAGCGGTGTAGCCGTGCCTTTATTGAGCAATGCCCCTTCTGAAACTAAAGCGCGGCCAATGCGGCCACTGATAGGCGCTTGCACGCTGGCGTATTCTAGATCCACACTGCCGCGGCGTACTTCTGCCTCAGCTGCGGCCATTTCAGCTTCTGCTTGCTTGAGCTGTGCTTCAGCCTGATCAAATTCTTGGCGGCTTACACCCTGCTCACCCACCAGCTGGCTATAGCGATCCGCCGTTTGCTTGGCAATCGAAACGCTGGCTTTTGCTTTAGCCAGTGCAGCTTTAGCAGTGGCGGCATTGGCCTCTAGCACACGCGAATCAATCTTAAATAAAGACTGGCCGGCTTTAACCTCACCGCCCTCATTAAAGAGGCGCTTTTCTAAAATACCATCCACGCGAGCGCGCACTTCGGCGGTGCGAACCGCCGTGATACGGCCGCTTAAATCACGCGTTAATGCCGCGCTGCCCGCCTGAGCCGTTACCACGGTGACTTCAGGTGGCGGCATTCCACCACCCGCGCCACCCGCAGCGCCTTCTGGCCCACCTTTACCGCAAGCCGCTAATAGGCTTGCTGCGCCCAGAACTAAAATCACACTTTTTTTGAGTGAAGGAAGCATTGCTAATCCTTAATCCGCTTAATAATTAAAATATTTACGTCAACAAATTGACGACCCACATAGCGATCTGCCAAAGCGTGTATGAACGGTTGGCTGACTTTTAAAACTAACAACTGATACTTAGCTTACCGCATTAATACCAACGTTTAGCAGCACAAAACAACACTCGCAAAGCAAATATAGGAACGCGACTTGCTGCGCCCTTAATGCATTGTGATGCTCAAAAATCATCGAAATACCGCCATGATCAGGGGCGATAGGCACGTAAAAAACGGTCTACAAGACGCTCAACCTTGGCCTCTTCAGCAGCGGGATCAGGCGGCTCGCCACCAAAAAACATTTTTAAACGATCGTAACCACTGAGGGTGTCTAATAGGTAAGCCGCAGCTTCAAAGGCATCGGCTTGAATTAAGCCGCCTTCTTGCATCGCCATTTCCAAAGTTAGCGCTAATTGCTTGGTGGTGCGCTCAATACAAAGCTCAAAGTGCCGACGTGCCAAATCAGGAAAACGTGGCGCTTCACAGGTCAGTACACGGTGTGCACTAATACCTTCAGGATCCATAGTCCGCGCTCTAAATGACAAAGAAAAACGCATTAAGCGCTCCCGTACGGTACCCTCATCCACCGTTAGTGGCGCCAACATTTCTGCGATACACAGCTCAATCGTCAGCTCAAACAAAGCTTGTTTACTACCAAAACGATTATAAATCGTCTGCCTTGCTACGCCAGCGCGTTGAGCTACCTTATCTATACTGGCTCGATAACCCATTTCGCAAAAAACAAGCTTTGCGGCTTCAAGGACAGGATCGACACCTGTATTCAGCGGCTCAATTTTACTGGTAACCATTATCATCCCTTGGCTTGGACTGGACAGTCTAATCCATAAAAAAGCCAAAGTGAACATATTTGCGTAAAACAAATGCGCTCTATTTTTACTACTGAGCAATACCAAGGCCTGCAGAAAAAAAAGTACATATTCCGCTTTTTTTCCCCTCGCTAAAGACAGTCCTCATTATGCGATAGGCACAAACCACAACAGCGGATCTTTAAATGCTTAAACTAACAAGATAATAGTGTGATTTTTTCAAATGAATATGCACTAGTTCTCCCAATTCACCCCTTTATACCCTGACTGACCACACTTTCAAGCAATGCAAACAGCATTAATCTAGCGACAATTTCCTATCTTTTTTTGCGGCATCCTGATAAATATTCAAAACTTCAACCCCTATAACTGGAGATCACCGAATGAAACAGGACACTAGGTTGTTATCAAAAACTTTTCTCACCTGAGCACCCTTGCCGCACTCATCTTATTGAGTGCCTGTAAGCAAAAAACGGGCTCAAGCGCACCGCCGCCTGCCACTGTGAGTTTCATTGAATTAAAAGCCACAGATGTTGCACTTAATAAAGTGATGGTGGGTGAAACCACCGGCTATCGTGATATTGAAGTTCGCTCCCGCGTGAATGGCATCTTATTAAAAAGAACCTATGTGGAAGGCGCGCAAGTACGAGCGGGGCAAGTGCTTTTTGAAATTGATCCGGAGCCTTATAAAGCCACGCTAGATCAAGCCAAAGGCCAGCTCTCGCAAGAAGCATCAAGATTAGAAAAAGCCCGCGCCGATCGTAATCGAATGACTCCTTTATTTAAAGAAAACGCGGTAAGCCGCAAAGATTACGATGACGCTTTATCTGCCTACGCCTCAGCCCTTGCCAGCACGCAAACGGCACAAGCTAGTTTAAAGCAAGCAGAGCTTAATTTGGGTTACACCAAGGTGACAGCGCATGGCCCAAACTGGTGGACTCAATTTAACGACCCAGCTCTAGATGGATTAATTGCTGCGGCCCAAGCCAATAACCAAAATCTAGTGATTGCTTTATTTAGCAAAAAAACCCCCAGCCAAGGATTCTTGGCTGGGGTTTTTTTCAAAGCACTCCAGAACTTGCTTGCAGCGAATAACTTCATCCTGACAATCACATCGCAGGAAACGCCAATAAAATTAGCAAGAATAACTATTAACATGAAGCAAGAATAACTATTAACATGAAGCAAGCTTGCAAAAATCATAGGCACCACTTACAATGCGTCAGCAATACACAGCGGGCGTCGTATAATGGTAATACCCTAGCTTCCCAAGCTAGCGCCGTGAGTTCGATTCTCATCGCCCGCTCCAAATAAAATAGATAAAGCCCTGATTTTTTCAGGGCTTTATCTATTTACTCCTTACCCAGTCCCACACTGCATCTAAAATCCACTGACTGCCAAAATTCATGCCGTATCTGCGCATTCAATTTTACGTGACCTACCTGATTTTTTAAGCTATTGCAGCAAATTCTTTCGTATCTTTAAATCAGACGAATCGTACCCACCCAAAACGCCTTCGTAGCCACTTACCCGCCACCCAAGGCAAGAGATAACATGCATCGCGGACGTATCCCATTACTGGTACACACCTAGCCATAGGTGGGCTGTTCTGTGGCGTAGGCAAGGAAAACCGCTTCGATTGCTTCATCGACTCGCTTTTGGAGTTGGGTTTGCGGCGATTGTTAACGAATAGCGGATCAAGCCGCCGCCAAGGCTAAAAAAGAGTTCCGCGAATTTGTTGAGCAAGCCGTAAAACAAACTAAAGCTACGCTGGGACCTAGTCTTTATGCCCGCTTAAATTGGTTGTTTTACTCCCCCACGATGTTTAGCAATGGGCAAATTGAATAGCCGCTGATGCGCAAAGGGTTTGAGCGCATTGTGCATGATTACCCCGACATGTGGAATTTCAATAACTTTGGCAAGTTTGCATGCATTGCTAACGACGCCAAAATACTGCCCGTTATTATGAATAAAATTGATAAATCTTCAATTATTTCTGCATGGGGGTCACAAGAATACTATGGTTATTGCTTGGCCTTTGCCAAGGATGTTCATCCCGATTTTGTTGATCAAATAAAATTTTGATCAAGCCCGGCATTTTAATTGGCAATAAAAGGTTTAAAAAATGGATGCGTAGCGGCTTCTAACATTTCTTTATCTCCTGCAGAATCACCGTAAGCATAGAGCTCTATGTCTGCAAGGGGACCGACTAGCAATTCAAGCTGCACTGTCTTTCCTATGCCACGGCAATTAGCGCCTAATAAGCGGCCGTTCAATATATTATTATTTGCAGATAAGCAGGTGCAAAGCAACTCATCAAAGCCAAGCCGCTTAGCCATTGGCTCCAAGTAAAGATCAAGCGATGCGCTTACCATAATTAAGCGATGCCCCTGCTGCTTATGCCAATTTATTTTCTCAATTGCGGCGGGGCGAAACCAGCGTTCTATTTCTTTTGCATGCTCTTTGCCTATTGCTTGCAATTTATCGAGTGATTGACCAACAAATAATTTAGCCACTATTTTTTCTTTAAAGCTATCCCGATTAGAGATGCCAACGCCAACTTTAATCGCCTCTCCCACTAAAGAAAATAAAGCTAAATACACTGCGCGTTTGCCGAAAGCTTTTTTTAAATACGGGATAAAAGTGTCTTTTGTGGTAATCGTGCCATCAAAATCAAATGCGGCCACAACTGGTTTTATAGAATGGACTTGCGTCAAGTTATCACTCCTATATCAAATAGATTAATCAATATAAATAAGCTTACTGGTCGTAATTATGCATGACATCATGCGGATTTAAAGGCTGTAAGCCTTGTTGTGACACCTGAATAGCCGGCATGAGTAAAAGCAATTCATCACATAAACGAAGTGTTGTTTGGCTTAATTCAGCACTTAGCCAATAACATGCGCTTGCACTTTGATCCGCTTCTGGCAGGCTATTGAGTAACATTTCAGGATGCAAAAAACGAATCCCATGCGCCGCTCTAAATAGCGTTTTTACCACCGCTTTGCGAAATACGCCTTTGTCAGACAGGGGCTCGGCATTTTTACTAGCCACATCACTCATTCGGTCAAACACGCTATAAAGCGTACGCTGCCCACGCTGAATCGATTCAAAACGCGTTGTACTTTGCTCGCATTCGCTAGCCGCAGAAGAAATTAAGCCGCGCATGGCGATTAAGCGCGTATTAAATCGCCCTAGTGCCGCTTCCATATCCAGCGGCGCGCGCCGAGCAATACGGCTATACATTAGCGCTGATTCACGCAAATTATCTGCCAGCAAAAATCGCCAGTGATCTAGGGCGCGCTGCGGGAACAAAGACGCGGCCACAATGGCAATTAAAGAGCCTAATGCAACATTGGCCGTGCGCCAGAGTGATTCAGAAACTGTACCATCCCCAACCCCGGCCACAATCACCAAGGTAATCCCCACCGTCAGTGCGGTATAACCCGCCTTGCCAATGGCGTGATAGGCACTTAATAACACCACCAATCCCATCCAAACATAACAAAGCAAGGGCGATGCACCATAGAGCGCAATTGCAAGCAACCCCGCAAGCGCACCAACGGTCGTGCCCACTGTGCGTTGCCGCGTTTTCTGCGCCACTGCACCTAAATGCGGCACATTGCCGAGCATCACCACAATGGTCACCAACATCCAGCTTCCATGTTGAATCGGCAAGCCAAGATTAATGATCAGGCCAAAAGCAAAGGCCAAGGTCACCCGCAGCGCATGGATTAAACGATGGTGCTGATAGAGGAATAAGGGATTTTTAGCGGCACGCCAAGGTGTAGATAAAGCTCGAATTAATTTCATCGGCAGGCTATTGAGCAAAGCAACAGTTTAAAGGAGCGCACAGCGCCAGTGAAGGCACAATCAACAACATCAGGCCCTATAGTCATATTTGCACGTAATCTACGATGCAAATAAAGAAACGCGCGCACCACTTAGCGCCAACAGCCCTAAACATAGCGATCACAAAACAAATGGGGGAATGACAACAGGGCCATGCCCCCCATATCAGGCTATTACTCGCCAGCCACCGTCATTTTGCTAACTAATATCGAGCCCACCTTGCGGCTGGACCACGGCTGGCTGTCATCACCAATCCCTACGATATCTTTAAAGATGTCGCGCAGATTACCAGCAATGGTAATTTCCTCTACCGCGTATTGAATGACGCCGTTTTCTACCCAAAAACCTGCCGCACCGCGCGAATAATCACCCGTCACCATATTAGTGCCGTGCCCTAGTAATTCGGTAACAAACAATCCCGTGCCCAATTCGGCCAAGAGCTGCGCAAAGGTGTGCGTGGCCGCCACAAGCAGATTATGCGATCCGCCCGCATTGCCCGTCGTGCTCATGCCCAGTTTTCTGGCGGAATAGCTGGATAAGAAATATCCATTTAACACCCCTTGGCTCACCACATCCCGCGCCACGGTGGCGACGCCTTCCGCATCAAAGGCCCCACTACTCATGCCTTTTTTCAAAAAAGGATCTTCTGCAATGCTGACACAAGGTGCAAATACGCTTGTACCCAAGCTATCGGGTAAAAAGCTAGATTTGCGATAAAGGCTGCTACCACTAACGGCCTGTACAAAAGCACCTATCAGGCCAGAGGCCACTGGCGCTTCAAATAGGACAGGATATTCACCCGTTTTAACGCGGCGAGCGCCTAAGCGGCGTAAGGATCGCTCACCTGCACGCTGGCCCACCGCCACCGCTGAATCCAAATCTAAATATGAGCGCGCCGAGCTATACCAGTAATCCCGCTGCATACCTGATTCGTCTTCGGCAATCACCGCCGCAGACAAGCTATAGCGAGAGCTGCATTCAGCCCCCATAAAGCCCAAAGAGTTGGCATACACAAAGCGGCTAGCGCCCGTCGATACCGATGCGCCTTCCGAATTACTAATACGGGCATCGACACCGCGCGCGGCGTCTTCGCATTCGGTCGCTAGCGCAATCGCCCCTTCAACCGATAGATCCCAAGGGTGGTAAAGATCAAAATCAGGGAAAGATGTGGCCAAGCGATCTGCATCGGGCAGGCCAGCAAAAGAATCTGCAGCGGTAAAGCGTGCAATCGCCAGTGCTGCTTTTACGGTGTCTTTAATCGCTGCAGCAGAAAAATCACTACTGCTGGCGTGCCCCTTTTGCTGCCCTAGATACACCGTTACGCCAACACCTTTATCACGGTTGTATTCGATGGTTTCTACTTCGCCAAGGCGCACGGATATATTTTGGCCATAGCCCTCGGACACATCTACATCGCAGGCTGTTGCACCTTGGCTTGCGGCTTGTTCCAGCACTTGGGTGGCTAAATCGCAAAGTTCTTGCTGATTAAAACTAAATTCGGACACTGGTCATTTCCCGTTTTAAGAGATCGAGGTCAAAGGCTTTTTATCCACAAAAAACACACAAAGCACGAAAAAAAGTGATTAACGATGCTTATACATTTGCGTCTTATACGTTTTTTTATGGGAAAAAATACTATTTTAGTTACGATATCGCCCTCTTTATAAGGGCGCAAAGATGCATTTTTACCTTATTCGTGTGCGCTTGATTGCAAACTGATCGCAAAGCAAGACGCAGTCTTTGGTATCATACCGGTTTTGCACGCAAGTAACCCTATCATGGCAAGACCAAAGCACGACCTCCCAGACGACGATATTGAGTACGTCAGCAAAACAGAAATGAAGACCGAGATGACTGCGTTGCAAAAACTCGGCGAAAAACTCATTCCGCTCGATAAAAAGCAATTGGCCACGCTTAAGCTACCTGAACGCCTATTTGACGCCATCTTGGCGGCAAAAAAAATCACAGCCAATGGCGCAACGGCTAGACAAAAGCAATTTATCGGCAAATTAATGCGCGATGTTGATCCTGAACCCATCAACGAGCTGCTCAATAAATTGGCCGGTCTTTCTGATCGCCATAGCGCTTGGTTGCATCGCTTAGAGCGTTTACGAGCCAGCATGCTGACCGATGCTAAGGTCGTTGAAAATTTCGTTACCGAGCACCCCGACGTTGATATTCAACAGCTTCGCCAGTTAGTGCGTAATGCTTTAAAAGAGCGCGAGCTACAAAAACCTGCCAAAGCGTTCCGTGAGTTATTTAAGCTGATTAAGCAATATATTCCAGAGCCAGCACTGCCCGGCCTAGAAGCCAGCTCAGATGATGATGAAATGGAAGACGCAGAATAAATGAATAGGCACATCGAATGCACTGCAATGCTATTCGATATGGACGGTACCCTCGTTGATTCCACCCCTTGTATTGAAGGGCTATGGCGACGATGGGCCGTTCGCCAACATTTAGACCCCGATTTTGTCATGCAGCATGGGCACGGGCGTCGTAGCATAGAAACCATTGCCCTCGTCGCACCCCAGCTCGATGCAACAGCAGAAATTGCGCTCTTGCTAGCAGAAGAAGCCCTCACTTCAGATGCCACGGTTGCGATCAGCGGCGCGGCAGAATTTTTAGCTCAGCTCCATCCTGGGCAATGGGCCGTCGTCACCGCGCACAATCGCCTTAGCTAAGCTCGCTTACGCTGGCCTGCCAACACCGCTGCATATTATTTCTGCAGATGACGTCAGCCAAGGCAAACCGCATCCCGAAGCCCCCTTAAAAGGCGCAGCGCTACTTAATTTACCCCCCCCCCCCAACAATGCGTGGCTTTTGAAGACGCATTAAGCGGCGTATAATCTGCACAGGCCGCAGTCGTGATTGCGCTGACCTCTTCGCACGCCAAAGTCAGCCATGCTGAACAAATCATTGATAACGACCACGCGCTTACACTGCAAATCGGTGAGAAAATAGTGATATCCGCCGCTCAGTAATCCCCCACTAGGTTGCCCGTCATGAATACCGTAAAAATCGGCCTTGTCTCTACCTCAGACCGCGCATCCAGCGGCGTATATCAAGATTTAGGCATTCCTGCACTCACAGAATGGCTCAGCACCGCCCTTAGCACCCCTTATACCCTTAGCAGCCGCTTAATGAGCGATGACCAAGCCAGCATTGAGATCGCACTCAAAGAGCTTGTGGATATTGAGGGCTGCCATTTGATACTTACCACCGGTGGCACAGGCCCCGCGTTGCGTGATGTCACTCCTGACGCCACCCTCGCCATCGCCGATCGCATCATGCCAGGCTTTGGTGAACAGATGCGTCAGGTCAGCTTGCATTACGTGCCAACCGCTATCCTTAGCCGCCAAGTTGGCGTGATTCGCAAGCAATGCTTGATTTTGAACTTACCTGGCCAACCTAAATCCATTAAAGAAACGCTGGAAGGCGTGAAAGACGCCACTGGCAAAGTCATCATCAACGGCGTTTTTGCCGCCGTGCCTTATTGCATTCAGCTATTGGAAGGCCCTTACATTGAAACCCACCCCGAAGTGGTCGCCAGTTTTCGCCCAAAATCGGCGCTAAAGCCTGCTTAATGCCCAACAAACACAATAGGGCGCTGCTTGCTGCACCCTTTGCAGCAGTTCGCACAACCCTCCCCCTACAGTAAATTAGGAATAACAATGAGCACACTACCTTGCGTAGAAATTGAAACCGCTAGCCAGCCCAGCGCCAGCGTTATTTGGCTGCACGGCCTTGGTGCAGATGGTAATGATTTTGCCGGGATTGTTCCTGATCTACAGTTGCCTGCAGATTTAGGCATTCGCTTTATTTTCCCGCACGCGCCTAGCATGCCCATTAGCTGCAATAACGGCTATGTGATGCCCGCTTGGTACGATATTTTGTATTTTGATCAAATCAGCCGTCAGGCCGATGTAGCAGGAGTTAAGGCATCGGTTGAAATGATCCGTGCGCTTATTAGCCGAGAAAACCAACGCGGCATCGCCAGTGAGCGGATTATTCTGGCAGGGTTTTCACAAGGGGGGGCGATTGCTTACACCGCCAGCGTACTCCATCCAGAAAAACTCGCGGGGATTGTGGCGCTATCAACGTATTTGCCCGCGCCCGAGCTGATTCAAGCGGGCCTTGCCAACCAAACTACCCCCATCTTTGCCGCGCATGGCAGCGCAGATCCTGTTGTAGGAGTAAAACTGGGTGAAGCCGCAAGGGATCAGTTGCAGGCGCTGGGCTTTAGCATCAGCTGGCAAACATGGCCGATGCAACATTCGGTATGCATGCCAGAAATCCAAGCGATTGGCCAGTTTATAACGCAGTGCCTGCGCTAAACCCGACTGGATTTAATGCCCCTCCCTAAAAGCCTAAATTAAAACAATATCCACTAAATAAAGACATGCAAGTCACGAGCAGACACTTGGGCTCCGACCGTGCATTTTCGTTTTCTGAGTGTTTTTTGCGGATGTAACCAGTGTCTGTTGACGTTTTCCAGCTCAGCGTAATTGCGAATAAAACGTGAACAACACTAGGGTGCATAGCATCTATGAATCACATAAATTGCTAGTTCTAGCTGGTTTTAAGAAGTCTTTGTTATTTAAAGGCAAAAAGTGATTATTTAGTTTGGCATACACCCTTATCTAAGGCATTATCCGCCACCTTGCCACACTCGCTCGTGGCACTCGCCTAGGCATAAAAACTAATGACAATTGGAATTATCGGCGCAATGGAGCCGGAAGTAGCTCACCTGATTGAGACACTCGAAAACAGCCGCAAAAAAACCGTTGCGGGCATCGATTTTTATAGCGGCACCCTCGCCAAGCAACACGTGGTTGTCACCCGCTCTGGCATTGGTAAAGTGGCTGCCAGCATCGCAACTACCTTATTAATTGCCAAATATCAGCCCAGCGCCGTCATCAACACGGGGTCTGCAGGTGGTTTTGTCGATCACTTAGAGATTGGCGACATTGTGATTTCTTCTGAAGTGCGCCACCATGATGTAGACGTCACTGCTTTTGGCTATGAGATTGGCCAAATGGCACAGCAACCTGCGGCCTTTACGCCCGATGCGGGCTTAGTTGCCGCAGCGCACCGTGCCGTTGCCCGCCTTGGCCAAGTCAAAGCAATTGACGGTTTGATCTGCACAGGCGACAGTTTTATTTGTGACAGCGCCCGCACCGCGCAAATGCTCAAAAACTTCCCAACCATGGCCGCTTGCGAAATGGAAGCCGCCGCGATTGCTCAAGTTTGCCATCAGCATGCACTGCCCTTTGTGATTATTCGCTCGCTATCAGATAACGCAAACAACGATTCACCTGTCGATTTTGATCAATATATAATTAAAGCCGGTTATCACTCGGCCTTAATGGTGATTGCTTTACTAAATGAGCTGGATAACGGCCATCAGTTGCAAAAAACCCAAGACACTGCCATCGCTCAGCTCTAAGCACTCCCCGTCAGGCCCCGGCTGAAGATTACGCTGCAGCTAAAAACCTCCCACTCCAACCACACGGATTGTCTATTCATTTTTGTAAAATAGACAATCATCTCCACGATCCCCATCCAATTGCTAAATAGCCTGTTAATGCCAAATACCGGCGGCAAAAGCAATGTAAATGACATATAAAACATTCACTAGAATGTTGCGCAATATCACTTTGCCAAACTACCCCACTGCTATGATTATTTTTTGTGGGGGTAATATCTAATGCAAAAGTTTAGAATTGAGCACGATTTATTAGGCGAAAAAGCAGTCCCATTGAATGCCTACTATGGAATCCACACCCAACGCGCAATAGAAAATTTCCAAATATCGCAGAGCAAAATCAGCGATAACCCCATCATGGTCAAAGCACTCGCAAAAACAAAAAAAGCCTGCGCCTTAGCCAATGGTGAAATCGGCAGTATTGAAAAAAAAATCGCCCAAGCTATTGTGAATGCCTGTGATGAAATCATTTCAAATAACCGCTGCTTAGATCAATTTCCGAGCGATGTATTTCAAGGTGGGGCAGGCACTTCGGTCAATATGAATGCCAATGAAGTGATTGCCAACTTAGCGCTAGAACTATTGGGCCACCCAAAAGGTGAATACCAAACCATTCACCCCAATGATCACGTTAATAAATGTCAATCAACCAATGATGCCTACCCAACTGCATTTAGAGTTGCACTATATGAACATCTATTGATTTTAATGCAGTATATGCAAAACCTTTCCAGCGCATTTATGCATAAATCAGTCGAATTTAAATCTGTACTAAAAATGGGCCGCACCCAGCTGCAAGATGCCGTACCTATGTCGCTAGGGCAAGAGTTTCATGCCTTTTCCACCTTAATCAACGAAGATATTCGCTTAATTGAGCAAATCAAAAACTTGCTGCTTGAGGTTAACCTAGGTGCCACCGCTATTGGCACGGGTATTAATGCACCACTTAACTACGGCCCCCTCGCAGTAGAAAAATTATGTGAAGTCACGGGTCATGCATTTAAATCATCTAAAGATTTAATTGAAGCCACCTCGGATTGCGGCGCTTATGTCATGATTTCTAGCGTACTTAAACGCACAGCCACCAAACTATCCATGATTTGCAATGATTTGCGCTTATTGTCTTCTGGCCCACGTGCTGGTCTTAAAGAAATTAATTTACCTGAATTACAAGCAGGCTCCAGCATTATGCCCGCCAAGGTAAATCCAGTGATGCCGGAAGTGGTTAATCAAGTTTGCTTTAAAGTAATTGGTAATGATTTAACGATTACTTTGGCGGCAGAGGCGGGGCAATTGCAGTTGAATGTAATGGAGCCTGTGATTGCCTCATCACTATTTGAATCCATCCATTTACTACAAAATGCCATGCTCGGATTAAAAGAGAAATGCATTGATGGCATTACCGCTAATATAGAAACATGCCGTAGAAATGTACTTAATAGCATTGGCATTGTCACCTTTCTTGACCCTATTCTAGGCCATGAAAAATGCGATGAAATTGGTAAAATATGCGCGCAAACAGGTCAAACCGTAATGGAAGTTTGCCTAGAGAAGAAACTACTCAACCAAGCTCAACTCAATGATATCTTCTCAAATGAAAATTTACTTAATCCGCAGTATTTAGGTAAATGCTATATATAAACATTAGAGGCAAATAGCGCGGATCACAATCCGCGCTAAAAAAGCAAACCACCTCACGCTCCCCCTTTTGCCAAAAAAACAGCGAAGCGCTGTCGCCACGTATGAATCAACTCACAATTTATTTATTTCGCCTCATACCACTTCTCTGCGAAGGAAACACGGGCAACTCGCGCGTTTCTGTATTCTCCGCCAGCTCAGCAGCCATTTGTCGTGAAAAACCCGCCTTACACCCGCCAATTAATCACTCGCAGCAACTGCTTGTGAGTTAAATCACCTCAAAAAAATCAAAATAAAAAATATATATAGCATACCAAGCCTATTTAGGGACCATAAAATATCCAAAACCAGACAGACATTTAAGAGCAAGATGTGAATTACTAATAAACAATATTAGTTTAGCAGTAATTCATAAAGCGCTTATAAAGGCGTAACAATTAATCAACATTGGCCAAAACATACGCAATATTAAACAATTCTAATAAATTGTAATACTTGCGTTATTTGCAATAGGCAAACTACACTCAATTAAGTTTAGTGCAGCCATTAAATACCTACTGGAGAAACCATGTCTATTTCCTTTATGACAAAAAGCATTGCGACTGCATTTAGTGTATTAATCCTAAGCAATATCGCACAAGCAAGTGTCTATTCAAATACGGCAGCACAAGACTCTTCAGGCAATTTTGTTCTTATTCCGGGCCTAGGCAGTGATGGTGGTAGCTCAATCGCCACAACGAGCTTTGGCCAGCACTTTGTGGCCATCAGTGGAACACTGCAAAATTTTAATTTTTATGCTTCAGAAGGTGACCGTGGCTATATAAGCTTTGCAATTGCCGCATGGGATGGTCAAAAAGCGGTTGGGCCTGCACTCTACACCAGCTCAAGTTTTCTTTATGACGCGGGCTCTCAAGCACTAGGTGCAAGCGGCTTGAATCTATCACTCACCGCAGGCAAGGAATACATCGCCTACCTCAGCACTGCAGGCATAGCATCTCCCGCTGGCAATATTTGGATGAAGAGCTCCAATAACAATGGCGGCTTAAATGGCGGATTTGCCTCGCTTAACTCCAACGGTGCAAACCCGCTATCCCTTACACAGCCATGGGCAAACTCGGCGACAAACCTTAACTACACGGCCACTTTTACCTCACCAGTACCAGAGCCTCACACCTATGCATTACTTGGCCTAGGCTTAATCGCTTTGGCAAGGCAGCGCAAAAACTTTAAATCGATACGCTAAAGCCTCGAGCGCATTACAAAGCATAAAAGTGCTGGATACCCAGTACAACCAAAATGGCGTATGCCGCAGCAAGAATATCGTCGATCATCACGCCAATACCGCCTGACACGCGTTGATCGAACCAACAAATAGGCCAAGGTTTAAAAATATCAAACAACCTAAATAGGGCAAAAGCGAGTAGCCAGCCAAGTGGGTTAAACGGCACAAACAGTAGCACCAGCCACATGGCAACAATTTCATCAATAACAATGCCACCAAAGTCATGGACACCCAAGGCTTTTCCAGTGATATCACTAGCCCAGCAACCCAGCAGGAAGACGAATAAGCAGATCCAAGCAATACTCAGTGGTGAGAAACACTGAATCAATACTGCATATAAAGGCAATGCTGCAAGCGTACCAAAAGTGCCGGGTGCTTTTTTAGCCAAACCACTTCCAAAACCAAAAGCAATAAAATGTGCAGGATGCGCCAATAAAAATCGCCAATCAGGACGAATTAGCGGCACTTGTGGATGGTCATTCATAAAAAACTCAATCTAATCAGAAAACTAATTTAAAACGTGGCTAGGCAAAATGATCAAAGCCATGAAACGTAACCGGCAAAGGCTGCTTTGCCGCATCGAGCAGCGTTACATCACTCCCTTTGCCAATTTTCCCAACCTGCGTAAGTGGTAAATCAAGCTCGGCAGCCAGCGCAACAATAGCCGAGTGTTGATCAGCGGCAGCCGTAAAGCAAAGCTCATAATCATCCCCTCCCGCCAAAAATGCCTCTTGCCGAAACGCCTGCGGTAAACCAAGTAAATCTGGCGCAAAGGGCACAGCATCGAGCCAAACTTCCGCCCCACAAGCTGATTGCTCGCAAATATGTCGCAAGTCTGCCAGTAAACCATCTGAGATATCCAAAGCCGCCGAAGCAAGCCCGCGTAAACGTAGCCCAAGCGCAAGACGCGGCGTAGGTAGATCAAGTCGAAGATCGCAATGCTCAGCAAGCGCATCAGTCAGCGTAACTCGCCCTGTGCGGTGCATAACCGCAGCAGCAGCAGCGCCTAAGTAGCCAGACACCCAGACTTCATCCCCAACCTTAGCGCCACTGCGTAATAAGGCCTGCCCGCGTGGCACCTTGCCCGCAATTTGAATGGCGATGGTTAGCGGCCCACAAGTTGTATCACCACCAATTAAGGAGAGATCATATTCATCAGCCATTGCCAGCAAGCCACGGCTAAATGCAGCCAACCATGCTGTATCCATAGCGGGCATGGCGATTGATAACGTAAACCAACTGGGCTCTGCCCCCATCGCGGCTAGATCAGACAAATTAACCGCTAGTGCTTTGCGCCCTAGTCGCTCAGGATCTGCATCTTGAAAAAAATGCCGCCCAGCCACCAGCATATCGGCCGATATAGCCAGTTGATCGCCAGCGGCTACAGAAACCAGCGCCGCGTCGTCCCCTACTCCTAGATCGGCATTTTTAGCGGGGCGTTTAAAATAATGAGCAATGAGATCAAATTCATTCAAGGCGTTTCAAATCCACTTTGGGAGCGATGTTTGGGTATTCACATCCACCAACATCGTGCATAAATAAAAAAAGACGGGCTAAGCCCGCCTTTCAATCACTCAACGCATACAACAGCGCATTAAGCGCGGCGTTTGGCGCGATTAGCCACAACTTCATCAGCACGAACAGACTCAGCAAGCTTATCTAGCACGCCGTTTACAAACTTATGGCCATCTAAGCCACCAAAAGTTTTAGCCAGCTCGATCGCTTCATTGATAATCACAGGATAAGGCGTTTCTGGCATGCATACAATTTCAAATGCAGCCACATACAATACCGCAGCCTCAACCACACTCACTTCATCCATAGGGCGATCAAGGTGGGGTGACAGCGCAATTTGTAACGTTTTAATGTCTTTAATCACGCCAAATAAAATAGCCCGGAATAGGTTTTTATCTACACGTTTATAAAGCGCACTTTTTTCGCTTTGGCTTGACGCTTCGCTTTCCCAAGTTACATCGCTTTTTGACAAAAATTCTTCAATATTGCCTGGGGTATCTGCGGCCAACAGCCATTGATACACGCCTTGCACGGCAAATTCACGGGAGAGGCGACGGGATGATTTTGGTTTTACTACATCAGAGGTCATGCTTGTAATGCCTTTAATAAATTCGCTGTTTCTACGGCGACACGCGCAGCGTCAGTGCCTTTTTCTAGCACACGCACTTCGGCTTGTTCGTCGTTTTCAGTGGTTAAAATGGCGTTTGCCACAACAATGCCGTAATCAAGTCCGATACGGCTTACACCAGCGCCAGATTCATTGGCAACTAGCTCAAAATGATAAGTTTCTCCACGGATCACTGCGCCCAAAGCAATCAATGCATCAAAACGATCCGATTCAGCCATTGCAGCCAAAACCAGTGGGATTTCTAAAGCGCCAGGCACCGTAGTAATAAGCATATCTTGCTCTGCCACACCTAGGGCTTTGAGTTCGGCCACGCAAGCATCGCGTAAACCTTCACAGACCGGCGTATTAAATCGGCTCATCACAATACCGATACGTAAGCCGTTGCCAGTCAAATTAGGCGCAATAAAAGGAATGTTTGCAGCGATGCTCATTATTTTTTTCCTTGAGGCAATTCAAATCCAGTAATTTCCAAACCAAAGCCCGTCATGCTCGGGATGCGGCGCTCTGGCGACAATAAACGCATTTTACCCACACCTAAGTCTTTTAGCATTTGTGCACCAATACCATAGGTGCGCAAATCCCATTTCTTGCTCTCATTTAAGCCTAATTCTGGCAAAGCGCGGGCCAATAAATCACGGCCCTCTTCGCTGCGATGCAGTAGCACCATCACGCCACAACCCGCCTTGGCAATCGCCTCTAGCGACGATTTCACATCCCAAGAATGACCGCTCTGACCTAAATCCATCCAGTCGATCACCGACAAAGGCTCGTGCACCCGCACCAAGGTTTCAATTTCTAGGCAAGGTGCGCCTCTAATTAAGGCCAAATGGCTGGCAGAAGTTAGCTTATCGGTATACACCGCCAGCTCAAAATCACCCGCAAAGGTAGTAATGGTACGGCGACCTGCGCACTCCACTAAGGATTCTGTGCGGCTGCGATAATGAATAAGGTCGGCGATAGTACCAATTTTTAGCTGATGCTGTTCAGCAAATACTAAAAGTTCAGGCAAACGGGCCATGGTGCCGTCGTCATTCATGATCTCGCAAATCACACTGGCAGGCGTTACCCCTGCCAATGCCGCCAGATCACAACCCGCCTCGGTATGCCCCGCCCTGACTAACACGCCGCCAGGTTGCGCCATAATTGGGAATACATGACCAGGCTGCACGATATCACTCGGCTTTGCATCAAAGGCAATGGCTTTTTTAATGGTTAAAGCGCGATCATGGGCAGAAATCCCTGTCGTCACGCCTTCGGCCGCTTCAATAGATGCCGTAAAATTAGTGCCAAAGCTTGAGCCGTTAGCCCGCACCATGGGCGCAAGGCCCAGATAGGCACAACGCTCTGCGTTTAAAGTCAGGCAAATCAAGCCTCGCCCGTGTTTAGCCATAAAATTAATAGCCTCAGGCGTTACAAAATCTGCCGCCAGCACCAGATCCCCTTCATTTTCACGATCTTCTTCGTCAACCAGCACCACCATGCGCCCGGCGCGCATTTCTTCAATAATTTCCTGGACCGGGGATATATTGACGCTCATAACTTACCTTTAAAGATCACTAACTTCTGAATAAATGAATCCGGCGGTGCGCATCACGGCGCTTGGTTTAGGGCCAGACAGTCTGTCATGCAGGCAATAAGCCCACATTGTCCCAGATCAGCGGGGTATAGACCACCCTTTTACCCCAGTATAAAAGCCGCAAACATGTACCAAGCGGGCAAAGTTATTTCTTTCGCTAGGCTGCTCTACGGCTCTTACGCACTCCTTATTATCAACCTTAGCGTATTGGCTAAGCCAATGGATTTATGCATTGCTTTAATTTATTCCATTCACGTAATGCTATTTCCGCTTTATTTTCAATTGCCCGCAAAGACAGCGCCAGCTATACCGCCATTGCCGCAGGCGATGAAACAATAGAAGCAGCCTTTACCGAGGCGATTGGGCTATTCTTTCGGCGCTCATTGCTTTCCAGAATTCAGCCAAAAAAGAAGGTACAAATGCCGTGGTAGCTAGAGTGAGCTATTACAAGAAAAATCAAACACAAAGCAATAGCACCGTTGAGTGCCATACAAGTGGATTTATTATTGGCGCAGCTTTAAAAGGCACTTACGCTAAAGTTGCTGAGTAAAGCCAAAAATTGGGCGTCATCGCCTTTGCATGCGATGATTTTATATCGCAACCCAATCGCAATTACACCCTTTATTTCTATCTATTTAAGGTTTATTCAAACTAGGTTGTTTTGCCAGCGGCGCGGCCAGCGCGTAAACATCCACACCTTGCTGGGCAAGTAGCGCTTCCAATGCGGGCATCAACGCACCCAGTTTTTCATCCAGCGCGTCCCTTACCGTATCCACCACAACTTGCGTAGCACGTTCGATTTCTACATTGAAGTGGCTACCCACTTGTTTGCCCTCAAACACTGTCATGCGGCGGGTTTCGGGGATAAGCCACACTTCAAACCAACCATCTACCTTATTGGTTTCAGATATGGTCAGACTAGCACCGTCTAGGGCGATATAGCCTTTGGAAAAGATGTATTTCATCCATTGCTTAGCCACGCCAATTTTAAAGCAGCAGTTTTCCTGATCCTTACGAATGCACAGCAAAGTGGCGGTAAAATCGACGTGCCCTGATAGTGGGTGCCCGCCAATTTCCGCACCATCTTTGGCCGCGCGTTCTGCATTCACACGGCTACCTACCTTATATTGCCCCAAGGAAGTCACTCGCAGGCTTTGTAGCATCACATCAAAGCTAGCGCTGTCTTGATCAAAAATCTCAGTCACCGTTAAGCAAACGCCATCAATCGCAACAGAAGCGCCAATTTGAATATCGTGGCAAAACCCCGCCGGAAAAGCGATACGAAAGCTACGAATCCCTTCTCGGTCTTCAATTGCCGCAATACGGGCCACACCCTGCACAATACCAGTAAACATTTATTTTTTATCCTTAAATAACGCGGGATTCGCTTCATGTACGCGTTTAGATGACTTCAGCAAATTACAGTGGTCACAAAAATAACTAATCGAGCCACAGGCAGCAATCACGTCTAGCGGACGCTTACAATCTGGGCACAGAGGAATAGCGGGTTGATTATCCACGGCAAAGTTCTCCAATATCGCTAAATCTTAGGGTGAGTCTTAAATCGTCCCCAAACAAGCGGCGCTCTATGACCTTAGCGGATAATTTGTTCGTTAAGTCACTTAAATCAAGGCTTGCAATGCCTTTGGCCGTGTCCCCAATCAATACAGGCGCTTGATACAACATCATTTCATCCACAAGAGCTGCCTTAAATAACCCACCAACAAGCCCTCCCCCCGCTTCTACCGTCACTTGATTACAGCCTCGGCGGCCAAGCTCATTTAATACGGCAGCCAAATCAACGCGGCCCTCTTTATCAGCCAGTACGATAATTTCGGCTCCTGCGGTTTCTAGCAGAGCGGCTTGCTCAGTACGCTGAGCGCACACAATCAGCACGCCAAATTGTTGAAATAACTTTGCGGATGGTGGCGTTTTTAGATGGCTATCAATCACCACGCGCAAGGGCTGGCGATCGACACTAAACTCACGCACGGTGAGCTGTGGGTCGTCGCTTATCACGGTGCCGATGCCTGTCAGCATGGCGCAAGATCGGGCGCGGAGTTTTTGCACATCAGACCTTGCCGCTGGGCCGGTAATCCACTGCGATTGCCCGTTAGCCAGAGCCGTACGGCCATCTAAACTTGCGCCCATTTTAACGGTTAGCCAAGGTCGCGATCTCACCATGCGGCTAATAAAACCCTTATGATGCTCAAGTGCTGCAGCGTGCAAAACGCCTGATTCTACTTGAATACCCGCAGCGGCCAAACGAGCTAAACCTTGGCCTGCAACCAAAGGATTAGGATCTGTCAGCGCGGCGACTACGCGCACTATCCCCGCTTTCACCAAAGCATCGGCACAAGGCGGTGTGCGGCCATGATGGCTGCAAGGCTCTAACGTGACATAGGCCGTAGCACCGCGGGCTAGATCACCCGCAACACTCAGCGCCATCACCTCGGCGTGTGCGCCGGGCGCGCCCTGCACCACACCGCCCCCCATAGGCTGGCTAAAGCCCGCCCCCACCACCTGCCCGTCTTTCACCAGCACGCAACCCACAGAAGGATTAGGCGTCGAACTACTCTGCCCCAATGCTGCTTGGCGCAAAGCCAGCTGCATAAATTGATGATCAATCGCGTTCATTGGCTTACCTGAATATATGGCGGGGAAAAACCAAAGATCGGTAGACACAGAGAGCGGGGAGAACACAAAGCACACGGAGAAAAGCAAACTCAGTTATTCAGGCTTAATGCGCTTTAGAGATGACTAGCTGCCATTACTCAACTTGAAGCATCAAACCCTTAAGTTTTTCCTCTGTGTTTTCTGTACCCTCATTGAGTTCTGTGTCTACAGACCTTTTTAAATAGCGCGTTATTCCTTACTCACTTCCCGAATCACATCGCGAAAATCGTCAACGTCTTGGAAGGAGCGGTATACGGAGGCGAAGCGGATGTAGGCAACTTTGTCGAGCTTGGCAAGTTCAGACATCACCATTTCGCCAATTTGGCGGCTCATGATTTCTCTATCCCCTAGAGATAATGCTTTTTGAATAATTCTAAGAATGGCTTCATCAACCAGCGGCGTAGGTACGGGCCGTTTATGTAGGGCGCGCTCAAAGCTAGTACGGATTTTTTCTCTATCGAATTCAGCTCGCTGACCATTTTGTTTCACCACCTGCGGCAAGCGCACTTCGGCGGTTTCAAAAGTAGTAAAGCGTTTATCGCACAAAGGGCAACGGCGGCGGCGGCGAACTAAATCGCCTTCATCAGATATACGCGAGTCAGCGACCAGCGTATCAGGGGAACCACAGAAGGGGCACTTCATCACAACCCCGCAAAGAACATTCTAGAAGTAAACAAAACCCAAATCTCAAAGCACTTCGGCCCCAGAGAACGTGGAGTTTCACGGAGAAAATCTACGCAATGCTCATCCCTAATAAGACAAGGTCAAGCGCATAAAATGGCGAAGATAAACATCTTGCCCAAGAAAGCCAAACACTTTTTTGACTTTCTCCGTTGTATCTCCGCGTCCTCTTTCACTCTGTGCTTTAAGACTTGGTTTTTTTATAGCGAATTAAGCGCCGTAAACGGGAAAGCGGGCGGTTAGTTCTTTAACTTTTACTGCAACGGCTGCGATATTGGCTTCATCCGTTGGATTATCCAATACGTCTGCAATCAAGTTTGCCACGATGATCGCTTCAGCTTCTTTGAACCCACGGGTGGTGATCGCTGGCGAGCCTAAACGAATCCCCGAAGTCACGAAGGGGCTTTCTGGATCATTAGGGATGGCATTTTTATTAACCGTGATGTGCGCCAAGCCTAGTAATGCATCCGCGGCCTTACCCGTTAAACCTTTAGAGCGCAGATCCACCAAAAATACATGCGATTCAGTACGGCCAGAAATGACACGTAAGCCACGCTCAATCAAGGTTGCAGCCATCGCCTGTGCATTTTTCAGCACTTGCTCTTGGTATGTTTTGAATTCTGGGGTTGCCGCTTCTTTAAATGCCACGGCTTTAGCCGCGATAACGTGCATCAAAGGGCCGCCTTGCAGCGTTGGGAACACATTCGAATTGATCGATTTTTCGAATTCAGCTTTAGCCAAAATCAAACCACCACGCGGGCCGCGCAATGTTTTATGCGTCGTCGACGTTACAAAATGAGCGTGTGGCACTGGGTTTGGATACACGCCAGCCGCGATCAAACCCGCGTAATGCGCCATATCGACCATAAAGTAAGCGCCAACCTTGTCAGCGATTTCGCGCATACGTGCCCAATCAAAGCGCAGAGCGTAAGCAGAAGCACCGCCGATCAAAAGCTTAGGCTTGGTTTCAAGCGCTACGCGTTCCATATCGTCGTAATCGATTTCTTCGTTTTCGTTCAGGCCGTAAGCCACGATATTGAACATTTTGCCAGATAAATTAGCTGGCGAGCCGTGTGTAAGGTGACCGCCGTGGCCTAGGTTCATACCCATAATGGTATCGCCCGGCTTCAGAATAGAAAAATACACGGCTTGGTTGGCTTGCGAGCCAGAGTGCGGCTGCACATTGGCATACTCAGCGCCAAACAAGGCTTTAACTCGATCAATAGCCAATTGCTCAACCGTGTCTACAAATTCACATCCCCCATAAAAACGCTTACCAGGATAACCTTCGGCGTATTTATTGGTCAGTTGCGTGCCTTGTGCTTCCATCACAGCAGGGCTAGTGTAATTTTCTGACGCGATCAGCTCAATGTGCTCATGCTGGCGAACAACTTCACCTGCAATGGCGGCAGCTAGATCTGGATCGAATTGGGCGATAGTAGCGGACTTGGAGAACATAGATTGGCGCTTCCGTAAGTCGGTTGGGAATAGGGAATGCGCAGGATTCTAACACGGCAAGCTGTTTTTCCAATTGAGGAATTCGTGATTAATCATGATCCCCGCTCATAATTCGTTCCTCGCTTGCTTTTTTTTACGCCACTGACGATGGATAATCTTTAATTTATCTTGAAAACTCGTGCGATCATCTGACATGAAATCTAAAAACTCTGAAAGCATCCGTGATTTCATCAGCGAGTAAAAAGTCAGCGCGGCAATAGGGATAAAGGTAGCAAAAAAGTAACCCATCCTTAGCCAGACGGCCTCATGGGCCAAGTCAAACAAATTCATTCCCAAGAAGCCCGTCACGGTTGTTCCTACCAAGCCCAAAATGGTCACCACGGTTAAGCGCACCACGGTATCGGCCTGACGGCGTAAATCATCATTTTCTAGGTATTGGCTCATGCTATGAATCGACTCTCTTACCTCTGCAAACAAAGCCTCTGTCCCCAAGTGCCGGCGGGCCATGTGAAACAGCTGATCGGCCACCACTTGATTGGACACCTCACTAAACCAGTAGCGCTGGGTAAAACGCAAAAACGCTTCTTGCAATACGCGAATATCGCGCTTAAAGCGCCGTGCAGATTTAACATCGCCCACTTGCAGGCGAGACAACGCCACAGCCAGCCGATCAGAAAAAATCAACAATGCGGCCTTATGAAAGTGTGCAATCGTCATCAATAAAAAGTATTGATGACGAAACTGTCCTAAGGCCCCCGTGTAAGGATCACTAAAGAACCCATGCCCTTGCTTGCCCACCAAAACAAAAGCATGCCCATCACACATCATCCGCGTTGAGGATGAGTCATGCCGCCGCTCTGGCACCCAAAATCGATCATAGCAACAGTTGACTTCAAACTCCTGAAACACCTTGGGCGTATAAGGCAAGTCCCCGCCTTTAGCTGGGCGAGTCACCAGCCCTAGGCGATAAAAATCTTCATCCGTTAAATCAAATGGATCATCAAAGGCCAGATAAGCCATCAAAGGCATACGGTGATATTCAATTTGGCGATAGCGAAGCTCGCCCTCCTCCTCGGAATGATGCAACACCAAAGGTCGTAATAAAGCATCCCAATGCTGCGCCATCGGGGCCGCGCGAAACTCACCCACATGCGATAGAAATTTAGACTTATCATCGTAATCGGAAGCCGCAATCACCCCGCCCTTGGCGTCCAACCACTTTACGGCTTGCAAACAGCTTGCAGCGGTGCGGTCTTCATCCCACTGCGCAGGAAAAGCACGACCAAAGCGAAACAAAGTGTCTTGTACTCGGCTTAGCGGCACGTTATCGGCCAAAATTTCCAGCGCGAGAATCACGACATCAATATCGTAAAAAAAATACAGATCAACGTGCGCCACTTTAAAGTCTTGCCGTGTGCCATCTTTGTAATGCATGCGTACCGAGCAAATATCATGGCGGCGAAACACATGCAGCGGAGAACCACCATAGCTATCGGTATTGGCCGCCTCTGCCGCGCCTTCTCCGTATAAAAACCGCTGCACATAGGGCAAAAAGGTAACAAACTCGCGATAATGTCGCTCTTGGAACGCCTGCGGATCCATATCAAACACCGAGGGGCGAAGTTGCCACGGCGAATCTGCATCCACCCGCTGGTTCATAAGTTCCCAATGCCGCCCCATCACATTTGCCCCACCCAGTGGCTGGGCGAGCGGCATCATTTGCAAAGGCCAAATAAGAGTTTGCCTAAAATGGCGCACCATAATTTCATCCGCTTCGCTCATTGAGTTCTCCTTTTGATCAGAATAGATCATCAGGCCGCAGAACACGGATAGCAGAAAGCAAATCACGGCCTAATACGAAAAAAACCCTTATTTACGCGTCAGTAAATAAGGGTTTTTTAACTAAAAAATTACATGGTCATTTTAAAACGACCCAACACGCATTACATGCCTTTTACCGCATAGATAGCGAGTGTATTGCGCCAATAGCCTTGATAATCCATACCGCAACCAAATAGGAAGCGATCTTCAACCTCTAGACCTACGTAATCTGCCGTCACCCCTACCGCCTTACGATCATGCTTTTTATCAACCAGTACCGCCACGCGAACTTCTTTTGCGCCCTGCTCACGACAGAATTCTAAGATAGCCGCCAAGGTATGACCTTCATCTAAGATGTCGTCCACGATCACCACCACACGGCCTTTCATGCTTTCTTGTGGTTTTACCTTCCAATCCAACATGCCGCCGCTGGTTTCTTTACGATAACGTGTGGCGTGCATATAAGACACTTCCAGAGGGAAGCGTAAGCGTGGCAATAAATGCCCTGACACAATCAGCCCACCATTCATTACGGTGTAAACAATCGGGTTGGCGTACTGCAAATCAGCCGTCATCGCCTCTGCCATACGATCTAACGCGGCTAATACTTCAGCCTCGCCGTGCAGGCAATCCGAATTGTCAATAATCGTTTGGGCTTCAGGGAGTTCTAGGGTCACGATGGTGTACCTTTTATTCAAATGAAAAATGGATAGCGCTTTTTTAATTGATGGCTTAGCAATCAACACAGACTCGCTAAATAGGGCTAAGCCACTACGCCATCACTACAAATCTTTAATGCCCGGCGAAATCACACACTGTAAACAGGGAAATACCCTGCTCACGTACGATTTTTGAGCCGCCTAACTCTGGCAAATCAACAATTGCGGCAGCCTCAACAACGGTTGCGCCAAGGCGATCTAATAATTTAGCTGCGGCGACCATAGTGCCGCCAGTTGCGACTAAATCATCAATTAGCAATACGCGATCGCCTTTTTTACAGGCATCGGTATGCATTTCTACCGTGGCTGAGCCGTACTCAAGCTCGTATTCTTCTGCCACAGTCAGAAAAGGTAATTTACCTTTTTTCCGTACCGGCACAAAGCCAAGATTTAATTCATAAGCCACAACTGCGCCTAGAATAAACCCACGGGCATCTACGCCAGCCACCATGTCTAAATCCATATCCATATAGCGATGGACAAAGATATCAACCAGCACGCGAAACGTTTTTTTATCTTGCAATAGCGGCGTGATATCTCGAAACAGCACCCCAGCCTGTGGCCAATTAGGCACAGTGCGAATGCGGTCGCGAATATAATCTGCGTATGGCGGCTCTGCCTGCAATGTGCTCATTATCTTCCCTTAACCAAATACCGCAAATTTAACAATCCACAACGCGGTAATAATCAATACCGCAGGACTTAAATCTTTATAACGGCCAGCCAACACTTTAATCGCAGCGTAGCTAATAAAACCAAAAGCAATACCATCAGCAATGGAATAAGTAAATGGCATACCTACCGCAGTAATCACTGCCGGTGCCGCTTCAGTAATATCATCCCAATCAATTTCAGCCAAACCACGCGCCATCAACACCGCCACGTAGCAAAGCGCTGGGGCCGTTGCATAAGCGGGCACCGTGCCCGCCAGTGGCGCTACAAACAATGCTGCCAAAAATAAAATGGCTACCACTAAACTAGTCAGGCCAGTACGCCCGCCTGCAGCCACGCCGGCAGCCGATTCAACATAGGCTGTTACGCTGGATGTTCCCAGTGCAGCCCCTACCATAATGGCTGAAGAATCTGCGAACAGCGCCTTCTTTAAACGTGGCAATTTGCCATCTTTACCTAATAGACCTGAGCGATGCGCAACACCCACCAAAGTGCCTGTAGTATCAAATAGGTCTACAAAGAAGAAAATAAACACCACGCCAATCAAACCGGCATTGAATGCGCTTTTAATATCCATTTGCATAAAGGTTGGTGCAATCGAAGGAGGCGGAGAAAACACACCTTTAAATTCAGTTAAACCGAATAAAATCGATAATAGCGTTACACCCAATACACCAATAATAATTGCGCCTTTTACTTTACGATATTCCAAAGCCACAATTAAGAAGAAACCCAATACGGCCAATAAAGTACTCGGCGCATGAATATCACCCAACTGCACCATTGTGACCGGTGATGCCGTAATCAGACCGGCGCTTTTCAAACCAATAATGGCCAGAAACAGGCCCACACCGGCAGAGATCGCCAGCTTTAAAGAATGCGGAATCGCATTCACCAGCACTTCACGTATTTTAAATGAGGAAACCAGCACAAAAATCACGCCAGAAATGAACACAGCCCCCAAGGCCGTTTGCCAAGGCACACCCATACCTTTCACCACAGCAAAGGTAAAGTAAGCGTTTAAACCCATACCCGGCGCTAGCGCAATTGGATAATTAGCCAACAGGGCCATAACAGCCGTACCAAAAGCCGCAGCCAAACACGTCGCCACGAACACGGCATTAAAATCCATACCGGTTTGCGCCAAAATGGCTGGATTAACGAAAATAATATAGGCCATAGTTAAAAACGTCGTAAACCCAGCGATGACCTCGGTTTTAACATTAGTACCGTGTTCTTTTAATTTGAACAATGCTTCGAGCATGAGCCCATTTCCCTGTTAGATAAAACAAATAAGTCGGCTTGCATTGCTTGTTATTCACACACAATGCTTGCCGACTCACACACTATTAACCGCCAATACCCAGCAAGGCCAACACCCCAAGCAATGCAAAAACAGCAGCGGCAACAAAACGAACATAGCGCAAGATATGCATCCGCGCCGCAATCCACTTACCCACAAACACGGCAGGTACATCGGCAATCATCATGCCTAAGGTCGTCCCTGCAATCACCGCCCATAGCGGTTGATATTTTAGCGCTAAGGCAACGGTAACAACCTGAGTTTTATCGCCGATTTCGGCTAAAAAGAACGCCACAGCGGTGGCCAAAAACGCACCATAGGGCTTGATTTGGGCTTCTTCTTCACCCATCTCATCGGGAATCAATGCCCAAATGGCAATGGCTAAGAAGCCCAAGCCAATCACCCAACGCAAAACAGCGGGCGACACTAAGCCCGCCACTTGCAGCCCAAGCCAGCCCGCAGCAAAATGATTAAGTACAGTCGCAACAAAAATGCCAAGAATAATAGGCAGAGGACGTCGAAAGCGCGCAGCCAATATTAACGCGAGTAATTGCGTCTTATCACCGATTTCGGCAACGGCTACTACGCCTGTAGAAATAAGAAATGTATCAATCATTGAGTTGTGTTTCCGGGGTGGGCAGGATAGAGGTCGCACAGCACTGCCCACCCAGGGAATGCTGAACGAACCTCAGGTCTTGTCAAGTTGACCCGTATTCTGTGCTCAGAATACAGCGCCAACCGAATACGCCATGGATCAAACAACCCAAGTATGTTGACGTATTCCCCGCGCACAGTTCTTTCAAACGCGCTGCAGGCGACTACTCCCCCGAAGACCAAAGCGCGGATTTTAACCACCAGTGATTCATGCTGCAATCCCAGATTACAAAAACCGCGCATATAAACTACTATTTACAAGCCTAAAATGGCTGTTTTAATGTAGTTTAGCAGTGCGCTACAGCCCACTTCTACTTGGCCTAATACCGCCTCAAACCCAGCAACGCCACCACAGTAAGAATCTAGCACCTCGCTTTAGGCGGGTGTTGGGGCAAAGGATAAAAATATTTTCACCCGAGACTGATATTCTGGCGGGCATTGCCACTGTAAATCCCTTAAATGGCCATTCTCCATCGCCAAAACCCAATCAAACCCAGCAAAATCACTTTGCTGCACACTGCGGGCACGCAAAAAAGACAAGTCAAAACCCCGATTTTTCAATCACCAACACACGATGCGACCAAGACTTGCTTAACTGCAATGCAAAACAGCCATTATTGAGATAATTACGCTCAACAACAGCTGCATTCATTCAAGCCGAGTAGATGTCCCTTATTGGCTTTTACTAGGGAGGATATGAGCGCCAGCAACATGCTGACACCCACAGCAAGAAAAATCGTCAGCTCCCCGCTTACCCCCTCAGTTTTATGCTTCATCAAGTCCTTAGCAGCAATTATGCTTTGTCACATTCTAAAAAAAATACCCTAAATAAAAACACATTTTTACCTAACAAATCAACAATTTAAACTTTAGACTATTATTTTTTTTGCGGCATAAAAAACCCATGGGGGAACTACCACACCATTTAAACCCGTGAAAAATAGTCAGCAATCAGTAAATATTTACCAATTTTAAATGCTTTTCTATATAATACAATTGTAATCAACCGTAAGAAATTACGGTATATCAATATACATTGTGAAAAAGCATAGCCTTTTTTTATCAGAGATAACTCAAGAAACACCTGTTCGCTTCAAATAGAGCGAATAACGCACTTAACTAGGTTTGCAACCTAGGGCCTGCCCAATACACAACCTAGACTAGCCCCCCAACACACCATTTAGGGGGATTGCTAAAAAGTGAAACGGCGATCAAAGACTCCGACAACTTTGATCATGCCTATTTCATCAGAGTGCTAAGTGCCCATTCGCACGGCCAGCATTCAACCATCAAAATAATTTAGGCTTTTTTTTGCCCTTTTTTCAAAATTTAGATGGATCTTTGCATTCCTATGCAATTAAAAGTGCTTAAGAAAATTTGTCTATTTGCAACTTCTTTATTATTTACGCACCCTTTTTATTGGCTTTCTCTATACGAAAGTCTACCGATCAAACACACAGATTAACTTAACTAAATTGTTGGTTCGATGTCTTCCTTTACCCGCTCGCTATTACCGATTTCCTCCCGTCAGGCGCTGTTATTTTGTTTACTACTCGCCACTTTTGAACTACTGACCTATGTCGGCAGCGACATTGTGATGCCCGCTATGTTGTATGTGGTTGCAGACCTCAATGCACCTGTTAGTCATGTCCCCATCGCGCTAAACGCCTATTTACTGGGCGGTGTGGCATTCCAATGGCTTATCGGCCCCTTATCGGATCGTTTTGGACGCCGCCCATTGCTGTTGATTGGTGCAATCTTGTTTGCAGTGGCATGCCTGATCACGCCCTTGGTAGGCGGCATCTATGTATTTAATGTACTGCGATTTATTCAGGGCATTGCGCTGGGCTTTGTGGTGGTGGTGAGCTATCCCGCGTTGCAAGAGTCCTTCCAGGAAACCGATGCGGTTCGCCTTATGGCGCTTTTGGCTAATATCGCCTTGCTGTCACCATTATTAGGCCCATTGCTGGGCAGTATGCTGCTAGAGATTGTGACGTGGCGCACGCTGTTTGTTGGCGTGGGGCTATGTGGCATCTTGGTCTTGATCGGGCTGTGGTTTTTTATGCCTGAAACCATAGGCGTTACGCGCAAAGATGGCAGTCGGCTTGAGCCAGCGCCGCTTAATATGGCAAGCATTTTGGCCAGTTACCGTGAACTACTGGGCAATGCTCGCTTTATGCAAGGCAGCTTTACGCTAGGGCTAATCAGCATCCCATTGATTGGTTGGATTGGTCTTGCACCTTTGCTACTGATGAATAATCTGGGGCTAAGTTCTATTGCCTACGGCCTGTGGCAATTGCCGATTTTTGGTGGCTTAATTGCCGGCAATCTGGCGTTGAATTATCTGATTGCCCGTCTTGAACTTGATGCATTGATTCGCCTATCGCTGTGGCCTATTTTTGGGGGCTTACTCTTGATGCTGGGAGCCACCTTGGTCACAGGCCACTTATTGGCGTTGGTGCTGGGTTTAACGATCTACGCCTTCGGTATGGGCATTTGCAACGCCACGCTTTACAGGCAGACCTTGTTTGCCAGCGAAAGTGGCAAAGGCACCGTTGCCGCCATGCTGGGGATGATTTCTGTCGCCACTATCGGCCTAGGCAGTTCGGCGCTTGCGGTATTGGGTGCGGGTACCAGCCTTGCTGCTTTCGCCATTGCGGCCAGTATTGCTGCAGGTTTGGCGCTCTGGCCACTGTGGTGCTTGCTTAAGCGTGCGCCCATGACTGACGCCGTTACGGTTTGATTTTCACTATTTTCCCTCCGCTTCTGTTTATTTATCTTGCTTAGGAGATCATTTGTGGCCTCACTCGTCCATGTCGATGCGCTGTGCACCATCGAATCCCCCTACCGTACCGATACCGCGTGCGATCAGCTATTTAACGCAGCAATGCGCGAACTCACTGAATATCACTGCGATGAGTCACCAGGCTACGCCCAATGGTTAGCGTCCAATGGATGGGATAAGTCTAAGCTGGAAAAAATGAACGACTGGTCGAGCTTGCCTCCCTTGTTTGCCAATTATTTCAAGCGTCGCTTGGTATTAAGCAAAGCGGGCGAACAAGCGTTGGAGCTAACTTCATCAGGCACCAGCGGCCAAAAAAGCCGCATGCGCTACGATGAGCGCAGCCTAGGTGCCGCCCAAGCAATGGTTGACCGTATTTTTAACCTATACGGCTGGAATACGCCCGATACGCCCTGCAATTATCTGCTATTGAGTTACGAGCCTGCTGGCGCAATCACACTCGGCACGGCCTATACCGACCAATTTTTGTGCAAATACGCGCCAATCAACCGAGCGGTGTATGCATTGCGGCATAACGGCCACGGTAACGAGTTCGATCCGTTTGGGGTGATTCGGGCCTTGCAGGAGTTTGCTGAAGAAGGCCTGCCGGTTCGTATCTTTGGCTTTCCTGCATTTTTGTGGTTTGCGCTAGAACGCATGCGGGAAATGGGCTATCCAGCACTAAAGCTACACCCTGATTCATTGGTGTTTCTGGGCGGCGGTTGGAAAACCCACGCCGACCAAGCCATCCCTAAAGCCATGTTGTACCAACGCTTGGGTGAGCAACTGGGTATTCCAGACGTGCGCTGCCGAGATGGCTATGGCGCGGTGGAACACCCAGTGCCCTACATCGAATGCCCGAAGCATCACTTTCATATTCCCAGCTATGCGCGCGCCTATATCCGCCACCCAGCGACTTTAGACACGCAACCATACGGCGCAAGGGGCTTTTTGCATTTCGTATCGCCCTATATCACCTCGAGCCCTGCCCACAGCGTGGTCATGAGTGACTTGGCCATCTTGCATCCGGGGCACGACTGCGGCTGCGGCATCGAAACCGACTGGTTTGAACTACAGGGGCGCGCTGGCACCAGCAAAAGCCGCAGCTGTGCACTGGCGGCATCTGAATTGATCAAGGAATCCTAAGCATGTATCTCGTACAAGGCACCCTCAGAAACCAAACTAAGGCGGGCGACGTATTGGCGTCGTTACAAACACGGCTGCCAACGACGCTGGCACAGCGGCTGGATAGCGAAACGGTATTGGCTTGTGCTGAAAGCTTTGCCCAATGGGTATTAAACGGTAGCGATGCGCTGGATCTGGACACCGAAAGCCGCACAGCGCTGCACGGCTTCTGCCAGCGTGATGCATTGGCGACTAAACTAGCCCGAGAATTGGGCGAAGCGCCATTTTCGCTACGCCGCATTGATTACCGTAGCCCGCATTACGAAAGCTGGCGGCCGCTGGGGCTGGTAGTGCATATCACGCCAGCCAATTCGGCCTTGCTGCCTTTCTTCGCCATGCTGGAAAGCTTGTTGGTTGGCAACGTCAACTGGCTACGCCCCAGTAGCAGCGATAACGGACGCACCGCTGCATTGTTGGCAGCATTCCTTCGCCATGACCGCACCGGCACATTGGTAGATTATCTCGCCGTATTACCTTGGCCCAATACTGATCTGGCTAGCCTATTCAGCAGGGCTGATGCGGTGTCTGCTTGGGGCGGGGATACAGCACTGACCGCTATTCGGCAGCAGTTACCCGCCGGCTGCCGCTGGATAGACTGGGGGCACCGCATCAGCTTTGCATATGTAGTGCCCAGCGCTGCAAGCGAGGCGCAGCTCGATGCCGTGGCCGATGAGGTTTGTCGCTTTGACCAACAGGCGTGCTCCAGCCCGCAATGCATATTGGTGGATAGCGAAGACCCTGCCGTATTACGGGAAGTGGGCGAGCAGTTGGCCCAAGCACTTACACGGCGTGCCCAGCAATGGCATGGATTAATCCCTAGCGAGCAAGAGTCTGCCGAAATCAGCACCCAGCTTGCGTTCGCACGGCTTGATCAAAGCTTCTCCGATGTGCAAGGGCATGTTTGGCAGGGTGAGGGGTGGCGCATTATGTGGGCGCAAACAGCCGCCTTGGTAGCGTCGCCCTTATTTCGCACGGTACAGCTACGGCCAGTGCCACGAGCACAGTTGGTGGAAACGCTGCAAGCTTGGCGTACTCGGCTGCAGACCTGCGGCTTAGTGGCACATGACCATGATTTAGCCCCATTGAGCCAGATGTTACTAGCCGCCGGGGTTAGCCGTGTGACGTCTGTGAGTGCGATGCACGATGGCTATGAAGGCGAGCCGCATGACGGTGTGTATGCCTTGGCACGGCTGACGCGCCGAGTGTCGGTGAGTTTTGCGGCGGATGCGCTGCCGCACCACGTCACGCTTGACCACCTTCCAGCGGAGCCAGAAGGTTTAGTCACTCAGCCGATTATGGATAAGGTTGCTTTCCAGCAAACGCCAATGACCGCGAATGCTCAACTATTCTTCCGCAGCGGCGGCAGCAGCGGCAAGCCCAAACTAGCGGGTTTTAGCTATCGCGATTATCACCGGCAAATGCAAGCGGCGGCAGATGGATTGTTTGCAGCGGGCCTTGATCCGGTGAACGATCGAGTCATGAATTTGCTCTACGGCGGCAACCTGTATGGCGGCTTATTAAGCTTTTTCACCATTTTGGATAAATTGTCAGCGGTGCATTTCCCCATGGGCGGCCCGAGCGACGACGATTACAGCGAAATTGCCCAGCTGATTATCGACCAAGGTGTGAATACGCTGATTGGCATGCCCGGCACGATTCACCATTTGTTTGTGCGGGAAGAGGCTAGGCTGCGCGCTTACGGCGGCATCCAAAAAATCATGCTGGGCGGCGAGCACTTAAATCCGCAACAAGGTGAGTTCTTGGCTGGATTCGGCGTGTCGATGATCCGTTCAGCCATATATGGCTCGGTTGATGCCGGCCCATTAGGCCACAGCTGTGGTAGTTCGCCCGATGGCGTATTCCATCTATTGGCCGATACCCAGTGGCTAGAAATTGTGGATACCGAGCAAGACCAAGCCGCAGCGCCAGGTGTAGCTGGCCGCTTGTTATTTACCTCTCGTGCACGGGAGGGGCAGGCGGTGACACGCTATGACCTTGGTGATTTAGGCCGTTGGGTGACGGGCCCGTGTGAATGTGGATTGCCAGCGCCGCGATTCGAGCTATGTGGCAGGCACGGCCAGTTGCTACGGGTGGGGACCGTCTTTTTCAATCCTACGCTCAGTGCTAAGGCAATAGGCCTACCGCTACAGTTCTTGATTAACTACACCGCCAGCGGCAGAGAGCATCTAGTGGTGCAGGTAGAGGGTGATGTTGAACATGTCCGCCAGCATTTAAGCCAGCACAGCGAGCTAGGAGAGGCCCTGAAGAACGGGCTACTAGAAATGGAGGTGATCCATAAACTATCGACGGATTTCCAACGGCATCCACAAAGTGGCAAAACACCGTTGGTATTGGATCGGCGGCAGCCCGTATTAAGCAACACTGCCGAGACTGCTGGTACCGCTTAATTCGCAGGTAATGAGTAATGTACAGAGCTTGGTTTGCCTCTCCACTGGGTAGCATTGCCCAAATGGAGCACGCAGACCAGCTTAGACCCGCAGCAACCTTGGCTGCACCCCCTTAGAACAGACGCATCACAACAGGCCTTCCCGCCTGTAAAAATGAGCGTAACAACAAGCTACCATTTCGCTGCTGACGGATGCATGGGCAAGATGGATAGACGGCTTGCAGGAAGCTATACAAATGACCCTTCTCATAGAACAGCTCGTGCAATACGCACGCCAACACTCCCCTTTCTATGCCGCGCTGTATCGAGACATCCCCCGCTCTGGTTGGCAACTACGCGACTTGCCACTGATCGACCCTGCTTTGTATTGGCAGCAATCACAAACATTATCGTCTTGGCCGGTACTGACCGGCCCCATCATTGATGGCCATGTTTTTCAAACTGGGGGATCAACCGGAAATGGCAAGCTGTCGGTTTATTCCCGTGAGGAATGGCGTGATTTTGTGCGTGCTTTTGGCCAAGGAATGAGCTCACAACTCACCCCTGGCGACCGAGTGGCCAATTTGTTCTTTGCGGGCGATTTATACACCAGTTTCTTATTTATTCATGGTGCATTGGCGCACTCACCCGTGCCCGTCTGCGAATACCCTTTCACCGGCGCGGTTGAAACCACGCTACTGGCTCAGGCCATTGAAACCCATCAAATCAATGTACTGGCTGGTGTGCCTGCCCAACTATTGCGTTTCGCTAGCCAATTACTCGAACGCGGGCAGGAACTCACCAGCGTCACGCTGGTTCTGTATGGCGGTGAAAGTTTGTTTGAAGAGCAGCTCTCCATGCTGTCGATAGTCTTACCGAATGCCCGCTACGCCTCAGTGGGCTGTGCCAGTGTTGATGCGGGCTTGATTGGTGCCAGTACCCCAGACTGCTTACTGGGCGAGCACCATGTATTCGATGGTGATGCCCTAGTTGAAATCATCGACGAAACCACCGGCGAGCCCATTGAGGTGGTAGGCCAGACAGGGGTGTTGGTCGTAACCAACCTGCAACGACGCTTGATGCCGCTGATTCGTTATCCAACCGGTGATTTGGCTGTTTGGTGTGAGCCGACTGACACCAAGCAACGCAAGTTTGCACTCCGTGGCCGTGCCAGTCAGGGTTATCGTATCCGGCTGGGTACACTCTCGCTCTTTCCTGAGGAGATTGGTGGCATTGTGAAGGCGCATTTAGGCCCAGCGTCTTGGCAATTGTTGCTGACCCGCGCGGAGGGTATGGACCGTTTAACTCTGCGAGTTGCTCCGGATGGCGGCCTAAGCAACGCCGTGAAGAGAGCGCTTTATGCCGCTTTATTGGAGAAGTACCCAATGATGAATACCTTGTCACAAAGTGACCTGTTGCGCGTTGATATCGCTTGCCACACGGCTCACAATCTGACGTTTCATGCTCGCTCAGGCAAGTTATTGCGAGTGGTGGACCAGCGTTCCTATGTGGTTCAAACGGAGCGACCAGCATGAGTAAATGGAACAAATTTGCCGTTTCAATCCGTCGCTTCGTGCCAGAAGATGCCGACAAAGTGAGCGCCCTATTTCGCACGGTGTATGGCGACTGCTATGTGTATCCGGATGTTTATCTGCCCTCAATGATTTGCCGCAATAACGAGCAACAGCGCTGGTATTCCGTTGTAGCCTGCGTGGAAGGCCAAATTGTTGGCCATGCCGTGCTATGGATGCATAAGGATTGCCCAGATAGCGCCGAGCTGGCGCTCAATATTGTTCACCCTAGCGCACGTGGCATGGGGATTGCCACAACGTTGGGAGCTTACCTGCGAGACTATGCACGGGAATGCGGCCTGCGTACGTTAACAATCAAACAGGTCTCATCCCACGCACAAAGCCAGCGTTTAGCTCAGACATTGGGCTTCCAAACCACGGGTTTACTATTAGATTATGTGGCCTCACCGTTTGGCAACGCGTGGCGTGAAAGCGTGGTGCTGGGCTGCCTGCCTTTGCAGCCCTCTCCTTTGCCAGCCTTGCCGTGGCCCTTATCCTGCCGAAACTGGCTTGGCCCTATCGAGCAAAGTTTCGGCACGCACTCCATAAGAGATTTCACTGCTCCCCCAGCCCCGATGGCGGTGGCAAGCCATGAGCACCGAATTGAGGTGACACTGACTGATTTGCACCCCGACAACGTGGATGAAGTCGCCCAAATGCCTAAAAATCGCCTGATTTATCTCCGCATGCACCTAGACCAACATACGCCAGCAGCCATGCAACAGCTACGCCGCGCAGGCTTTGCGTATGCCGGATTCATGCCAGGGCCCGCTCAAGGGTGGTATGGCCTGATGCAGCGTGGCTACAAGGCGCATAAGCTGGAATTATGCTGCCCGGTCGCCCGAAAACTGTACCAAGGCAGCCTTAAGCAGCAGGCAGAAATACTGACGAGTGCACGCCAGTAGCTGGTTTTAAAATTACCTCTACTCTGCGACTAAACACCAAATTGATCATGGCAATATGAAAGAATGGATCGCGGGATAGCTACGCAATGCTTGCCGCACAGTGAATGGTAAAGGCTCTGGAGTCATGCCCACATCAGTGAGCTTTACCCCTTTCATATTCGATTATGGTTCTTATCCCTCAACAAACGCGATAAGAACCATTATTGAAATAAATACCACAGAAAATCCAACGACTGCCGCAACACTTGTGCCACCTTGTTTTACCAGCTCAATTTTTGCTTGCTCCGGCGTATTCATTGCAATAATTTCTTTTGTTTTCTTTTCTACGTGAAGTTTGTACAAAGTATTCCCTTGCATACCAAGGGCAACGGCAATACCTAAACTAATAGCATTGGATAGACTATTTGAAACGCCAAAAGCGATCTCGCAAAGTGTTTCTACCGCGATTACGCCGATAAAGACCGCCGAATAAAGATACATTTTTCTATAAGGCATCCATAGAAAGCCAAGTAAGAAAGCCGCCCAATTCCACGATTGCTTACTATTTTTTTTCTCAGCTATTTCCCACTTTCGCTGAAAGTAGTCATAGTTCTTGCCAATAAAAGTCTTCCTGATTATGTCTCTTGCTCAGTTAATCGCCCACGCGGGCAAGGCTTAGCAATGAGTAAGGCATGTAGCATGCGGGGAATAAGGGCGCATAAATCAAAACGCCGATTAAATCGATACTGCATTTCTG